>DATHUJ010000022.1:0-39790 GCA_035462375.1 Jiangellales bacterium
GGTCAGCCCACGGCGGCGAGTGCCCGGGCCAGGTCGGCCCGCAGGTCCTCGGCGTCCTCGAGTCCGACCGACAGGCGCAGCAGCCCGGCGCACGGGCGCGCCTCCGGCGCCACGGGCCGGTGGGTGAGCGCCGCCGGGTGCTGAAGCAGCGTGTCCACGCCCCCGAGCGACACGGCGTGTGTGATCAGCCGCACCTGCCGAGCCACGGTGGCCGCCGCGGCATAACCGCCCCGGAGCTCGAAGGACAGCAGGGATCCGGGGCCCGACATCTGCCGACCGACCAGGTCGCGTGGGTCGCCTTCGGGCAGCCCCGGGTAGAGCACGCGGGCAACCCCGGGTTGGCTGGCCAGCCAGCCGGCCAGCTTGGCCGCACCCGCCTGCTGCGCCCGGACGCGCAGCGGCAGCGTCGGGAGTCCGCGGTGCAGGAGGTAGGCGCCGAGGGGATGCAGGAGGCCCCCCGTCAGCGCCCGGACTCGGCGGAGCCGGGCGGCCCACGCTGCCGGGACGGCCACGACTCCCCCGACCGCGTCCCCGTGGCCGCCGAGGAACTTCGTCGCGCTGTGTAGTACGAGGGATGCGCCGCACCGGGCCGGGCGCTGGAGCACGGGCGTGGCGAAGGTGTTGTCGACCAGCACTGGCACGTCACCGGCCTGGTCGACGAGAGCCTGCAGGTCGACGAGGTCGAGCGTGGGGTTGGCAGGCGTCTCGACGACGACGAGGCCGGTGTCGGGCCGCACCGCCGACGCAACGCCATCGGCCGGAGCCCAGGTCGTCTCCGTTTCCAGCAGCCCGGTGGCGAGCAGGTGGTCCGAACCACCGTAGAGAGGTCGGACGCCCACGACGTGGCGCCGGCCGCCCGCCGCGGCAGCGAGCAGGCAGGCGCTCAGGGCGGCCATCCCGGAGGCGAACGCCACCGCCTCCGCGGTTCCCTCGAGATCGGCGACGGCGTTCTCGAAGCGGGCCACCGTGGGGTTCCAGAGGCGCTGGTAGACCAGCCCGCCCTCCCCGGCGGGGCGACCGCCTCCCGCCAGCCGCTCGTAGGCGTCGCCGCCGGACTCGACGTCCGGCAGCGGGTACGTCGAGGACAGGTCCAACGGCGGGGCGTGGACGCCGAGACCGGCCAGGTCGGAGCGGCCCGCGTGCACGGCCAGCGTGTCGAGGGCGGGGAGCTCGATGGGCATGTCGGGTCCTCTCGTCGGAGCAGCCAGGATCGAAGGTCGTACGGCACGTGGGCAAGAGATGCGTCGATCCTTCGATCTGATCCGGGTCAACCGTAGGATCAACGGCGGAGGTGAGGTCTGTGCCCACCGCGCCGAAGGAACGTCGACCCCCGGGGCCACCGCCCCGGCCCCGTCCGGGCGAGGGACTCGACGACGTGGACCAGGCCATCCTGGGCGAGCTCGTCCGGGACGGGAGGCAGCCGAACAACACCCTGGCCGCCGCCGTCGGCGTCGCCCCGTCCACCTGCCTGGTCCGCACCCGGGCCCTGCGGGAGCGGGGGGTCCTGCGCGGGATCCACGCCGACGTCGACCTCGCCGCACTCGGTCACCCGGTGCTGGCCATGGTGGCCGTCCGGCTGTCCGCGCACACCCGCGAGGCGATCGACCGGTTCCGGAGCGCTGCTCCCCGACTGCCCGGGGTCGTGGCGGTCTACCACGTGTCGGGCGCCACCGACTACGTCCTGCACGTCGCCGTGCCCGACACCCCCGCCCTGCGTGACTTCGTCCTCGACCACGTGACGAGCAACCCAGCCGTCGCCCATGCGGAGACCAGCCTGATCTTCGAGCACGTGCGTGGGGACCGGCTGCCCGGCCTCGAGTCCAGACCGCCGGCTCCGGGAGTCGCCCGGCAGGGCGGGTCGGGAGGTGCCGTCAGCCCATGACCCGGCGGCCGTGCCGACGCGCCCGCGGGACCTCTCGACGGGTCGGACGAGGGTCGGCTGCCGCGACAGCGGGCACCTTCTCGTCGTCGGTCGGCACCTCCTCGTTCGCGTCACCGTCGTCACCGCCGTCACCGTCGTCACCGTCGTCACCGTCGTCGCCGACGTCGAGACCGGCCGCATGCGCCACGCCGTCGAGGAAGCCCCTCGCCCGTTCCGTACGGGGGTAGCGGTCCACGAGTGCCCAGAACCTCGGACCGTGCCCCGTCACCACAAGGTGGGCCAGCTCGTGCACGAGCACGTAGTCGAGCACCCAGCCCGGCATCCCCCGCACCCGGTCGGAGACCCGGATCGAGCCGTCGGCCGGCGTGCACGAGCCCCACCGGCGACCCTGGTCGGCGGACCACCGGACGCTGGTCGGCTCGCAGCGTCCGTCGAGGAAGCGCCGCGACAGGTCGCGCGCGCGGGCCAGCAGCCGCTCGTCGCTCGGACTCCGTCGTCGCTCCTGCGCGGCCAGCCGCTCGAGCATGACCTGCACCCAGCGACCCTCCTCCGCGGCCGTGAAGCGCCCGGGGACGCAGACGACGACCCGGTCGCCCTCGCGGTAGGCCGTCACGGTGCGGCGGCGGCGCATGGACCGGCGGACCTCCACCTCGACGTCGAGCCGGCTCATGCCGGCACCGTACCTCGCGACCCCGACACCGCCGGGTGGCTGCCGTAGGGTGGGGCGCCGACCGACCGCGCGGGCGCCCGGACCACCGGGCCCGCGACCCCGAGACAGCACCCGAGGAGGCCGACGTGGCCGAGACCTATTCCGGCGAGTTCTACTGCGTGAAGTGCAAGGAGAAGCGCGAAGCCAGCGGCGACGTGGTCGTCAACGACAAGGGCACGCGCATGGCCAAGGCCAAGTGTCCGGTCTGCGGCACGAACCTCAACCGGATCCTCGGCAGGGCCTGAGCAGGCGCGTCGTCCAGGGGCGGTCCCTCGCGGGGCCGCCCCTGGCGGCCGTCGCGGCTGTGGACACGCCCACCGCGAGCCGACGGCGGACCGGCATCCTGCCGGACACCCGCTCCCATCAGGAGGTGGTCGTGCGACCCGCCGTGCATCCTGCCCTCGCACGGCTGCGCCGTGACCCGGCGACGGTGCAGGTCGGCACGGACCCAGGACCCGCCGTGGTCCTGGGCGGCCTGCAACCGGTCGTCGCGGACGTCCTGCTCGGTCTCGACGGCCGTCGCCAACTGAGCGACCTTCGGCGCACGGTCGAGCGACGGGGTGGCGACCCCGCTGCCCTTGACGCCGCGCTGGCGGAGCTGGACCGGGCCGGCGTGCTGGTGGACCGCCGCCTCCCGCCCGAGCGGGTTGCCGAGGCGCTGACGGCAGGTCCGTCCGCCGCCGGCAGCGCCGGACGGCTGCTGGCGGGCGCCTGGGTGGAGGTGCGCGGTGCCGACCGGGTGGGGGCTGCTGTTGCCTCGCTGCTCGCTGCAGTCGGGACGGGGCTGGTCACCGTCGACGACCGACGGGTCACCGAGCCGGGAGAGCCGTGCCCGGGCGGGCTGGCGGAGGAGGACGTCGGCCGACGGCGAGGGCCCGCCGCGGAGCGGGCGGCCCACCTCGCCGGCCGGCGGGGGCACGCGCCGGCGCGGCGGCGCACCCGGCCCGACCTCGTCGTGCTCGCCCCCGGCGCGGCGGGTCCGCGCAACACCGCCGCCACCCTCCAGGCCGAGGGAGTCCCGCACCTGGTCGTCACCGCGGGTGCCACCGCCGGGACGGTCGGCCCGCTGGTACTCCCCGGGTCGTCCTCCTGCCTGCGTTGCCACGACCTGCACCGCGCCGATCGCGACCCGGCGTGGGTACGGCTGGCCCAGCAGACCGACCAGGCCACGCCCGCGGGGATCTGCCCCGCCCCCTTGGCGTGGTCGCTCGCAGCGTTGGCCGCCCAGCACACCGCCGTGCGCCTCGGTGGTGGCGAGCCGCCCACGGTGGACGGCACGCTCGACGTGGCCCTCCCCGACCTGCTCCCCCGACGGCGGTCCTGGCGGCAGCACCCCTCCTGCGGTTGCGCGTGGTGCGGCTGAGTCGGGCTCACTCACCCCCGGCGGGTGGTGGCAGCTCACCGCCCGGCACCACGCGCACCTCGAAGACGGTCGACCAACGCTTGCCGGTCAGCCACAACCTGTCCCCGTCGTCGGTGGCCGCGATGCCGTTGAGCACGTCGTCGACGTCGGTCGGCGCCACCTCGTCGGTCAGTGCAGCTGCGTCGACCCACCCGGTCACGGTGCCGGTCCCGAGGTCGATCCGCGCGATCGAGTCGGTCAGCCAGACGTTGGCCAGCAGCTCCCCACCGACGACCTCGAGCTCGTTGAGCCGCAGCACCGGCTCGCCCCGGTCGGTGACCTCCACGGTGCGGACGACGTCGAGCGTCTCGGGGTCGTGAGCGGTCAGCGTCGCCGTGCCGTCGCTACGCCACAGGAGCTCGCCGTCCGACGCCAGCCCCCAGCCCTCCCCGTCGTAGGTGAACTCGCCCACGACGTCGAGCGTGCAGGCGTCGCGGATGAAGCCCTCCTGGTCCTGCCAGGTGAGCTGGAAGAGCCGGTCTCCGTGCCGGGCCAGCCCCTCGCCGAACAGCTGGCCGGGCAGCGCCTGCCGGGCCAGCACCTCGCCGCTGGCCAGGTCCACCGCGCGGACGTCGGAGGTGCCGTAGCCGCCCGTCCCCTCGAGTAGCAGACCATCGTGCACGACCAGACCCTGGGTGAAGGCCTCGGTGTCGTGCGGGTAGCGGGCGAGCACCTCGACCTCGTACACCGCCGGCGCGACGGCATCGGCATCGGCATCGGCGGCCGCGGGGGTGGCCGGCAGCACCTCGCCGCGGCCGGACGGGGGTGGCGGCAGCTCGCCGGCCAGGCAGGTGCGCGCGTCGCCGTCGGTCACGCTGGTGAAGGCCACGGCTCCGGCGCCCAGCGCGAGCGCGCCGACCACGGCTGCTCCCACGAGGCTCCGCCGCACCGGTTCAGGCTATCCACCGGGCGCCCTGGCTCCGGGCCGGACACAATGGCGCAGTGAGTGACCTGCCCCGCAAGGCCGTCACCCGGACCGCCAAGCTCGCCGCGCTGCCGCTCGGGATGGCCGGTCGGGCGACCTGGGGCCTGGGGCGGCGCATCGGCGGGGCACCCGCGGAGGCGGTCGCCGCCGAGCTGCAGCAACGCACGGCCGAGCAGGTCTTCCGCGTCCTGGGGGAGCTCAAGGGCGGCGCGATGAAGTTCGGCCAGGCCCTGTCGGTGTTCGAGTCGGCGCTGCCCGAGGAGCTGGCCGCGCCGTACCGGAGCACGCTGACCCGGCTGCAGGAGGCCGCGCCGCCGATGCCGGCGTCGGTGGTGCACGAGGTGCTCGCCGCGCAGCTCGGGCCGCGATGGCGGCGCAAGTTCAGGTCCTTCGACGACCTTCCTGCGGCTGCGGCGTCGATCGGCCAGGTGCACCGGGCCGTCTGGCGCGACGGCCGTGACGTGGCGGTCAAGGTGCAGTACCCGGGCGCCGGTGAGGCGCTGCGATCAGATCTCAACCAGATCGCCCGGCTCGGGCGCATGTTCGGCTCGTGGATCCCGGGCATCGACATCAAGCCCCTGCTGGACGAGTTGCGGGACCGGATCGTCGAGGAGCTCGACTACCGCCTCGAGGCGGAGGCGCAGCGCGGCTTCCACGCGGCCTTCGAGGGCGACGCCGACATCGCCGTGCCAGGGGTCGTGCACGGCACGGAGCGGGTGATCGTCTCCGAGTGGCTCGAGGGACGGCCGCTCTCGGACATCATCGCGGTCGGGGAGCGCGAGGAGCGCGACCGCGTCGGGCTGCTCTACGTGCGGTTCTGCTTCGCCGGGCCGGCCCGGGCCGACCTCCTGCACGCCGACCCCCATCCAGGCAACTACCGGGTCACCCCGGACGGTCGGCTCGGGGTCCTCGACTACGGTGCCGTCGCCAGGCTCCCGGGTGGACTGCCTCCCTCGATCGGCCGGCTGCTGCGCCGAGCCGTCGACGGCGAGGTGGACGCCATGCTCGAGGGGCTGCGTGACGAGGGCTTCGTCAAGCCGCACATCCGGCTCGACCCCGGGGAGCTGTACGAGTACCTCGCCCCGTTCATCGAACCGGCGACGGTCGAGTCGTTCCACTTCACCCGGGCCTGGATGCGGGAGCAGTTCACCCGGATCAACGACCCGCGCCAGCCCGGCTACACCATCGGTCTCCGGCTCAACCTCCCCCCTGCCTACCTGCTCGTGCACCGGGTGTGGCTGGGCGGGGTCGGCGTCCTGTCGCAGCTCGACACGCGCGCCCCGTTCCGGGGCGAGCTGGTGCGGTGGCTGCCCGGCTTCGCCGAGGAGGGCGAGGTCGCCTCCTGACCGGGGCGGGCGCCGCGGCTACCACCACTCCTGGTCCAGGCGGGCCTCGATCGACCGCAGGTGCTCCCGCGCGCAGGTCGGGCAGTAGTGCTTCGCCCGGTCGCCGACCACGTCGCCCACCCAGTCCAGCGGCACCCCGTCCGCCGGGGCGGTCCTTCCGCACCAGGAGCAGGACACCGGCTGCCGCTCGGTCACCCCGCCACCTCCTCACCCAGGTAGACGAAGCCAGGACCGACGTCCCGGAAGGGCAGGCCCGCAGCACGCAGCGCGTCGTCCCAGTCACCCCGGACGTCGGGGTCGGCCGCCTCGAAGCCGTGGTCGGCGGTGAGCAGCAGCACGACGTCGTCGGCGACGCCGAGCCGGTCGAGGTGGTCCAGGAAGGCCTGGAGGCGGCGGTCCGCGTCGGCCAGGGAGTCCCGGGCGATGCGTGAGCGCGGGCCACCGGCGTGGTGCCCCGCATCGGTGACCACGTGGGACCACCAGGTGAGCACGGGGGCTTCCGCCGGGCGGGCCCAGCGCCCGAGCAGGTGCTCGAGCCCGGTGTCGTCGACCTGGGTCGCCCACGCGTACCCCCCGTCGGCCAGGTGGTCCCGCGAGGACAGGTACGGGGAGTCCGACGGGTCGGGCAGCAGGTGGTCGAGCCCGCCGGCCCCGCCGGGCAGGCCGGACGCCCTCACCAGCGACATCGTCGACCACGTGGCACCCCTGTCGACCGCCTCGCTGACGCAGGCCGTCGACGCCGCCGGCCTGGCCGCGGCGATGTGCTCGAACACGGTGGCCACCCCAGAGCGGAGCCACTCGGCCGAGCGGTGCCAGGTCGCCGGGTCGTTCGGGACGACGACCTCGCGGGTGGCCCGGTCGTAGTAGGCGTTGCCGAGGACGCCGTGCCGGCCGGGTGCGACGCCGGTGAGGATCGACGTGTGGTTGGCCAGGGTGACACTGGGGAACTCGGCGACCGCACCGCCCCTCAACCCGCACCCACGGCTGAGCAGTCGGGCCACACCGGGGAGGTCACCGCGCTCGGCCAGGTGGAGGAGGTCGCCGCAGTGCGCCCCGTCCCACAGGATGCCCACGACCCACCGGCCGCCCGGTTCCACCAGGCGGTCGAGGACCCGTCCGTCGAGCGGCCGACCGCCGGCGTCGAGCAGGCGACCCTCCGGGCCGTCCACCCCCGCCAACGACGCCAGGGTCGGGCCGACGTCCACCAACCGGGCGTGGTCGTCGAGCAGACCCCGCTCGCGAACCCCGGCACCGGACAGGAGCAGGGGCGCCCGGGACTGGACGACGTCCAGACTGCCGTGCTCGCCCCGGTGGCCCCCGTGCTCCGGGAAGTAGTGGCGGGGGGTGTGGACGACGACGAGGTCGGGCGACCGGTCCGGGTCGGCAAAGGCGGAGAGCAGCCGCTCGGCGGCGTACGGGTAGGCGTTGCGGGAGCCCGGCGGCGACGGGTCGGCCAGCTCCCGTTCGTACGGGAGGAAGGCCATCGGGTCCTGGTCGGCCACCGGGTTCGCTCCCCGGAGGACCTCCGGGTCCTCGCCCGTGGCCAGCCGCGCCACCCCGGCACTGCTCGCCACGACGACCCCGCCGTCGCCGTCGGGGTGCGCGACCAGGTCGACGACGTGCGCCCAGGCCGGGTCCGTGAGGGCCTCGACCGCCGCTTCGCGCAGGTCGCTCACCCGCCCGAGCCTGCCACAGGGCGCCCAGGGTCTGGCCGGCTCGGGTGACAGTGGCTGCGCCACCCGAGCCGCCGGACGTCTACTCCACGCCCCCAGGCGCGAAGCAGCTCCGTCGTGCGCAGGCTCGCCGACGCTGCTCGGGGCAGCCCGGGGAGCCCTCCACGGCGCTCCACCAGCAGGACCTCGACACCGTGGCGCGCCAGAGCGATCGCCGCAGTCAGCCCTGCCGGGCCGGCGCCACGACGAGGACGGGCAGGTTCATCGTCGGCCGACCCCACGCCCCAGCCGGCCGACGCACCAGACCAGCGCCGCGGTGCCCGCGGTCAACGCGAGGCTGCGCACCAGGTTTGCCTGCAGGAGCGAGTCGACCGTCACGTGCGAGAACCCGTCACGGTCCAGGCGGTCGTGTGCCGGGATCGCCCACAGCACCGTCGACAGCAACGCCGTGAGGCCGGCGGCGCTGACGACCCCGGCGACGGCGCGGGGGACGTGCGCCGGTCGCGTCCACCAGAAGGCGGTGCCGGCCAGGAAGCCCACGAAGCCGGGGACCACCACGACGAGCGGGATCCCGGCGTTGTACTGAGCGTGGTAGGCCGCGAAGTCCTCCGGGGCGACGGCGCGGTAGAGCGGGTACGACACGAGCTGCGCCTGCCAGCCCATGGCCGTCGAGTAGGCGGTCAGGGCGGTGAGCCCGGCGAGGTTCCGGCGGCGCCACGCGGGGCCCGCGAGGGCGCCCACAGGTTCGGCGATCTGGACGGAGGTGGTCATCTCGTCTCCTGGCGTGTGGGGGCGACGTGCCCGTGCTGTGATTGGATATAGTGATAGTATATTGGCTTGGGTGGAGGTCAAGCGGATTAATGGAAACTCCTCGTCCCTACGTGAGTCCCCTGCGTGAGCGGCAGGCGCGGGAGACACGAGAGCGCGTGGCCCGGAAGGCGGCGGACCTGTTCGTCCGCCACGGGTACGCCGCCACATCGGTCGCCGCCGTGGCGCGTGCGGCTGGTGTCTCGACGCAGACCGTGTACAACGCGTTCGCCACCAAACCGGCCCTGCTCAAGTCGGCGTACGACCGTGCGCTCGCCGGTGACGACGACGAGGTCCCGCTCGCGCAGCGCCCGGAGGTCCTGACGCTGTACGCCGAGGTGGACGCCGCCGTCTTCCTCCGCGGGTATGCACGCCTCGGTCGTACGGTGCTGGAACGGGTGGGACCGCTCATGCGCCAGATCACGGCGGGAGCCGCGGCCGGGGACCCCGACCTCGTCACCGTCCAGCACACCACCGACGCCGAGCGCCTCACCGGGACGACGATGGTGGCTCGCCGCGTCGCCGAGCTCGGCGCCCTCGCCCCCGGGATGACCGTCGAGGCGGCGCGCGACCGCATCTGGACCCTCAACAGCGTCGACGTCTGGCACCTGCTCACCGAGGTGCGCGGCTGGAGCGGCGACGACTACCAGGAGTGGGTCGGCGACCTCATGTGCGCGTCAGTGCTTCGCTGACGACCGGCGACTGCTCAGGCGATGACGCCCGCCGAACGTAGTCGCTCCAGCTCCGCCGAACCGATCCCCGACTCGGCCAGGACAGCGGTGGTGTCGTTGCCCGGCTCCGGCCCAGCGGCCGCGTCCGCGCCAGCGGGCGTGCGGGCCAGCCGGGGCGCGGGCGCGGGGACCAGCGCATCGCCGACCGGCACGTAGGCCCCCCGCGCGAGAGCATGCGGGTGCTCGGGCGCTTCGGCGAGCGATAGCACGGGGGCCACACAGGCGTCCACGCCGGCGAAGACCGCCATCCACTCGTCCCGCGTCCGGGTCGCGAAGAGGCCCTCGAGCCGGGCGTGCAGCTCCGGCCAGACACGCGGGTCGTACGGCGAGGGCAGGTCGGTGTCGCCGAGGCCGAGCCTCTCCAGCAGCGCGGTCCAGAAGGCCGGCTCCAGCGCGGCCACCGCCACCCACCGGCCGTCCGACGTCTCGTAGCAGCGGTAGTGCGGCGCACCGCCGTCGAGCAGGTTTGCGCCTCGCTCGTCCTGCCAGGCACCGGCGCTGTAGGCCGCCCGGACCATGGTCGACAGGTACGCGGCGCCCTCCGTCATCGCTGCGTCCACCACCTGGCCCAGCCCGGACCGCTCCCGCTCCAGCAGCGCCGCGAGCACCCCGGCGACCAGCACCATCCCCCCGCCACCGAAGTCGCCGACGAGGTTGAGCGGCGGCACGGGCCGACGGCCGGCCTCACCGATCGCATGGAGCACTCCCGCGTACGCGAGGTAGGTGAGGTCGTGGCCCGCCTCGCCGGCAAGCGGGCCGTCCTGGCCGTACCCGGTCATCCGGGCGTACACCAGCCGCGGGTTGTCCGCGATCAGGACGTCAGGTCCGAGGCCGAGCCGCTCCGCCACTCCCGGCCGGTGCCCCTCCAGCAGCACGTCGGCGCGGGAGCACAGCGTGCGGACGACGGCCGCGCCTTCGGGATGGCGAAGGTCGACGGCCACCGAGCGGCGGCCGCGGCCCAGCGGGCCGGTGCCACCGAACGGCCCCACGGCGTACGGGTCCGTTCCGGGCAACCGGTCCACCCGGACGACGTCGGCGCCGAGGTCGGCCAGCACCATCCCGGTGAACGGTACGGGGCCCACGGCGGCCAGCTCGAGGACGCGGGTCCCGCTCAGCGGTCCAGGCACGCGGCCCAGCCTGGCAGCCCCCGACGATCATGGACGGATCGCCCTCCGGACCGGGTCCGGAGGGCGATCCGTCCATGATCGATGTGACGGGAGGGCGGCGGCCCATGCCGGCCCCGGATCAGAAGGCGCGGGCGAGCGACGCGCTGGCCAGGCGGGCCAGCCGCGAGGCGCGCTGGGCGGCGCGCTCGGCACGGCGCTCCTGGCGGCGGGCGACGACCAGGCGGCGGGCGATCCGCTCGCGCTCGGCCTCGGCCATCCGCTCGGAACTGTGCGCGCGGGCAAGGGCTTCGTGGATGAGACTCATCTCGGTGCTCCTCGGAATCGTGAAGGCGGTGTACGCGGAGGTCTGGTCGGTCGGGGTCATCGGTCTTCTCTCTGGTCGGTCGGGGCCGGAGCGGCACCGAAGGTCAGGCCGCCACCTCGGTCTTGCGTGGACGGCCTCGGGGACGCTTGCGCGGGACGATGACGCCCTGCACGAACAGCTCGCCACCCCAGACGCCCCACGGCTCGGAGCGCTCCAGCGCCGACGCCAGGCACTGCTCCCGTACGGGGCAGTCCAGGCAGAGGGCCTTCGCCGCCTCGACGTCCGCCGGGGACTCGGCGAACCACAGCTCCGGGTCGGACTGGCAAGGCAGCACTGCGACGCCGCCCATGGTCGGCTCGACCTCGACGCGGTCGAGCACGCTGGTGAGCATCACGGTTGTCACACCTCCCTCCGGTTGGGTCGCAGGTCGTGCGGGCAAACAAAGAGGCCGCGGTCCCGGGTCTCGGGTCCGCGGCCTGGAGGGCTGCCGGTGATGTCGCTAGTCCGGCGGTCTCCAGGTGAGGGCGGACTCGTCCCCCTGGACGAAGACGGTGGTGGCGCGGACGCCGGCGGGGTCGCCGACGGGCTGCAGACGCACTCCACCCGTCATCAGGGCTGCATCGGGCACCATCGTGCGCACCTCACGGTGCCGCGCGCCGAGGACGGACCAGGGCGCCGGTGCCGATGCGGACCCGTAGGTCGTGGTGTTGATCATCGGGGCGCCTCCTCTCGGTCCTCGCGCGAAACCCTGCCACTGCGACGGGGCTGCCCCAGAGAGTAGAGGTGGTCCCGGTAAGGAGCAAGACATTTTTTCGCTGATTCTCTGGCGGGTGTCCGGGCGGTCGTCGCGGACCACCTGGACACCAGGGAGGAGCGGGTCAGGTGCCGCCTGATACCTCCGCGGGCCGACCGAGTTCCGGCTCAGCCTCGGCGGAGCAGAGGGCCAGGACCGCCGGGCCGTACCGGTCCAGCTTCGCCCGTCCGACCCCCGGGACCGCGGACAGCTCGCCCTCGCTGGCCGGCCGGGTCTCCGCGATCGCCGTCAGCGTGGCGTCGGTGAATATCACGTACGCCGGGACGCTCTGCGACCGCGCCTGCTCGAGCCGCCAGGAGCGCAGGCGCTCGAAGAGCGCCTCGTCGATCGCGGACGGGCACCCGGCGCACCTGCCCAGCTTGCGCTCGGCTCCGTCCTGCAGAGCCGTCCCGCACATCCGGCACCGGACCGGTCCCCGGGCGCGCCTCCGGCGGTCGCGGCCCGCCTCGGTGGTCGAGCCGCGCGTGCGGGGCTCGGTCGCCGGCCGGACACCCTCCAGGAACCGGCTCGGCCGCCGGCTGCCCCGACCGCCGGGGGTGCGGGCCGACGACCAGGTCACGGCGAGGTGCTCGCGGGCGCGCGTCACACCGACGTAGAGCAGCCGCCGCTCCTCCTCGACCTCGGCCGGGGTCTCGGCGTAGGACAGCGGCAGCGTGCCCTCGTGGCAGCCGACGACGAAGACCGCGTCCCACTCCAGCCCCTTGGCCGAGTGCAATGACGCCAGGGTCACCCCGTCGGCCACGGGAGCGTGCTGCGCGGCAGCGCGTGCCTCCAGCTCGACGACGACCTCCGCGAGCCCGGCCTCGGGGACGCGCGCTGCCACGTCGCCGGCCAGCGCGACCAGCGCGGCCAGCGACTCCCACCGCTCCCGGGCCGCCCCGCCGGCCGGCGGTGGCTCGGCGCTCCACCCCGTCCCCGCCAGCACCGCGGTCGTGGCCGCGACCGCGTCACCTTCCTGCCCCGCCCGCGCGGCCCCCCGGAGCAGGAGCGCGGCCCGGCGCACCTCCGGGCGGTCGAAGAACCGGGCAGCACCCCTGACCACGTACGGGACGCCGGCGTCGGCCAGGGCCTGCTCGTAGGCCTCGGACATCGCGTTGACCCGGAAGAGGACGGCGATCTCGCGAGGTGGGGTGCCGGCACGCACGAGCCGGCGCACCCGCTCGGCCACGAAGGCGGCCTCGGCCAGCTCGTCTGGATGCTCCGCGAAGACCGGCACCGGGCCCGACGGACGCTGTGCCACGAGCCGGACCCCCGTGCGCGAGGCAGGGTCGGCACCCTGGGCCAGGACGGCGTTGGCCACCCCGACCACCTCGGGGGTCGAGCGGTAGTCGCGGACGAGACGGACGAGCGTGGCCCGGGGGAAGCGCCGACGGAAGCCCACCAGGTAGTCGGGCCGGGCCCCGGCGAAGGAGTAGATCGTCTGCGCCGGGTCTCCCACGACGCACACGTCGTCGCGCTCGCCGAGCCAGAGCTCGAGCAGGCGCTGCTGCAGGGGCGAGACGTCCTGGTACTCGTCGACGACGAAGTGGCGGTACTGCCCCCGGACGGTGTCGGCGACTCCCGGATGGGAGGACAGCAGCCCCACCGCGGCCAGCAGGACGTCCTCCATGTCGATGAGGTGCCGGTCGCGCTTGACCTCCTCGTAGGCCGCGTAGGCACGGGCGACCGTGTCCCGGTCGGCACCGGCCACCAGCCGGCCGGCGGTTGCGGCCGCGGCGGCGTAGCGCTCGGGCAGGACGTTGCTGACCTTGGCCCACTCGACCTCGGTGGCGAGGTCGCGCAGCAGGGTCCGGTCGGTCGGCAGCCGGCAGCGCGCCGCCGCGGCACCGAGGAGCGGGAGCTTGGTCTCGGTCAGCGGGGGGAGGTCGGCGCCGGTGGTCCGCGGCCAGAAGTACCGGGCCTGCCGCAGGGCCGCGGAGTGGAACGTCCGGGCCTGGACGCCCTCGGCACCGAGCCCGCGGAGCCGTCCTCGGAGCTCGCCGGCCGCTCGGGTCGTGAACGTGACGGCGAGCACGCGGCGCGGGTCGTAGGCACCGGTCAGGACGCCGTGGGCGATGCGGTGGGTGATCGCCCGGGTCTTGCCCGTCCCCGCACCGGCGAGGACACAGACCGGTCCCTCCAACGCCGTCGCCACCGCCTGCTGCTCCGGGTCCAGGCCGTCCAGGACGTCGGTGGGTGGCATGCATGACATCCTCCCAGCCGGGGCACACCCGGATCCGACGGCCGTCCCCAGGGTTGTTGACGGCAGGACCTCTTGATCACGGAGGAGTGGGATGGCGGCCCTCACCGTCTACAGCACCCCCTGGTGCGGCTACTGCCACCGCCTGGCCCGCCAGCTCGACCGCGAGGGGATCGAGTACGTGTCGGTCGACATCGAGGACGACGCCGCCGCGGCGGACCTGGTGCGCTCGGTCAACGGGGGCAACGCCACTGTCCCGACGGTGGTGTTCGACGACGGGACGTCGTTGACCAACCCGTCCGTCGCCGACGTCCTGGTCAAGCTCGGCCACGCCGCCTGACGGTCTCACCTCCAGGCGCTGCCGCCAGGCAGGTCGCCGCCGAACCACCCCTCCACGAGCCGCCGCGCGATCGACACCGACGGCGGCATCACGACATCTCCCGAACGCAGCGCACCGGCCAGCTCGTCGCGGGAGAACCAGCGGGCATCGACCACCTCGTCGCCGTCCACGGTCAGCTCCGTGGTCCGCGCCTGCGCGTAGAAGCCGACCATGAGGCTGGACGGGAACGGCCATGGCTGGCTGCCCGCGTACCAGCACGAGCCCACCTCGACGCCGGTCTCCTCGCCGACCTCCCGCACGACCGCCCGTTCCAGCGGCTCACCCGGCTCGACGAAGCCGGCGAGCGTGGAGAACCGCCGCTCGGGCCAACCCCGGCCGCGACCGAGCAGGCAGCGTTCCTGCTCGTCGACGACCGCGACGATCACCGCCGGGTCGGTCCTGGGGTAGTGCTCGGAACCGTCGGTCTCGCAGCGCCGGAGGTGCCCCGCGGCCTCGAGCCGGGTCGGAGCACCGCAGCGCGGGCAGCGCGGGTGGGTGCGATGCCAGTTCGCCAGGGCGATCGCGTGGACGACCAGCCCTGCCTGGGTGTCGTCGAGCACGGCCCCGAGCTCACGCAGGCCGGCTCCGCCGGGACCCGCCGGGAGCCGAGCCGACCGGACGGCGAACCAGGCGGACCCGTCGGGGTCCACGCCCAGCAGGTAGCGCTCTCCCGGCGGGGCCGCGGCCGGCGGGACCACGCGGAGCCCGTCCCCGTCGGCCGCCACCCGGCCGTCCGCGACCACGATGACGCGGCTCCCAGGCTCGCCCCAGGCCCTCGCGAGCCAGTCCTCGTCGGTGCGCCGCTCGGCCGCGCGGTCGACCCCAGCGCGCGAGAGCGCCAACGGGCCGCGGAGCGCGTACGGGGAGCCGGTGGTCACGGTCGCCGAGCGTACGAGCCCTGGGCCGCTGCGCCTCGGGCCGGTCGGCCGTGACCGCTCCGGGCGGCCGGCTCGAGGAGCACGCCGGCCGAGTGGCTGGCTAGCCTGCCCGGGTGACCCGGCTCCGCTTCGGCACGTTCAACCTGCTGCACGGCATCTCCGTGGTCGACGGGCGGGTGCGGGACGGCGACCTGGTCACCGCGGCTGCCGCCCTCGACGCCGACGTCCTCGGCATCCAGGAGGTCGACCGGGAACAACCCCGCAGCGGCAAGGTGGACCAGACCACCGCCGTCGCGGACGCACTGGGGGCCACCTGGTGGCGGTTCGCCCCGGCCCTGGTCGGGACACCGGGCGAGAGCTGGGAGGCGGTCGACCCGAACCGCACGGACCAGGTGGACGGCGCGTCGTACGGCGTGGGGCTGGTCTCCCGCCTGGAGGTGCTGGACTGGCGCTCGGCGTCGTTCCGGCCGGCGCCCGTCGGCATGCCGCTCTTCGTGCCCGGCCGTGGCCTCGTCCACGTCGCCGACGAACCGCGGGCCGCCCTGGCCGCGACGGTCGTGGGGCCGGACGGCCCGTTCACCGTGGCCACGGCGCACCTGTCCTTCGTCCCCGGCTGGAACGTCTGGCAGCTCCGTCAGCTGGTCCGCTGGCTCGCACCGATGCCGCGGCCGTGGATGCTGCTCGCCGACCTCAACCTGCCCGGCCCGCTGCCCCGGCTGGCCACCGGGTGGCGCCGCCTCGCGCGGGTTCCCACGTACCCGTCGTGGCGGCCCCGGATCCAGTGGGACCACGTGCTCACGACCGCTTCCGCGACTCCGCGGGTCGCAGCGGTGCGGGCGGAGCGGCTGGCCGTCTCCGACCACTGCGCGCTCCTCGTGGACGTCGACTGGTGACCCCGGGACGTCCTACCCGGCCGCTGTCGGTACCGACCGCACGAGCTGTTCGAGGGCGGCCGCGTCGAGGAGGTCGACCGGACGGACCGTGACCCCCTCCCGTACGTGGTGGAACGCGGCGGTCACCTGCTCGAGCGGCACGCCGTGCAGGCGGGAGTAGGCCAGCCGGTAGGCGGCGAGCTGCACCGCGCGTACGGACCGCTCCTCGGCGTCACCTGGCGGCGGCCCGGTCTTCCAGTCGATGACGTCGAGCCCACCGTCGCTGGTGGCGAAGACGGCGTCGGCCCGGCCGCGCACCAGCACCCCGGCGATGGTGAGCTCGAACGGGGCCTCCACCTCGACCGGACTCAGCTCGGCCCACGGTGAGGACCGGAAAGCACGCTGCAGCGCGGCCAGCTCGTGGTCGGGGGCCGCGTCGGCGTCGGCCGAGCCGGGCAGCTCGTCCACGTCGAGGAGTCCCGCCCGGGCGTAGTGGGCCTCGAGCCAGCCGTGGAAGGACGTCCCCCGCCTGGCCTGCGGCGCCGGGGGGAGGGGTACGGGGCGGCGGATCGCCCGGGCCAGCGCGACCGGGTCGCGGCGGAGCTGCACGAGCTGGGACACCGACAGGTGCGCGGGCAGCTGGACCTCGACGTCGCCGCGCCGGCGGACACGCTCGCGCTCGGCCAGCAGCAGGTCGACGTCCCGCGCCCACAGCGGGTGGCCGTCGACGGGAGGCTGTTTCTCTCCGCGACGAGCCTGCTGTACGAGGGCGGCACCCCCGACCAGCTCGGCGCGCCGCCGGGGGGACAGTGGGTCGAGCGGCCAGACCGGCACAGGTCGGCCCGCGGTGAGCGGGTTGGCCTCCCCCGGCTCGTCGGCCCACACCGGCACCTCCTCGGGGCGCAGCGCACGGCGCAGCTCGACGAGGAACTCGCCAGGCTCCCGGGGGCGTACCCCGTCGTCCCACCGGTAGCCGGAGCAGGCCAGGAACCGCTCCGCCCGCGTCACCGCGACGTAGGCCAGGCGGCGTTCCTCGGTGCGCTGGTGCGCACCGCACTCGTCGATGTGGGTGCGGATGCGGTCCCGCAGGTCGCGCCCGTCGGCCAGGTCGTCGACCCGTAGCTGCGGCAGGGCCTCCCGGTCACCGCGCAGGGCGAAGGGCAGCTGGCCGACGTCGATCAGCCAGGCCTTGTCTCGCTCGCCACCGGCGGGGAACCGCCCCTCGACCATGCCCACCACGAAGACGGCGTCCCACTCCAGGCCCTTGGCGCCGTGCACCGTGAGGACCTGGACCCGGTCCCCCTCCACCTCGACGTCGCCCCGGTCCAGGCCGCGCTCCTCCTCCGCGGCAGCGTCGAGGTAGGCGAGGAAGGACCTCGGCGACGGGTCGTCGCCCGCCGCCGAGAAGTCGGCGGCCACGTCGAGAAAGCGGTCCAGGTTCGCCCGGCCGGCCGGGCCCGCTGCCGCCGCCACCTCCACGGTGAGGCCGGTGGTGCGCTCGATGTCGGCCACGAGGTCGGGGAGCGGTTGGTCCAGCCGCCGCCGGAGTGACCGCAGCTCACCGCGGAGCCGGGACAGCCGCTCGCGCGCCGCCGGGGAGAGCCAGCCCGGCGGCGGGAGGTCGTCGAGCGCCTCGACGAGGCTGAGCTGCTCCACGTCGTCGGAACCGTTCTCCCCCCGGTGGGCCGAGGGGAGGGTCGCGCCGGGGTCCGCCGCCGCGCCCGGCTCCCCGTCAGCGGGAGCCGGACCCCGCCGACGGGCCAGCAGCCGCGCCCACCGGCCGAGGGCTTCGAGGTCGCGCGGGCCGAGCCGCCAGCGGGACCCGGTGAGCAGGCGCGCCAGGGCGTCGCCCCGCCCGGGGTCGGAGAGCACCCGCAGCGTCGCGACGACGTCGGAGACCTCGGGTGTCGTCAGCAGCCCCCCGACGCCCACCACCTCCACGGGTAGCCCCACCGCCCGCAGGGCCCGGTCGATCCGGGGGATCTGGGCCCGCAGGCGGACCAGGACCGCGATGCGCCGGACACCCCGGGTGTCCCACAGGTGCCTGGCCTGCGCGGCCAGGTCCTGCGCCTCGTCGTCGGCGGTGAGGTGGAGGGAGCACCGGACGGCACCGGGACCGGCCCCGGTACGCGGACGCAGCTCCGGTACGGCCAGGCCCCCTCCACGGAGCGGCGCGGCCAGCGTGTTGGCGGCCGCGAGGACCCGCTGGTCGTTGCGGAAGCTCACCGCCAGGTGGTGCACGGTTGCCGGGCGACCGTCAGCCCGGCGAAAGGTCCGCGCGAAGGCCTCGAGCGTGCCGACGCTGGCGCCTCGCCAGCCGTAGATCGACTGGCCGGGGTCGCCGACGGCCGTGACGGCGTGACCCCCGTCTCCGAAGAGCGCGGCGAGCAGGACGAGCTGGGCGTGCGAGGTGTCCTGGTACTCGTCGAGCAGCACCGCCGTGAACCGCCGCCGCTCGAGCCGGCCGACGTCGGGGAACGCCGTGGCGAGCTGGGCGGCCAGCCGGGCCCGGTCGGCGAAGTCGACGACCTCGCTGCGCCGCTTGGCCGCACGGAACCCCTCCACGAGGGGCAGCAGCCTCGCCCGGGCCGCCTGTCGGCCCAGGACCACGGCGACGTCCGCGAAGTGGCGGCCCCGCTGGCCCCGGCCCCGGGGCAGGTGGTCGGCGGTCGCCGCCAGCTCCGTCGCGTGCCCGGCCACCGCCTCCCCGTCGACCAGGTGCCCGCACAGCTCGCCGTGCAGGGAGACCACGCGCTCGGTGACGGAGCCGGCGGTCAGGTCGACCTCGTCCATCGGTCCCTCGTAGGCGTCGACGACGCGCTGGGCGACCTGCCAGGCCGCCGCCTCGCCGATCAGTCGCGAGGCCGGCTCGTGGCCCAGCCGCAGGGCGTGCTCGGCGACGATGCGCCCGGCGTAGGCGTCGTACGTGAGGATGCTCGGCTCGCCGTCCAGCAGGGACTCGGCGCCGACGGAATCGAGCACTCCCCGGGACCGGAGGGCGGCAAGCCGCGAGCGGACCCGCGACGCGAGCTCGCGGGCCGCCTTGCGGGTGAACGTCAGCCCCAGCACCTGCTCGGGCCGGACCAGGCCGTTGGCCACCAGCCACACCACCCGGGCCGCCATCGTCTCGGTCTTGCCCGACCCGGCCCCCGCGACGACGACGCCCGGGCCCAGCGGCGCTCCGACGACGGAGGCCTGCTCGGGCGTGGGCGCGGGCCGGTCGAGGGCCCGGGCCAGGTCGGCCGGGCTCAACGGTGGCGTCATGGCAGGACCTGCCGGCCGTCGTCGACGGCAGGACATGCCCCGCGCGCCGGGCACCGGCGGCAGGCACCCGACGTCCGCGCCTCGAAGACCGCCCCCGCCATTCCGTCCGCGACCGCGGCCAGCAGGTCGGCCGCCCACCCCGGGTGGTCGGCCTCGTCCAGCGGTGGCTGTGCCTGCTCGGGCCCGCCCTTGGGGGGCCGGCCGAGCTGGACGAGCGAGGCGCCGCCGACCGGCGCCCCCTCCCCCTCGCCGAAGGCGCCGGCCCGGGCGGCGAGCTGGTAGGTCCCCAGCTGCGCGTGGCGCGTGACCTCGCGGGCGCTCGGCACCGTCCGGCCGGTCTTGAGGTCGACGACGACCAGGCGTCCGTGCCGGTCGCGCTCGAGCCGATCGACCCTACCGGCTACCACAGCCCGCCCCAGCGCGACACAGAAGTCACGCTCGACGTCGACCGTCTCACGCGCTTCGGGCCGGGCCAGCCAGTCGGCCAGGCGCTCCACCATCGCGCGGGCCCGGTCCTGCTCCCGACGCCCCCACCACCCTCCGGCGGCCTCGACCCGTGGCCACCGCTCGTCGAAGCGGTCGAGCAGTCGGTCGCGATCCAGACCGTCGCGGACGGCGAGCTCGGCCAGCTCGTGGACGAGCGAGCCGACGCCCTGACCGGTGGACTCCTCGGCCCTTCCGCCGCTGGTCTCGACCAGCCACCGGAGCGGGCAGCGCTCGTAGGACTCCACCCGGGAAGGCGACACCCGGACCTGCTCGTGAGCCCCTCGCAGGGGCGCGTCGTCGGTCAGGGCGGGCAGGGCGTACCAGTGCTCGGGTGCGGCGCCGGGGACACCGGCCTCCGCCAGCCGGGCCAGGTGCCCGGCCGCCGCACCTCGGGTCGCGGGGCTGCTCGTCGGGTCGCAGGCAGCCCGGCGGAGCTCCGCGACCAGCGCCGGCAGGTCGAGCCCGCGGTGGACCACGGTGGTGGACCGCTCGCCGTCGGCTACCGGGTCGATCTCGTCGAGGAACCTCGACGGTTCCTCCTCCTCGCTCACGACGGCGGTGACGAGCAGGCGGCGCCGGGCCCGGGTGGTCGCGACGTAGAAGAGTCGGCGCTCCTCGGCGAGCAGGGCCGACAGGCGAGCACCGGGGACGTCGTCGCGTCCGGCGACCACGTCGACCAGGGCCTCGGACCCCAGCAGGGAGCCCCGGGGGCGGAGGTCGGGCCAGACGCCCTCCTGCACGCCGGCGACGGCCACCACGTCCCACTCCAGGCCCTTGGCCGCGTGCGCCGTCAGCAGGGCGACCGCCGCACCGTCCGGGGCCTGGGCGGCCAAGGTGTCGGCCGGCACCTGCTGGCCGCCCAGGTGGTCGAGGAACCCGACGACACCGGCCCGCGGCAGGCGGTCGACGAAGCGCCCGGCCGCCTCGAACAGCGCGACGACCGCGTCGAGGTCGCGGTCGGCAGCCGCCCCCTCTGTGCCGCCGCGCAGTGCCGTCAGGCTCCATCGCCCGGCCAGGCCGGAGCCGTGCCAGACCGCCCAGAGGACGTCCTCGGCCGTCGCGCCCGGCGCCGCCGCGGCCGCCCGGCCGGTGGCGAGCAGGTCGGCGACCCGCCTCGCAGGAGCCACGGCCGGCGTGTCCAGCGTCGCGAGCTCGACCGGTCGTTCGAGAGCCTCCACGAGCAGGTCGGCCGAGCTGCGGCTGCCCCCGACGGCCAGCTCGTGACGCCGCAGCTCCTGCCGCAGGCGGCGCAGCGCGAGCGGATCGGCGCCGCCCAGCGGGCCGCACACCAGGTCGGTGGCCAGGCCGGCGTCGACGGTGCGCCGACCGGCGGCCACGGCCAGGACGTCCAGCAGCGCCCGCACCGGCGCCTGCTCGACGAGCGGGATCTGCTCCCGGCGCACGGCCACCGGCACACCCGCCGACTGGAGCGCCCTGCGCAGCACCGGGATCGGCTGCGCACCCCGGACCAGCACAGCCATCTGGGACCAGGGGACACCGTCGAGCAGGTGGGCCTCGCGCAGGCGCTGGGCGACGAAGGCCGCCTCCTGGGCCGCGCCGCGCAGCACGTGGACGACCAGCTCACCCCGCCCTGCGCCGGGGGGAGCCCACGCCACCAGGGACCGGTGCCGCCCGCCGCCGCCGAGCCGACCGGCCACCCGTCGCGTGGCCGCCACGAGCACCGGACCGCTGCGCCGGGCGGTGGTCAGGGTCACCACGGGCGCCGGCCCGCCAGCGGCGGTAGGGAACCGCTCGGGGAAGCGTCGGATGCACTCGAGGTCCGCGCCGCGGAAGGCGTAGATGGACTGGTCGGGGTCACCGACGGCGACCAGGTCCCGCCCGCCCCCGGCGAGCAGGTCCAGCAGCGACTCCTGCGCGGGGTCGGAGTCCTGGTACTCGTCCACGACGACCACCGCACGCTCGGCCCGCTCGCGCTCGAGCAGCCCGGCGTCGCCAGCCAGCAGGTCGACGGCCGCCCGGACGAGCTCGGCGGGATCGAGCGCCGGGGGCTGCCGGAGCGCGGTCACCCCGGCGTACTGCTCGGCGAAGTCGGCCGCCGCGACCCAGTCCTCCCGGTCGTGGCGCCGACCCAGCGTGCGCAGGCCGTCGGGGTCGACGCCGCGCTCGGCCGCCCGCTGGAGCAGGTCACGCAGCTCGCGGGCGAAGCCGTGGGTGCGCAGGGCGGAATGGAGGCGCTCCGGCCACGCAGCCGCCGAGAACTCCTCGACGTCGCCGCGCAGCAGGTCGCGGACCAGGAGGTCCTGCTCGGCGCCGGAGAGGAGCCTGGGCGCGGGCTCGCCCCGCAGCGCGGCCTCACGCCGCAGCAGGCCGAAGGCGTAGGAGTGCACGGTACGGACCAACGGCTCACGCAGCGTGCGACCGAGGCGCAACGTCACCCGCTCGCGCAGCTCGCCGGCGGCGCGCCGGCTGAACGTGAGCACGAGCACCGACTCGGGCGGGAGACCATCTCGCTCGATCCGGGACACGACGTGCTCCACGACCGTGGTGGTCTTGCCCGTGCCGGGGCCGGCGAGCACGAGCAGAGGCCCGCCCCGGTGGTCGACGACCCGCTGCTGGTCGTCGTCGAGCACCGGGCGGCCGGGGGGCTCCGTCTCTCTCCGGACCAGGCGGACGACGGGGACGTCGGGTCGCTGGGGCACCGGGGCATTCAACCCGTGGGGCCGGACAGAGACCCGGCCCCCGGTACCTCGCCCGGCGACCACGCGGCCCGGCCCAGGTCGACGTGCCCACCGTCGGCGCGCACGGGGCAACCCTCGGCCGCCAGGGCGCGCCGCGCGGCGACCTCGTGACCCGGGGGCAGTCGGCCCGAGGCCGTCACAACACGCCACCACGGCACGCCGCCACCGTGCAGGGCCATGACCCGCGCGACCTGGCGGGGACCGCCACGCCCGAGCCGCGCGCCGACCGCCTCGGCCACCGCCCCGTACGTGACGGCACGTCCGGGGGGCACGGTCTCGACCAGGGCGAGCACCGCCTCGACGTACTCGTCGTCCACGGCCGCCATCCTGACGTGCCCGGGCTGTGACCACGTGTTCGGGCGGGTGACCCGCGCGGGGCGCCGGGTCCGGACGTCAGCCACGTGGCAGCATCGGCGCCGATGGACACCGGGTCCGAGGAGACGGTGGCGGTGCGGGCCGACCCGCAGGCCGTCGGCTCCACGGACTTCGAGGTGCACGAGGCCCCACTGCCGGCCCGTACCCGCCGCCCGCTGGACGGCCTCCGCCTGCTGCTCTCGCTGCTGTCGATCCTCGGCGTCACCGCCGTGGGCGTCGTCGCCGAGCGGACGCTCCAGGGGCTGGGACGAGACCTCGCAGCGTTCGGCGACCTGGTCCCTGCCGGCCCCGTCGAGCTGTTGTCCGTCGCGACGGCCCTGGTGGGACTCCTGCTGCCCCCCGTGCTCGTGGTGACGCTCATGGTCCGCGGGCGGCTGCGGGCCACCGCCGAGGTGTTGCTCGCCGGTGTGGTCGCCGCGGTCCTCGCCGCTGCGATGTCGCTCTGGCTGCTGCGTAGCGCACCGGACCAGCTCCAGGAGGCCTTCCTGCCGGCCGGGCGCACGGACGCCTCGTCGCCGCTGCCCCCGTACCCGGCCCTGCTCGTCGCCGTGGTCAGCGTCGTCGGCTGGCAGGACCGGCCGCGGATGCGCCGCGCCGCCATCTTCGCCGTCGGCGGAGGCCTGGCCGTCGGGTTGCTGGAGGGTGTCTCGACGGTGGCCGGCACGCTGGTCGCGCTCGGCATCGGACGTTCGGTCGGGCTGGCGGTCCGGCTCGTCAGCGGCCGGCCGTCCGTGACGCCGGACGGCCACGCCGTCGGCGAGGCACTCCAGCAGGACGGCCATGTGGTGACGGACGTCCGCGCCGTGCCCGGGGCGGAGCCGCGTCGCTACGTCGTCGACACCGCCGACCGCGTCCTGGACGTCCGGGTGCTCGATCGGGAGCGGGAGGGAGCCGGCTGGCTCGGCCGCGCCGTCCGACGGCTGCGGGTGCGGGAGGAGGCGCTGCCGCGCGAGGCGGTGACCATGCGGACGAGACTGGACCGAGCGGTCCTGCTGTCTTTGGCCCTGGACCGGGCGGGTGTCCGGACGCCGCGGCTGCTCCGCGCGGTCCGGCTCGGACCGGACGCCATCCTGCTCGTCTACGAACACATCGACGGCCGCACGCTCAGGGACGTCGACGGTCAGGTCACCGACGGCGCCCTCGCCGACCTGTGGGCACAGTTGCACCGGCTGCGGGAGGCGCAGGTCGCCCACCGGCGGATCACCGGGCGGGCCCTGCTGGTGGACGACGCCGACCACGTCTGGCTGCTCGAGCCGGCCGGGGGGGAAGTGGCCGCCAGCGACCTGGCGCTGCGGCTGGATCTGGCGCAGGCGCTGGTCGAAGTCGGCGTCGCCACCGGTCCCGACCGTGCTGTCGCCTCCTCGGTGCGGGCGCTGGGGGCCCCGGCGGTCGCTCGCGCGGTGCCACTGCTGCAACCCGTCGCCCTGGCGCGCGGCACCCGACACGCGCTGCGCGAGAACCGCGACCTGCTCGCGCGGCTACGCGACGGCCTGGTCGAGCACACAGGGACCGTCCCCGAGGAGCAGGTCCGTCTCCAGCGGCTCAATCCGCTCTCCCTGGTGACCGGACTGGGCGCGGTGGCCGCGCTCTACCTTGTGGGGACCCAGCTGGTCGAGGCCCCGCTGGAGGAGCTGACCCGCGAGACCGACTGGCGCTGGCTCGTGCCCGCACTGGCCGCGATGGCCGTAACCTACGTGGGGGCTGCGCTCGCGCTGCTCGGCTTCGTCCCTGAGCGGGTCCCGTTCGGTCGCGCGGTCGCCGCACAGGTGGCCTTGGGGTTCGTCCGGCTGATCGCGCCCTCGACGGTGGGCAACGCGACCATCAACATCCGGCTGCTCACCAGGTCCGGCGTCCCGGGAGCGCTCGCAGCGGCCAGCGTCGCCGCCACGCAGGTGGGGGCAGTCGCCGTCACCCTGCCGCTGATCGCCGTGCTGGCCGTGCTCACCGGCTCGTCGGCCTCCGCCGGGCTGGAACTGCCGACGACCGCCCTGCTCGTGGCCGGCGGAGCCGTCGCCGTCGCCGCGCTCCTGGTCCTCGTCCCGCCCGTGCGAACCCGGGCAGTCCGGCTGTGGCGGGACTTCGCCGGGCGGGGACTGCCCCGGCTGCTCGACGTCCTGGGCAACCCTCGCAAGCTCGCTCAGGCCGTGGGCGGCATCCTGCTGCAGACGGCCGCCTTCGTGGCCTGCTTCGAGGCGTGTCTCCTCGCGTTGGGGACGCAGGCGCCGGTCGCGGCCCTCGCGGTCGTCTACCTCGCCGGCAACACCGTCGGGACCGCCGTTCCCACTCCCGGAGGGCTCGGTGCCGTCGAGGCGGCGCTCACTGCGGGTCTGACGGCCACGGGGATCCCAGCCGCCGTGGCCGTCCCAGGCGTACTGCTCTTCCGGGTGGTGTCCTTCTGGATCCCGATCGTGCCGGGGTGGATCGCATGGACCCGGATGCAGAAGGCCGGCGTCCTGTGACTGTCCCGAGGTCAGTACGAGGGCTGGGAGGGGTCGATCTGGTTGACCCAGGCGGCCACCCCACCGCCCACATGGACGGCGTCGGCCAGCCCGGCCCCCTTGACGACGGCGAGCACCTCGGCCGAGCGCTGCCCCGACTTGCAGTGCAGGACGACCTGCCGGTCCTGCGGGAGGCGCGCCAGGGCGTCGCCGGTGAGGAAGTCGCCCTTCGGGATGAGCACTGCGCCGGGGATCCGGTTGATCTCGTACTCGTTCGGCTCGCGCACGTCGACCAGCTCGAAGTCGCGCTCGCCCCGCTCACGCTGGGCCAGCCACTCCTCGAGGGTCCGGACCGAGATGGTGGCGTCCACGGCGGCCTCGGCGGCCTCGGCCGAGATCGCCCCGCAGAACGCCTCGTAGTCGATGAGCTCCTTGATCGGCTCGGCCGTCGGGTCCTTGTGGACCTTCAGCGTGCGGTAGGACATCTCCAGCGCGTCGAACACCACCAGCCGGCCGACCAACGGCTCGCCGATCCCGGTGACGAGCTTGATCGCCTCGGTGGCCATGATGGAGCCGATGGACGCGCAGAGCACGCCGAGCACGCCACCCTCGGCGCACGACGGCACCATCCCCGGTGGTGGCGGCTCCGGGTAGAGGTCGCGGTAGTTGGGGCCGTGCTCGTCCCAGAACACCGATGCCTGGCCGTCAAAGCGGAAGATCGACCCCCACACGTACGGTTTGCCGAGGATTACCGCCGCGTCGTTGACGAGGTATCGGGTCGCGAAGTTGTCCGTGCCGTCCACGACCAGGTCGTACCGGGAGAAGATCTCCAGCACGTTGTCGTTGTCCAGCCGGGTGTCGTGCACGACGACGTCGACGTACGGGTTGATCTCCCGTACGGAGTCACGCGCCGACTCGGCCTTGGGCCGGCCGACGTCGCTCTGGCCGTGGATGATCTGGCGCTGGAGGTTGGACTCGTCGACGACGTCGAACTCGACGATCCCGAGCGTTCCCACTCCCGCGGCCGCGAGGTACATCAGCGCGGGGGACCCGAGGCCACCGGCGCCCACGACCAGCACCCTGGCGTTCTTGAGCCGGCGCTGCCCGAGCATGCCCACGTCCGGGATGATCAGGTGGCGGCTGTAGCGGCGGACCTCGTCGATGGTGAGCTCGGGGCCGGGCTCGACCAGCGGGGGCAGGGACACGGACGACTCCTCGTACGGATCGTCGGACATGGCGGTCGACTCGTCGGCCACTCGCGCCAACGGTGCCAGGTTCAGGGTCATTCCCGCCCGCCGGTCCGCTGGGCGCGGGAGGCCACCGGTGTGGCGCCCTCGGCGGCCTCGACGTGCTCGGCCACCATCCCCGCCACCAGGCCCGGGCGCTCCATCATCGCGACGTGCCCGGTCGAGGGCAGGGTGACGACGCGCGCCGACGGCACCCTCCTACGCCAGCGGGCCGCCGTGCGGTGGGCCACGAGCTTGTCGCGGCCGCCCACGAGGACCAGCGTGGGCACCGCCAGGCGACCGGCCTCGATCCACGCCGAACGCCGGGGCAGCGGGGTGAAGTGGGCCACGATCGACCGCAGCGACTGCAGGAAGACGGTGTCCGCGTACGGCTGCTCCAGCCGGCGGCGCCGCTCGGCGGCGGCCATCTGGAGCTGCTCGTCGGTGAGTGCGTCCGGGTCGCCGTAGATGGCCTGCACGCTGCGCTGGACCTGGCGCTCGACCGGGGCAGCGTTGCCGGTGGCCAACAGGCGTTCCCCGAGCCGCGGCAGCGCGAGCAGCGTGAGCCAGCGCGCGGCCGTGGGGACCACGAGATGGGGCATGGCCGGCGAGACCAGGGTGAGCGAGCGGACCCGGTGCGGCAGTCGGGAGGCCACGAGGACGCAGACGAGCCCGCCCATGGAGTTGCCCACCAGGTGCACCGGCCGGTCGAACGTACGCAGGTAGGACGCGACGGCGACCGCGTGCGCCGTCACGGTGTGCCCGCCCTCCAAGGGAGGCGACTCACCGAAGCCAGGCAGGTCCGGCGCCCACTGGTCCAGCGTCCCGCGCAGCTCGCCCATCATCGACGTCCAGTTGGTCGCCGAGCCGCCGAGGCCGTGGACCAGCACCGCCGGCGGCAACCCGGGACGCCGGGGCTCGGCGTGGCGCACGTGCAGCGCCCGGTCGCCCGGCAGCTTGACGTCCTCACCGGGCCATCGGTCCAGCGGCGACGGCACGCGACGATCGTAGGGGCGCCGATGGGTAGTCTCGGGCAGTCAGTGCGACAGGAGGCAGCCCGTGAACGGTGACGAGGAGTACGAGGCCGACCCGCCCGAGGTGACATTGCCGACGGAGGCCGACCCCGCCGACGCCGCTGAGCAGGGCCGGGAGGTCGCGCCGCACGAGGTGGAGCCGCCTCCGGAGGCGCGCTACGACGTGGACCCCGCCGACGCCGCCGAGCAGAGCCGGATCGTGGAGCTCGACGAGGACGACTACCGCTGAGGCAGGGGCCCGCCACGTCGGCGGGTACCATCCCGCAACGTCGTCTCGAGGGAGCGCACGTGAGCCTGCCCGACCTGCCCACCGCGCCCAACCGCAGCGCCCGCATGCCGCGCGTGGCGCGGCGCGCGCAGCTGCTGTCGGCAGCACGCGAGGTCTTCGTGGCCAACGGCTACCACTCCGCGGCGATGGACGAGATCGCCGAGCGCGCCGGTGTCAGCAAGCCCGTGCTCTACCAGCACTTCCCGGGCAAGCTCGACCTCTACCTCGCCCTGCTGGACCAGAGCGCGGACGGGCTGCTCGCCCGCATCCACGAGGCGCTGGCCTCGACCGAGGACAACAAGCTCCGGGTCGCGGCGACGGTGTCCGCCTACTTCAGCTACGTCGACGACGCCGCCGGGTCGTTCCGGTTGCTGTTCGAGTCCGACCTGACCAACGAGGTGGCGGTGCGAGACCGCCTGGACCGGCTCAACCGCAGCTGCGCCCGCGAGATCAGCCACGTCATCGCCGAGGACACCGGGTTTCCCGAGGAGGAGTCGATGCTCCTCGCCGCGGGCCTGGTCGGCCTCGCCCAGGTGTCGGCGCGCTACTGGCTGTCCGCGCGCGGGTCGATCCCGCGGGACGCCGCCGCGGAGCTGGTGGCCTCGCTCGGCTGGAGGGGCATCCGGGGTTTCCCGCGCAAGACGGAGGACGGCCGGACCGCCCTGGCACCCGACGATGGCCGCTGACCCTCCGTACGGCGCCTCCGTTCACCGACGGCGTACCTGCTGCCCGGGAAGCCGGCATCCGGCTCGACTAGCCTGACGACGGAGGTCGACCGGCCGCAGTGGTCGGCCCGTGGACTCACAGCGACGACACGACGAGGGGTCACCGTGGAGGTCAAGATCGGCGTCCAGCACGCCGCGCGCGAGCTGGTGCTCGAGAGCCCCCAGACGTCGGCCGAGGTCGAGAAGGCGGTCGCCGACGCCCTGGAATCGGAGCACGGCCGGCTGTCGCTCGCCGACGATCGCGGTCGCCGGGTCATCGTCCCGGCGGACCGGCTCGCCTACGTGGAGATCGGCGAGACGACCGAGCGGAGGGTCGGTTTCGGTACGATGTAGGACTCCTCGTCCTGCGTGTCGATGGTTGCTGCCGGGGCCGCGGAACCGCGACAGTGTGCTGCGACGGTTCCGCAATGGGCGGCGCCGCGTCCTCGAGGAGTGCTCGTGGAGATCATCGGCCTGATCATCGCCGGTCTGGTCATCGGCGCGCTGGCCCGCCTGGTCCTGCCGGGCAAGCAGAGCGTCCCCCTCTGGCTGCACCTCCTCGTGGGCGTGGTCGGCGTCCAGGTGGGCTACTGGATCGCCGCCGCCCTCGGCGTGGAGGAGACCCGCGGCATCGACTGGATCCGGTGGATCATCAGCATCGTGGTCGCGATCGTCGCACTCATCCTGGTCGACCGGATCTGGGCGTCGCGCGATCTCGGCACCCGCCGCTGACCGGGTGGTCAGACCGACAACCCGAGCGCCCGCATCCGGCGGGAGTGGTTGTCGGTGAGCTGGGCGAAGACCCGCCCGATCGCAGCCAGGTCCATCCCGGGACGGTCGGCCCCACCGACGATGAGTGCCGACAGGGCGTCCCGGTCGGCGGCGACGCGCTGCGCCTGTGAGAGCGCCTCCCCGACGAGCCGACGCGCCCACAACGCGAGCCGGCCGCCGACCCGGGGGTCGTCGGCCACCGCCGCCCGCACCCGGTCGACGACGAACTCCGAGTGACCGGAGTCGGCGAGGACCTCCAGCACCAGCTCGCTGGTCGACTCGTCCAGGTAGGCGGACACCTCGCGGTAGAAGTCGTTGCCGATGTTGTCGCCCACGTAGGCCTTGACCAGGCCCTCCAGCCAGTCCGCCGGGGCGGTGTTCTCGTGGAAGGCGTCCACGGGACCGCGGAACGGGGCCATCGCCGCGTCGGCGTCCGCGCCCAGCTCCTGCAGCCGGTTCCGCAGCTTCTCGAAGTGGTGGAACTCCGCCGTCGCCATCGCCGCCAAGGCCGCCTTGTCTGCCAGGGTCGGCGCCAGCCCGGCGTCCGCGGCCAGCCGCTCGAAGGCCGTGAGCTCCCCGTACGCGAGCACTCCGAGCAGCTCGACGACGGCCGCCCGGTACGCGGGGTCCTCCAGGGCTGAAGCCGGAGCCGGTACCGGAGCGGGGTCGCCGGAGGTGGAGCCGTTCTCGGGGGCTGCGTCGGTCATGGCGGGCAGCGTAGCCGCGCGACGCCGAGCGCCGCGGGGACGACCCGGTACCATGGCACCTGGTAGAGGTGTCCGTCCGGCGGGCGCCCGTTCCCGACGGGCCTGCGACGCGGCCCCGGTCCACGCGCCACGCGCGGACCGGCGCGCCCCGCGGCGGGCCGGGGTCCGACCGTCAGCGACCGACGACAGAAGAGGCGAGACGCCCTGACCAGCCCCGAGACCACGACCGAGACGACCGGGACCGTCCCCGACGGCTCCACGGACGACGCCCCGGCTCCCCAGCGGACCACCTTCCGGTCGCTGGGAGTCCTGCCGGGTATCGCCGACGCCCTCGAGCAGGTCGGCATCGAGGAACCCTTCCCCATCCAGGAGATGACGCTCCCGGTCGCCCTGGTCGGCAGCGACGTGATCGGTCAGGCACGGACCGGGACCGGCAAGACCCTCGGCTTCGGGATCCCGTTGCTGCAGCGCATCGTCGCCCCCGACGACCGCGACTACGCCGACCAGGTCGAGGCCGGCCGGCCGCAGGCACTCGTGGTCGTCCCGACCCGCGAGCTGGCCGTGCAGGTCAGCAAGGATCTGCAGACCGCCTCGAGCGTCCGCCGGGTCCGGGTGCTCACGGTGTACGGCGGTCGTGCGTACGAGCCACAGGTCGCCGCGCTCCGCGGGGGTGTCGACGTCGTCGTCGGGACGCCTGGACGGCTGCTCGACCTCAAGCAGCAGGGCGAACTCGACCTCCGCCACGTCAAGGTTCTGGTACTCGACGAGGCCGACGAGATGCTGGACCTGGGTTTCCTGCCCGACGTCGAGAAGCTCGTCGCGGCGACGCCGGAGCTGCGTCAGACCATGCTCTTCTCCGCCACCATGCCGGCGGCGGTCGTCTCGCTGGCCCGCCGGTACATGCGCCACCCGCTCAACGTCCGGGCCGAGTCCCCAGAGGAGACCCAGACGGTCCCGGCGACGGCCCAGTTCGTCTACCGCGCGCACAACCTGGACAAGGACGAGATCATCGCCCGGGTCCTCCAGGCCGAGGACCGCGGCCTAGCGATGATCTTCTGCCGGACCAAGCGGCAGGCCCAGCGCCTCTCCGACGACCTGGTCGGCCGCGGCTTCGCTGCCGCATCCGTCCACGGCGACTTGGGGCAGGGTGCTCGGGAGCAGGCCCTACGAGCCTTCCGCAACGGCAAGGTCGACGTCCTCGTCGCCACGGACGTGGCGGCCCGCGGCATCGACGTGGAGGGGGTCACGCACGTCATCAACGTGGCCTGTCCGGAGGACGAGAAGACCTACCTCCACCGGATCGGCCGGACGGGCCGGGCCGGGGCCTCCGGAATCGCCGTGACGCTCGTTGACTGGGACGACCTGGCCCGCTGGAAGGTCATCAACAGCGCCCTGGGACTGCCCTATCCGGAGCCGGCCGAGACCTACTCGACCAGCGAGGTCCTCTACCACGACCTCGGCATCCCGCCGGGGACGACGGGTGTCCTCCCGCGGTCGCGGCGCACGCGGGCCGGCATCGACGCCGAGGCGGTGGAGGACATCGGCGAGACCGGCCGCGGCCGGCGTGGGGGGCGCGACGAGCGTCGCACGAGCCGGGGCGGGCGCCGTGGCGACCGAGGCGGTCCGACGGAGCGCGCCGGCCGGACCGAACGCGGGGACCACGGTGACGCAGGAGCAGCGGACCGTCCAGCCGGGGAGCGCCGCAGGACTCGGGGCAGCCGTCGCCGGACCCGCCGAGGCGAGCCGGTCGGCCATGCCGACGCCACCGTGACGGACGGGGCCTGGCCGGACCCGAACGGCTCCGACCTGGGCAGCACCGACCGGGGCAGCACCGACCTGGGTAGCACCGACCGGGGCAGCACCGACCGGCCGGCCCCAGCTGCCGTCCCTGAGGGCACCACCGCCGCCCGTACCGATGGGGCCCCCCGCTCCAGGCGGCGCCGTCGCAGCCGGGGCCGCGGCGCCGGGACCGGCGGTGGCAGCGAAGCGGCCGGCTCCACCACCCAGGAGGACGCGACGACGGCCCCCGAGTGATCGGTGGGTTGCGACCGGCGAGTGCCCGCGGGCGGCGCTGCGCAACAGCCCACCGGAGGAGCGGCTCCCCCCGCGTGCCCCGCACGCCGTCTCATGATCCAACGACCCGGTACCGGTCATGCGACCTCACCGTGCCTACGAGCACCACAACGTCAGCATTACTCGCCCGGCCAAGCGATCGTGAGACGTTAGACGCGAGCACCACAGCCTCTGCCGCCACTCGCAAGGACGCAGCGTCACCAGCACAGGCGTCAGCGGGTGACGACCACGGCCGTGCCCACCGGGGCGAAGTCGTACATCGCCGCCGCGTCGTCCGCGTCCTGCCGCACGCAGCCGTCCGACAGCGGTGTGCCGAGCTCGGCGAGCGACTGCACAGGCTCCCCCGTCTCCGCGGAGACCGGGATGCTGTGGAACCCGATGGCGGCTCGCTGACCGCGGGTGAACCGGACCATGTGCTCCATCGTCTCCGTGCCGTGCCACCCCGTGGCGTGCCGCGACGTGGAGTAGACCTCGTATGTCCCGGGCTCGACCTGGTCGTACCTGCTCCCCGACACGGGGTAGGTCCGCGCGACGCTCCCGTCGTCCTCGACGAGCCAGACCTGCTGGTCGGAGATGTCGTAGACGACGCGGCGACCGCTCCCGCTGCCCTCCGGAAGGGGAGCCGTGGCGACGGGCTTGAGGTCCGGACCGGGCGCAGGCGCGCCGGGTCCGGTCGTGGCAGCAGGGCCGGCGACCCCGGTCCCAGCCGCCTCGGCACCGGTCGCGTCGGCACCGGCCGCGTCCTCGCCGGCAACCGCTGCGGCGCTCGACTGCCCGCCGCCGGCCGGCGGAGCCGGTTCAGCGAACGTCATCGCGGCGGGAGGCGGCACCGCTGCGGGGGAGTCGGCCCCCGCGGGAACGGCCAGCGGCAGCGCACCCGCCGCGCCCAGGGTGGACGCAACGACCACGACCGCCGACACCGAGGCGGCCAGGATGCGGGCCCGACGGGGCCGCGGCGCCGCGTACCGTGCCGTCACCGGGCGTCCCGGGCGGGCGACATGGCGGCGGGGACCGGGCTGGTGCACGGTGCTCCAACGGGTCGGAGACGGACAGCCCGAAGCCTAGGGCCGCGATGGCCCGGCCTCAGGGAGCCGTGGGCGTGCGCGTCGCGCTGCCGTCGAGCAGCCGCCGGGCGAGCTCGCGGTACGCCTCCGCGCCACGGGACGAGCGGGCGGTCTCCAGGACCGTACGGCCGACGGCAGGCGCCTCGGCGAAGCGCACCGACTTGGGGATCGCCGGCTGGAGGACCGGGAGCCCGTAGCGGTCGCTGATGTCGGCGAGCACCGCCCTGGCGTGGTTCGTACGGGCATCGAAGAGCGTCGGCAGCACCCCGAGCAGGCGCAGCCGCGGGTTGAGAAGCCGGCGGACGTCGTGCACGGTGTCCAGCAGCTGGCCGACGCCGCGGTGCGAGAGGGTCTCGCACTGGAGGGGCACCATGACTTCCCGGGCCGCGGTGAGGGCGTTGACCGTGAGCACGCCCAGCGACGGCGGGCAGTCGAGCAGCACCCATCCGTACGGCTCGTCGACGTCGTCGTGGAGCCCGTCGAGGAGGTTGCGCACGGCTAGCTCGCGCCCGGTCCGGGTGAGCAGGGCCGCCTCGGCACCTGCCAGCTCGATCGTCGAGGGCACCAGGTCGAGCCCTTCGTCGAGAGGGATCACGGTGTCGACGAGGTCGGCCTTGCCCAGCAGCGCTTCGTTGACCGACAGCTCGACCTCCTCGGGATCGACCCCCAGCGAGAAGGTCAGGCATGCCTGGGGGTCGAGGTCCACGAGGACGACCCGCTCACCCCGCTCGGCCAGGGCCGCCCCGAGTGAGGCGACGGTCGTCGTCTTGGCCACGCCACCCTTCTGGTTGGTCACGGCGATGGTGCGGGTCTTGACCCTGGTCTCGGTCCGGCTCACGGGGCCCGCTCTCGTCGTCGGTGGGAGGGCACCATTGTGCCGCCCCGCCTGCGCGGTCGATGCGCCACGCCCCCGGAACCCCGGGGGTGGGTTCGGTACCGTGAAGGCGTGAGCACACCACGCTTCCTCGATCTCCCCGAGGGAGTGCGAGCCCACCGACGGACCACCGCTGCCGGCGAGCTCGCCGTCCTGGAGGCCGTCCCCCGAGCGGCGTCCGGTCCCCCGGTCGTGCTCGTCCCCGGCTGGACGGGGAGCAAGGAGGACTTCATCGCCGTCCTCGCCCCGCTTGCCGCCGCCGGGCGCCGTACCGTGGCGCTCGACCTCCCGGGCCAGTACGAGAGCCCACCTCGACCCGACGGCTCGTACGGGTTGGACGACTTCGCCGCCTCGGTGCTCGCCCTGGCGGCGTCGCTGGACGCCGGTCCGATCCACCTCGTGGGGCACTCCTTCGGCGGGCTGGTGGCCACGGCCGCGGCGCTGCGGGAACCGGGCGCGCTCAGGTCGCTCGTCCTGGTCTGCAGCGGCCCGGGCGCGCTGCCTACCGATCAGCACGAGCTCCTGCACGTCCTCGCCGACGCCATCGGGCAGCACGGTCTCGAGTCGACCTGGACGGCGAAGCGGGCCTACGACCGCGCCCACGGAGCGCCCGAGGTCGAGCCGCACATCGAGGCCTTCCTCGAGCACCGGTTCATGGCCAACGACCCGGCCACCCTGCGCGCCATCACCCTGTTGCTCGCCTCGGCGCCGGACCGCGTGACCGAGCTGGTCGAGAGCGAGGTCCCCGTCCGGGTGGTCAGCGGTGTCGACGACGACCGCTGGCCGGTGGCAGTGCAGGCGGACATGGCGACCCGGCTCGAGGCCCGGCACGTGGTGCTGGCAGGCGCGGGCCACTCCCCCGCTGTGGAGGCGCCCCAGGCCACCGTGGAGGCACTCACCGCCTTCTGGGCGGAGGTGGAGGCCCCGCACCGGGCGGTGGCGGGATGACCGGTCTGACCGGGCCCGTGTGGTTCGAGCTCGACCCCTGACGTAGGAGTACCCAGCCGGCCGGAGCTGCTCACGGTCGTGGTGGGCCGACCCGTCGCGGGGCTCACGCCACCGGTCCCACCGTGGACCGGCCGGCCGCGGCGGCCGACACCGCGGCCCGCCGCAGCAGCTCCTCGTACTCGGCGGGGTCGGTGGTGTTGATCCCCAGCGGGTGGTCGACCTTGCCCTCGCCGTGGTGGTCGCTGGACCCCGTCACGACCAGGCCGAGCTCACGCGCCAGCCGCCGGAGAGCCGCACGGTCGTCCGGCGAGTGGTCCTCGTGGTCCACCTCGAGCCCGTGCAGGCCGGCCCGCGTGAGCCGGCCCACCGTCTGCTCGTCCAGGACGTGCCGCGAGGCGCGTCCCCACGGGTGCGCCAGGACGACCGCGCCCCCCGCTGCTCGGACCAGGCGGATCGCCTCGGTCGTCTCGGGGGCGTACTTGCGGGCGAAGCCGGGGCGCCCCTCGGCGAGCCAGTGCGTGAACGCCTCGTTGCGGTCGGCGACGTAGCCGCGGGCGACCATCGCGTCGGCGACGTGCGGTCGGCCCACCGTCGCAGCGGAGTCCGCCTGGGCGAGGACCTCGTCGACCGCCAGCTCGAGCCCGGCACCCGTGAGCCGGGCGGTGATGGTGGCCAGCCGGGCCCGGCGGTCGCCCCGGACGAGGGCGAGCTCGGCCGCCAGCGGCTCGTACGTGGGGTCGAACAGGTAGCCGAGCAGGTGCACACCCACCCCGTCGAGCACCGTCGAGACCTCCACGCCCGGCACGAGCGTCAGCCCGCTGCCCACTGCGGCTGCGGAAGCCTCTGCCCAGCCGGCGCAGGTGTCGTGGTCGGTCAGCCCCAGCACGTCGATGCCCGCGGCCAGCGCCTTGCGGACCAGGTCGGCCGGAGCATCGGTGCCGTCGGACATGCGGCTGTGCGAGTGCAGGTCGATGCGCAACGTGGCGGGGCCTGGGATCGGGAGCGGGACTGCGAGATCCTCACGACCCTCCCGCGTCATCCCGCGGCCAGCCAGGGCGGCAGGGCTCCGTACGGGAGCAGGTCGGCCTCTCGGCCCAGGTCCCGCAGGTCGGCGACCGCGAGGTCCTCCAGCAGCATCGCGCCGGCGGTCTGCGGGCGCAGGATGGCCCACAGCCACCGACCGCCGGACTCGCCCACGTACGCAGCCCGATCCGGCGGTGTGGGCAGCGACCACAGCGGCGCCGGGTGGCCGGTCACCTCGAACCTCGCGTGGGGCGTGCCGCCGAGGTCGGTCCCCGGGTCGGGGCCGGGGAGACCCGCCAGCCACGCGCCGAGGCCGACACCCGGCTCCTCTGCGACCAGCGTGAGGTCGGCCGGGCCGCCCAACGGGTTGGGCCCGCTGACGACGGTGGCCGTGGCCCGGACCCCCGACACGTCGTCGGCACAGTGCAGCAGCGCGCTCACGACCCAGCCCCGGGGCAACGGCCACGGCACCCACATGGGAAGGGCCGACTCGTGCGCGAGGTGGGCCACGTAAGCCGCGCTGGGTCGTCCGGGCGGCTGGAGGGGGGTCACCTCGCCATGCTCGGCACAGGTCCAGCGGTTGGCCCACAACCCCGGCGGGCGCACCTCGGCGCCGCACCGTGGGCAGCTCGGGTGCCCCTTCACGGCCCAGACGCTCCCGTGGCGGCGCGCCCCCGTCAAGGGGCCGTACGGTGGCGTCGTGCCCAAGGTGGTGCCGTGCGTGGGAGCGGTCGTCATGGACGAAGCGGGTCGCCTGCTGCTCGTGCGGCGAGGGCGCCCCCCCGCCGAGGACACCTGGTCGCTGCCCGGCGGGCGGGTGGAGGCCGGGGAGGACGACGTGGCGGCCGTGGCCCGCGAGGTGCTGGAGGAGACCGGCCTGGTCGTGACCGTCGGCGACCTGGTCGGGATGGTCCGCAGGGGCGGGCCGGACGGGACGGTCTACGAGATCGCCGACTACCGGTGTGTCGTCGAGTCGGGTGACCTGCAAGCCGGCGACGACGCCGCGGACGTCCGGTGGTACCGCCCGGAGGGGATCGACGACGTTGACACCTCGCCCCGCCTCGTGGAGACGCTGCGCGGGTGGGGCGTGCTCTGAGGTCAGGAGTTCCAGCGCAGCAGGACGCGGGTCTCGCGCTCCCAGCCGAGCACCGAGACGGTTCCCGTGTCCAGCCGGTAGCGGGCCCCCTCCTCGGGCGCCTGGCCGAGCCACCGGGCGGTGAGCACCCGCAGCAGATGCCCGTGGGCCACCACGAGCGCCCGATCGGGCGAGTTCCGCAGGACGCGCTCGACCACGCGGTCGACCCGACCCGCCACCTCCCCGGCCAGCTCGCCCCCGGGGGCTCCGTGCTGCCAGACGGTCCACCCCGGGACGGTCTCGCGGATCTGCGCCGTGGTGATGCCCTCGTACTCGCCGTACTCCCACTCCACGGCGTCCTCGACCACCTCGGCGTCGGGGAAGCCCGCGAGGCGCGCCGTGTCACGGGCGCGTCGGCGAGGGCTGGTGAGCACGACGTCGAAGTCGACGCCCGCCAGCCGCGGCGCCAGGTCGCGCGCCTGCTGCTCGCCGACCTCGGTGAGCGGGAGGTCCGTACGGCTGGTGTGCCGGCCGTCCCGGCTCCACTCCGTCTGGCCGTGCCGCACGATCCACAGCTCCGGCTGTGCTGCCATGACCGCTCAGGCCTCCCGTGGCTCGGGCCGCGGCTCCATGTCGCCCGCGTGTTCCCGCTTGGGCACCATGACGCGGCGGCGGAAGACGCAGACGAGCGTGCCGTCCTGCTTGTACCCGCGCGTCTCGACGGAGACGACGCCGCGGTCGGGCTTGCTGGAGGACTCCTTGACCTCGAGGACGGTCGTCTCACCGTAGATCGTGTCGCCGTGGAAGGTGGGCGCCACGTGCCGCAACGACTCGACCTCGAGGTTGGCGATGGCCTTGCCGCTGACGTCCGGCACGGACATGCCCAGCAGCAACGAGTAGATGAGGTTGCCGACCACCACGTTCTTGCCGAACTGCGTCGCCTCCTCGGCATAGTGTGCGTCGAGGTGCAGCGGGTGGTGGTTCATCGTGATGAGGCAGAAGAGGTGGTCGTCGTACTCGGTCACCGTCTTGCCCGGCCAGTGCTTGTAGACCGCGCCGACCTCGAAGTCCTCGTAGAACCGTCCGAACCGCATGGCAGGACAGCGTGCCGTACGGGCGCGGCGACCGGTAGGGCGGGACATGAACCGCTCAGTGGGAAACCTCACCCACCGACACACCGGGGCGGAGCACGACGGGAGGCCCGTGGTGGCTCGCGTCGGCCAGCACCCGGCACTCGCCGCCGGGGTAGAGGGTGACCGCGAGCTCGGGTCGCAATCCGGCCCGCAGGTCGCGGTGCTCGAGCTCGACCCGGGCCACCGGGGCCCTGTGCCCGGCCTCGGCGAGCATGGCCGTCAGGGTCGCGCGCTCGTCCTGCGGCAGGTAGAGCGCGACCACGGAGTGCCAGACCACGGTGAGGACGTCAGGGGCGGCCGCCTGCTCCAGCTGCTCCTCCAGCCACGGCAGCGCCGGCGACCGGTCCACCCGGGCCGGGAGATCGGCGGCCACCCGCAGCGCCGCGGCCAGCCGGTGGTGGCGGTCGACGTGGTCGGGCCACACGAAGGAGGCGAGCCGCAGCCGGCCCTCCGGTGTGCCGGGGTCGACCGGGTACAGGTCACAGCCCCGTCGCGCGACGACCTCCAGGTCCACCGGCCGTACCGGCCCGCGTACGGCCCCGTCCAGCCGCACCGGCGAGTCGGCGGGGCCGACGGCCCAGCCCTCGCCGCTGACCCGGAACCGGTCGACCCGGAGGTTGAGCCCGGCGCTCGCCCCGATCTCGAGCAGCCGGACGCGGTGCAGGCCGGACCGAGACACCGCGTCCATCAGCCCGACCACGAGCGGCACGGCGCGGCCCACCTCGTTCGTCTGGGGGAAGACGTCGAGCGCGGCCCGCAGCTCGTGCGGGTGTGCCGCGACGACCTCGCGCGCGACCTCCCAGGCCCCGTCGGGGCCCGCCCGGCCGCCGAGCGATCGGTAGTAGGGCGTCAGGGCGGGTGCGCGACGCTCGAGGACGATGCGGAAGAGCCCGCCCAGCAGGCGCAGGTCCACCACCGCCTCGGACGGCGCGTCCTCCCAGCCGGCGAGCACCTCGCGGACCGGGCCGCCCCGCTCCCAGTCCCCCGCCATGCCCCGGACCAGGACCGCGTAGAGGGGGGCCCCGAGCCGGTCGAACTCCTCGGCGCGCTCCCGCAGCCACGCCACCGGGGAGGCGGTCACCAGGCCACGCTAGCGCCGGCCCGGTCGCGCACGCCCTCGCTCCCGCCGCCCCACTCGGTGATCATGGAGCGATCGCCTCCGCAGGCGGCCCGGAGGGCGATCCTTCCATGATCACCGCCAGCCGGGCGGCGGTCAGCCCTCGGCGGCGAGGCGCTCGAGGATCTGCCGCGCCTCGTCGATCCGGGGGCCACGGCACAGGACCTCGTAGCGGTTGGCCACGATGCCGCTGCGTGAGATGAAGTCCCGCCGGCCCCCGGTCGCGGCGTAACCGGCCAGCCCCATGACCGCACCGAAGGCCGCCCCGATGACCAGGCCCAGGGCGATGATCGACAGGAAGTTCGACCCCTCGGGCGCGAACAGCGAGAGGAGCAGCCCCACGAACAGCCCGAACCACAGCCCGCTGGCCGCTCCCGCCGCGACGGCGCGCCCGCGGGTGAGCCGGCCGGTGACCTGCTCCACCATGCGCAGGTCGGTGCCGACGATGGACACGTACTCGACGGGGAACTCCGCGTCGGAGAG
>DATHUJ010000023.1:0-10857 GCA_035462375.1 Jiangellales bacterium
GGCCGTGGCGCTGTCGGGCGCCGTCGTCTTCCTCGGCCTGGTCTTCGGCTGGTGGCTCTTCCTGATCGGCATGGCCATGGCCACCGTCGCGGTGCTGGGCTTCGTCTTCGAGTACTACCGCGGCGAGCACGCCCACTGACCGGGCGAGTGGGCCGGGGGCGTACCAGGGCGTGGCTCCTGGCTCTCGTCGTGACGACGGCCGGATGCGGGATCACGACGAGCCCGGAGCAGGTGACACCCGAGCGCTTCGCGGAGCGTCCGACCGTCGCCCCCCCGGCGGCGGAGACCTTCGGGACGGAGGCGGTGGACGACGCCTACGACGAGTTGATCGACTTCGCCTTCGACGTCGCCTTCCGCGAGGAGTTCCTCGACCCGCAGCGGGAGGACTACACCGCCGAAGAGCTGACCGTGCACGTGCAGTCGCGCCTGGGACCGGGCGCCCTGCAGACCTGGTCCACCCAGGTCGCCGCCGCCCTGGAGGGCGACACCGAAGCGCAGGACTCCCTCCGGATCCTGCAGTTCTACCTCTGGGAGCAGCCGACCTGGACCGTCCCCGCCGGGGGCGCGTTGCAGGATCAGCGCATCACCGACGCGGAGATCAGCCTGGCCGAGGCCGAGGCGGACCTGCCGCCACGGTTGGAGGTGCGCCTGGCCCACGCGGCCACCATGCGCTACGAGGAGGACGGCGGGCCGTTCCGGATCGAGGTCCGCAAGTCCATGATCTACGAGCTGGTGCTGTCCGAGTGGGCGACGGGCCCCGACTGGCTCGTCTACGCCTACGACGGCCGGTTCCAGGTCCGCCCGCTCCCCCGCTGAGCTGTCGTCAGGACCCGTCGGGCAGAGCGCCGACCCGGGTAAGGACGTCCAGCACCTCGGGGAGCTCCGCGAAAGCCGCCGCGACGTCGGCGGGCACGGCGACGGCATGGGCGTTGTCGGAGAGGTAGTCCACGAGCGCAGCGTCGAAGTCCTCCTGGCCGGCCAGGGTGCGGGCCTCCAACAGCGCGTTGCCGCCCTCCTGGTACACCCCCTGCACATAGGCACGGCTGGGCCGGTCGGCGGTCGCCCAGAACGACATCGGTCGGCCGACCTGGTCACTGGTCCACCGGTGCAGGCCTCGCGACGTCCGTGGTTCCGCGTCGTCCACCACGAGCTGGACGAAGGTCGCGAACGACTCGTCGAGCCACGGATCCCTGGCCTGGTTGTTGCCCACCAGGCCGTGGAACCACAGATGAGCCACCTCGTGGGTGATCAGCCACGACTGCTCCGTGGGGGAGACGTCGCCGAACTGGATCGCCCCAGGGAACTCGATGCCGTCGGTCTGGTCGGGCAGCACGCTCACCCAGACGTCCTCGTACGGTACGGGGCCGAGCAGGTCGGCGACCTCCCGCATCGACCACTCCAGCTCCGCCGCCCAGCGGCTTAGCGGTGCACTCGTGCCGCTGCGCGGCGCCCCCACGTGGAGGCGGACCCCGTCGACCTCCCGATTGAGCACCTCGAGCTCGCCGACAGTAACCGTGACGTCGCGCACGGCCGGCGCCGTGAACAGGTGCGAGGTGCGCCCGTCTTCCCGCTCCCTGGTCCCCGTTGCGGCCCCCGTGCCGAGGACGTCGTAGCCGGACGGGACGTCGACCTCGAGGGAGCGGAGCCGGAAGGTCTCGCTCGTGGCCATCTCCCCGGCGACCCGGACGGCCGGGTCGCGGGCCCAGCCGCGTCCGCTCTCCCAGGCCAGCAAGGGGAACGCGGTCCCGAACCACGCCACGTCGCCGGCGCGGGCGACACCCACCCGCTCGTCGGTGCCCTCGCCGAGGGTGAGGGCAAAGTCCAGCTCGGCGTCGACCGTCGTCCCGGCGGCGACGCACGAGGGTAGAGGCACCTCGAGGAGGGTTCCCGGAGCACGGTCCGGGGCTCCGGCAGAGGCCACCTCCGCTATCGCGGGGCGCCCGTCGACCACGACCTCGGTGACCTCCAGCGCGTTGCCGGCCTCGGCGGTCAGCGGCTTGTTCGGCCACAGTCGGAATACCAGCTCACACACGTCCAGGTCGGGCGTGAACTGCACCCACTCGGTACCTGCCACGGACCCGAGGTCCTCGGCGACCGAGAAGCTGAGGTCCACGACCGGTCGGCTCGGGGAGGGGGCCGGCCAGGCGCCTGCCTCGGGAGCCGGCTCCCTCGCCTCGTCCACCGGCTGAGCGGTGCACGCTGTCAGGACGATGAGAAGCACCGCCAGCCCACCCACGACGGGGGATGAGCCACGGACCCTCATCGAGCCACGGTAGCGACGAGCCCGTCCGGCCGGTTCCTCGGGTCCGGTCGCGCCGGCAGACCGGTCACCGCGCTGCCAGGAGCGGGTCGGCGTCGTGCTCGGTCACCGTCAGCGACGCCGCGCCGACGACGGCGACGCATCCCACGTACCCATCGGCGGCCTGCAGGTCCCGCAGCACGACCAGCGGAGGGCCCGGTGCGGTATCCCGATCGCCGGTATCGAGACGGCTCTCCCAAGCCGGCACGGTCCAGCCGGTGACGGCCGGGGGCTCGTCGGGCGCCGTCACCCCGATCGACGAGGGCGGCACGGCCAGGCCGTCTCCGGTCGCCTTCAGCACCGCCTCCTTACGGGTCCACCAAACGGCCAGTGCCCGGCCGCGCCCGGACGTGTCGAGCTGCCTGTAGGCGGCCAGCTCGGCCGCCGTCAGGATCTCCGGGCCCGCCGTCGCCAGCACGGAATTGCCCGCGGCGGGGACGCGCTCGACGTCGACCCCCACGTCGAACCCGCCGTCGGGACCCGTGACGTCGGCGACGGCGATGGCGATGCGGTCCGCCGCGTGGGTGAGGTTGAACGGCGGCGGACCAGTCGGGAGTGGCAGGTCGTCGGCGAGCCGCGGCTTCCCGTGGTCGCCGCCGCAGCGGCGGCAGGTCCGGTCGAAGCGCAGCTCGGCGGGGGGGATCCCGGTTCGGGCGGCCAGGAGGAGCCGCACCAGCGCGTGGGCGGTAACGAACCGAGACCGGTCCGCACTCCGTGCCAGACGGACCGACCGCTGCCGCTCCGAGTCGTCCAGCAGGCCGGTGAGCGCGGTGTCTTCCCGGGGCGTCGCCCACCAGATGGTGCACGATGCACCACTCGGCCCACCCGCGGACCGGCCCCCGGCACCGGGCCTCGGCGCGTCGGCGTCGGTCACTGCCCCGCCGCCATCACCCGGTCGACGAGCTCCAGGCCGAGGTCGAGGGCCAGCTGGGCGGGCGGGCGCAGACCGCTGTCGGTGAACCAGTCGGGCGTGGCCTCCGGATGAGGGCCGACGACCCCGACGACCCCGCGCCGGTACGGTGCGACGACCGCAGCGGGGAGCCCGTTGTCGTAGACGGCGAGGACGTCGGCGGGCCCACGTCCGGGATCGAGGTCGAACCACGGACCGTCCTGGAAGAAGACGTCGCGGCGACGACCACCCCACAGCACCTGGATGATCGTGTCGATGTCCGTCGCGGTAGTGGCGCCGGAGGAGGAGATGTACTGGTCGGTGTCACCTGGGAGAAGACCGAAGCCCGGAGTCTCGCCCGCCAGGTAGCCTCCCAGGCAGAAGCCGAGGTACCGCCCCCCGGAGCTCACGTAGTCGCGGATCAGGGGTGCGCCGTGTCGGAGCTTCCGGTACGCGCGCTTGAGCTCCCCTCCGCCGGGCTGGCAGTACACCACACTCCGGCTCAGGGCCTCGAGGGAGAGGGGGACGGACTCGCGAGGACCGACGTAGTGGACGTTCAGGTCCCAGCGGGAGCGGCGGAGCAGGTCGGCGACGGCCTCGGGGCAGCCGGGCTCGGAGGCCGGGCCGCGGTAGACGAGCGCGAGCCCACTGCTACCGGCGCCGTGCGTCCACGTCCCGCTACCGCGCCGGGCGCCGGCCACCGGCCGCCTCCCCCCGGTCCAGGATCTGCGAGCGGACGTTCCCGGTGACGCGCCAGACGACCTGCTCGAGCGGTCCCCGGTCGAACCGTCGGCCCCACAGCGTGGCGAAGGTCAGCAGGGTCCCCACCTGGAGCAGGAACGACGTCCCCTCACGGTCCGGAGTGAACGGCGCGACGAGCAAGAGCAGGTGGAGCGTGTAGAGCGTCAGGGGCATGCTGCCGGCGGCGGCCAGGGGCCGCAGCACCGACCTGGTGACCCACCCGACGATGATGCACGCTCCGATGACCGCGATAGCGACACCGATGGTGTAGAGGATGTCGACAGGCGTCGTCGTGTGCGGGGCCAGGACCGTCAGCCACCAGGCGCTCGTCGTCGGCAGGGTGCCGTCGGCTCCCCACACGAGCAGGCCCGTGTACTCGTCCAGAGGCATGCTGCGCATGGCGACGTCGGCCAGCTGGGCCCGTCCACCGAGCCGCTCCATCATCGCCCAGGACGCGGCGCTCGACACGCAGGCCAGGGCGACGCCGGCAGCGGTCATCCCCATCACGAAGCCGCGGGCGGTGAGCCGGGACCGACCGATCGCCAACCCCGCACAGACGTAAGCGATCCAGGGCAGCGCGGGATAGAGGCCGGTCAGGGTGAGTTCGGCGACGAGGTCTCCCGGTGCGCCCACCAGGTCCGCGAAGGTCGGGTTGCCCAGCTCCGGCGCCGTCATCGCACCGCGCACCATGTGGCTGGCCACAGGGATGGCAACGGCCGTGAGGGCGGTGAGGACGACCAGCGTGCGGACCGACAGGCCCAGCAGGGGGATCGCGAGCAGGAAGAGCACAGCGTAGTAGGCGAGGATCACCCCAGCGGTGTCGATCGGGACCAGCGAGCCGAGGAGCAGTCCGAGGCACCCGATCAGCATGGCGCGCACAGCGAGCGCCGCCGCCGCCGCCGTACGGCGACGTCCGTGAAGAACCTGTGTCCCCCCTGTCGTGAAGGCGATGCCGACGCCGGCCAGCACGGCGAAGAGTGCGGCCGACTTGCCGGCGGCGAGCGCCCAGGCGGTGGACATGGTGCCGGCCGCGGTCTCGGACGAGACGATGTGCACCGCCATCATCCCGAGCAGGGCGATGCCTCGCGCCATGTCGACGCCGACCAGCCGACGTCTGCTCTCCGGCTCCGGCTGCCCGGCGGTCGGCGCGGAGCGGGCCAGCACGAACTCCGGTTCGCAGGCATGGGCGATCTCCGCCACGGGTGGGGCGGGGACGTCGACGCCACCCGCGGGGATGGCGACGTCGGGCTCGGCTACGGTGACGGCGGGCTCGGGCAGCGAGTACCACGTGATCGCGCCGGATGTCTCCGCCGTGAGACGGGGGCCCGGGGCCTGGGCGACCGAACCGGCGGGGTCGGACTCGGAGTCGGACTGGGAATCGGACTGGGAGTCGGCACGTCCGTCGGCCGCCCGCCGATCGACTTCGGGGGCCACCGGCCGCGCCACGGCGAAGAACTGGATCCCGTCGTCGTCGGACGGGAGGGAGTGCACCTTCACCTCGGTCATGCCGATCCCTCACGCACGGAGCTCAGGTCCGGCTGGTGGTGCGGACGTCGGTGTGCCGACTGCGCCGGGATGCCCTGCCAGGTGGTCCCCGGCATGAGGCTCTCGCCCTTCATCACCAGCGACAGTGCCGCAAGGGACGTGCCCGTGCCCACGTGCGTGCCGTAGAGCACGACTGACCGGCTGCCGACACTGGCCTCGTCACCGAGGGATACGGTCGACATCTTCATGACCCGGTCCTCGAACAGGTGCGTCTGCAATGACGCGGCGGTTCCGACAGAGACGTCGTCGCCGATCCGGACGAGGTCGAACTCCGTGACGTACGTGGTGTCCAGCAGGCTGCGGCGACCGACCTTGACGCCGAAGAGGCGCAGCACCGGCCCGAGCAGCGGTGTCCCGGTCAGTGCAGCCAGGAGCACCGGGACGGCGGTGGCCTCGAAGATGCCCGTGACGAACTCGGTCCGCCGGACGAAACCGCTCCACAGCGGCTCGACACGAGGCCGGTAACGCCCGACCACGGCCCACTTGATCGCGGCGACGAGGAGGACCGCGGCGAGGCCGGACAGCAGAGCGATGACCGGCGTGGCCAGGACCACCGCCCAGATCGGGGCCCCGGCTGCGACGAAGGACAGCACGTAGAGGGTGGCGAAGGCCGCCATCCCGAGGATGGAGCTCGGCAGCACGATCCGGAGGGACTCGATGGCGTAGCGGGTCATGACCTGTCGCCTGCTGGGCCGGAACGTCTGCTCCTCGGTGAAGCCCTCGTACATCTCCCGCTTTGGCAGGTAGAACGGCGGCGAACCCAGCCACGAGGTGCCTGGGGTGACTCCCGTTGCTGGCGGCACCGTCAGCACGCCGACCAGCGAGTCCTCGCCCAGGTAGGTGCCGGACGGGACGAAGGACGCATTGCCCACGAAGGCCCGGGTACCCACATCGGTGAGCCGGAAGGCCACGTGCCCGTTGCAGTAGGTGGCACTGCCGACGCTGGCCATGTCGGCGACGAAGCAGTCGTCCTCGAGGACCAGCAGGTCGGGGTCGATGTTGGCGATCGTGGAGACCTCGGCCCCCCGCCCCACCCGGGCTCCCAGCGCGCGGAGCCACTTCGGCGTGTAGAGCGTGGCGTAGAGGGTGTTGTTGAGCTGGAGGCTCAGCTCGAGGAGCTTGTCACCGAACCACTTCTCCATGCCTAGGGCGGACCTCAGGTGGTGCACCCCGACGGGGGTGGCAGGCAGCGCCAGCCGTCGGACCGCGAGGATCAACCCGCAGGTGGTCAGGACGAAGACCGGACCGGACGCGGCGGTGACCGCCAGGGCAACGAGCTCGCCCGACGCCAGGAGCGTCCACCAGACCAGGACCACGACGGGGGTGAGGGCGAGCAGGGGGAGCAGCTCGAGGAGGACGAGACCGGCGGCGAACCAGGGGAGCAGGTTGCTCGGCCACGTGCGAGGCGCCTGCGTGCACTCGGCCATGAGCTCGAAGACGGGGTCGGCTGCGTCCTGCCGCGGCCGTGCAGGGGAACCGACCCAGGCCTCCCACTCGGGGATCTCGCCATCCGCCTGGAGGAGGGACTGCTCGTGCAGGATCGCGCCGTCACCGACCCGGCACGGTCCCTGCAGGACGCAGTTCCCGCTCACGACGGCGTCGCGGCCGACTTCCACTGGGCCGATCGTGAGTGAGCCGTCCGAGACATCGTAGGAGCGCAGATGGGTCGCGTAGCCGATGGTCGCTCCGTCCTCGAGGTGCAGGAAGGGCGGGAGGGGGATCTCGGCGGTGCCGATGTGGCACCCCTCGCCCACCCGGGCACCGGCGAGGCGGAGGTACGACTCGGCCCACGGGGAGCCGGACAGGACAGCCAGGGGCGAGAGCGTCATGATCTTGTGTGCGGCCCACACCCGCAGGTGGACGCCGCCCCACAGCGGGTACGTGCCTGGCCTGACGCCGGCGGTGAGGAGGCGCACGCCCAGGATGGGAACCACCCACCGGCCGAAGAGGTACGAGGCCGGGAGCGCCAGCAGCAGCTGCCAGACGATCGCCCAGGACGGTTCGCCGCCGTTGATGCTGTAGATGATTCCGACGGGGAGGAGGACGAGCAGCAGGAGCGCGTAGATCCACCCGAGCTGGGCCAGACCGAAGGCAGCGATTCGCCGGCCCCGGGGTCGCTGGGGACGGTGCACAACTGCGCCGGCCTCGTCGCCCGCCGGTGCCTGCGCCGCCATCGCGTCCTGTCGGGCCGCCAGCCCGCGGATGGTCGGGTGGGTGTAGAGGTCGAGGATCGACAGCCCCGCCGCCGCGCGCTCCGACCGGAGCCGGGACACGACGGTCGCTGCGAGCAGGGAGTGGCCGCCGAGCTCCTCGAAGAAATCCGCCTCGACGGACGCGGCCCCGCCGGGCAGCCCGAGGACGTCCTCCCACACCGCGGCGATCCGCTCCTCGGTCTGGGTCCCGGCCGGTACGTGGCTGCCGTCGCCACCGACGAGCCGGGGGCTGCGCGGGTCGGGCAGGCTCTTGCGGTCGACCTTGCCGCTGGGCAGCATCGGTACGCCGTCGATCGTCTCGAGGTAGGCGGGGACCATGTAGGCGGGAAGCGTCGCCCGGGCGTGTGCGTGGAGGTCGGCGACGACGTCGGCATCCACGACCCCGCGGCCGAGCACGAGGTAGCCGGCGAGCTCGCCGCCGGTGCCCTGGGTCGGGACGAGCTTGACGACCGCCGTCTGGACCCGGTCGTCCTCGAGCAGCACGCTCTCGATCTCCTGCAGGTCGACGCGGTGCCCGCGGACCTTGACCTCGGCGTCCGCGCGCCCGAGATACTCGATCTCGCCGTCGGGCAGGTACCGGCCCAAGTCGCCCGTGAGGTAGATGCGCCCTCCATCGGAGCGGACGGGATCCGGGACGAACTTCTCGGCCGTCAGGTCCGGCCGGTTGACGTAGCCGCGCGCGACCCCCGGCCCGCCGACGCAGATCTCCCCGACCTCCCCGTACGGGACGGGGCGGAGGTCCTCGTCGAGCAGGTCGGCGGTGTAGGTGGGGAGTGGCCGGCCGATGGTCACCGGCTTGCCCGGCACGAGCTCGGCCCAGATGCATGTGACCGTGGCCTCGGTGGGTCCGTAGGTGTTGAGGATCCGGCGCCCGGGACCCCAGCGGTCGACCAGCTCGGGTGGGCAGGCCTCGCCGCCCACGTTGACGGTGGTGATCGACGGGATCGTGCGGTCCAGGGTGGCGAGCACCGTGGGCACGCAGTAGAGCATCGTGATGCCGGATTCTTCGAGGAAGTCGGCCAGCCCGGGGCCGACGCGGCGACCGTCGGTGGGGCCGGCGACCAGCGTCGCCCCCATCGCCCAGGTAGGCCAGATCTCCTCGATCGAGAAGTCGAACGAGATCGTCATCCCCTGGTAGACGCGCTCGGTCGGTCGCACTCCGTAGATCTCGGGGACGATGCTGATGAAGTTGCAGATGCTCGACTGCGCGATCTCGACCCCCTTGGGCCGGCCGCTCGAACCGGACGTGTAGAGGATGTAGCAGGTCGGGTCCTCGGTGCTCGCGAGCTCGGGCCGGTGCGACGGTGCCGTGGCGAGGCGCGGCCCGAGGGTGTCCAGGTGGACGACTTCGACCTGGAGGTCGGCGCAGCGCTCCGACGACGCCGTCGTGGTCAGGACGATGTCCAGGTCCGAGTCCTCCGCGATGAAGGCCACGCGGTCGGCCGGGGAGACCGGGTCGATGGGCACGAACGTCGCCTCGGTCTTGAGCGCCGCCAGCACCGCGACGTACATGTCGACGCAGCGCGGGAGCAGGATGCCCACCCGGGCGCCCTGCCGGAGTCCACCGGTGAGCAGGTGGTGGGCCAGCCGGTTGGCCTGCCCGTCGAGCTCGAGGTAGGTCAGGCGTCGACCGTCGCACTCCAAGGCGACCGCGGAGGGGCGCCGGTCGGTCGAGGCCTCGAAGAAGTGGTGCAGCCGGGCATGTGCCGGTGGCGGCACGCGGTCGTGCATGAGGGTGGTGTGCAGGGTCACTGCCGACGTCTCCGACTGCTCGCTCGTGCTGATGTGGTGCCGAGGGGGACGGCATCGGGCAGGGAGACGACGCCACCCGACGCAAGCGCAGTGGCGCGGGGGTACCGACGCGGCTGACGGACCCTCCGTCGTCCGCCCGGCACGTCCCGGTCTCCCCCGAGCTCCGCCCTCATCGGGCAGGCCCAGGGTAACCGACCGGTCCACCTCGCAGGGCCCACTTCCCGGATGTCGACCGGGTGTCGTGTCCGGTTCAGGCGGCGCCCGGGCGGGAGACCGAGGCCGGCTCGGGTCGGCCAGCGATCCCCCTCCGTACGGGGTCGGTGGCCCACCAGAGGACCTGCTCGAGCGGTCCGCGCGGGTACCGCCGCGTCCACAGCAGCGCGAGACCGATGAGGATCACTACATGTACGAGGTACTCGGCCCAGGGTGCCGGCGGCATGACGGGCACCGTGAGCAGCAGGACGTGCGCGGTGTAGAGGGTGAGCGGCATGCTCCCGGCGACTGCGAGCGGACGGAGCCGCGGTCCGGCGACCCAGCCAAGCACGAGCGCGACGCCCAGGACGGCCAGCGCCACGCCGATGGTGAAGAGCAGGTCGAGCGGGGTCGTGGTGTGTGGGGCCTCGACCGCCAGCCACCACGGCGAGGTGGTCGGCAGGGTGCCGTCAGCACCCCAGACGAACACGTCGGTGTACTGCTCGAGCGTCATCGACCGCATCGCAACCTCGGCCAGCTCGGCTCTCCCGCCCGCGCGCTCCAGCAGGAACCAGGACAGCGTGCTGGCGGCGAGCGCGAGGGCGGTGCCGCCCACGATGAACCCCACGACCACGCCGCGAGAGAGACGTGACCGCCCGACGGCCAGGCCGATGCAGATGTATGCCATCCACGGCAGCGCGGGGTAGACCCCTGTGAGCGTGAGCTCGGTGGCCAGCCGGCCCGGCGCCTGGACCAGGTCACCCAGAGTCGGGTTGGTATCGCTGAAATCCGCGAGTCCGCCGCGGACGAGGTGGCTGAGCACGGGGACGACCACGGCGACCCCGACGGCCAGGGCCACCAGCCAGCGCCCGGGCAGCCGTAGCAACGGGATCGCGAGGACGAAGAGGAGGGCGTAGTACGCCAAGATCACTGCCGCGTCCTCGATCGGCACGAGCGCCCCGAGCAGCAACCCGATCAGACCGATCAGCGCCGCGCGGACCGTCAGGGACGCGCCAGCGGCCGACCAGCGCCGCCCCTCCGGGCGCAGGCGCCGGCCCGTGGACAGTGCGATGCCGACACCCGCGACAACGGCGAAGAGGGCCGCGGACTTGCCCGCGGACAGCGTCCAGGGCAAAGACATCCGGCCGTCGGCCGTCGCCGCCGGCAGGATGTGGACGGCCATCATGCCGAGGAGGGCGACCCCCCGGGCGATGTCGACCCCGACG
>DATHUJ010000024.1:0-1763 GCA_035462375.1 Jiangellales bacterium
CGCGACGAGGAGCGGCACGTCGACTGGTTCGAGGCCCAACTCGGGGCGATCGAGCGCGTGGGCGCCCAGCCTTACCTCGCCCAGCACGTCGGCGCAGGGGAGGCACCTCGGTAGGTCACTCCGCTGGGCTGGTCGCCAGCCCGCCGCGGACCGACGTCGGCACGGGTTGGGGGTTGCCGGTCGAGGACGACGACCCGTCGCCGGACCCCGCCGAACCCGTCTCCGTGGAGGACCCACTCGACGATGTGCCGGTCGTGCGGGCGTCCGTTCCATCCCCGACGAGGGAGTTGGCGAACACGACGAGGCTGTCGGCGGCCGTCGCGAGAGCTCCGCCGATGTTCTCGGCCGCGTTCGCGGCCGTCACCGGGCGAGTGACGATGAAGTACAGCACGAGGATGATCGCGAGGATGCTCAAGAACCTGCCCACGTCACCCCGTCCTCGCGTAGTTCCGACTCTGCACTCTCGGTGTGCCCCGCCGCTGCCGGGGCTGAAACACCATCGGGACGATCATTCCATGCATCCCGGACATCTGGCGACCCCTCCCTCCGGAGCAGACCGCGGACCCGCTGGATCATCCCTTCTCCATGCCCAGGGGACCAGCCGGGCGACTCTCGGGGAGTACACGTCGTCGCCGCGCACCGTGAGATCGACGGGTGCCACAGTGCTCGGCGCCCTCCTGCGACCCACCGCTCCTCCTCTCGTCGCCACCGGAGCCTCCGGCACGATGCAAGAACACCGCGCGCCGAGGGGGCAGTGGCGAAGGTCCCGGCCGAGGGAAGGAGCTCGCGGGGTCGCGGCCCGATGGCCCTGGGCAGGGAGTGGCGGGTGTGTTGTGGTGGGGCATGGCCGGTACGCAGGGGCCGACGCCAGGGGTAGCCGGGCATCGCTCGGTCCCGCACACCGCAGACGTGCGGCTGGAGGCGTGGGCACCCACCCGGGAGCTCTGCATCGCCGAGGCGGTGACCGCCGTGGTCGAGACTTTCCTCGAGATCACGCCGTCCACCCGCGCCACCGGCAGCCACCTGTGCCGCTTGGTCGCGAACAGTGACGAGGACCTGCTCGTCGCCGTACTCGACGAAGTCGGGTTCCTCCTCGACACGGCCGGGGAGGTCCCGGTCGACGTCGAGGTCCAGCCGCTCAAGCACGCCGTGGACGTGCGGTTCGCCACGACCGACGCCGGACTGCTGCCACAGGTGGGTGCCGTGCCCAAGGCCGTGTCGTTGAACGAGGTGGCGCTGGCGCGCAGCGCGGCAGGATGGCGGTGCTCGGCGACGCTCGACGTCTGACCGGTGAGGAACGGGACGCGGCCGGCTCAGGGCCGGCCGGTGACCGACAACCCGGCGAAGACGAGCACGGCCTCGATGCGTACGTCGGCGTCCTCGGCCGAGTCGACTCTCGTGAGGTCGCGTCCCCGGGTGAGGCTCACTCTCCCGGGTCCCCGGTGCCGCCACCAGACGCGACTGCCCGGTGGGACCGTGAGCTGGACGCCGGACAGCTTGGCATGCACCGTCAGGTCCAGGCCGGTGGCGTCGTCGTCCGTCCCGTCCGGTCGCCAGCCGACCTCCGCGCCGGCCATCACCAGATCGAGGTGCACGCGCCGTACGGGAGGCGCGAGGTCCGTCAGTCGCAGCTCCCCGGCCGCGACGGCCCGCCGGATTTCGGGTGAGGACTCGCTGCCTCGGTCCAACCGCGGCGCCATCTGCCGCGTGACCGCGACGGCGGTCGCCCACGTCGCCAGGACTGCTGCTACCCCCCAGACCTT
>DATHUJ010000025.1:0-47065 GCA_035462375.1 Jiangellales bacterium
GGGCCGGCCGGGTGGGCCCGAGCTCGCCGCGGCCCCGGCGACCCCGCCGACCACCGCAGCGGGGTCGGCCGGGGTCGGCGGCGTGCCGTTGCCCGCGGCGGGCTCCTCCCGCTCGTCCACCGGGGTTGGGGTCATCGCCTCCTGGACGCGCTGGGCGGCGCTGCGGGTGGCCTGGGCCGCTCGGGTCGCCTGTGCCCGCAGGGCCGCGGCGACGTCGTAGGCCCCCGTCTGGCGCTCGGCGGGCGGGCTGGGCGGGGGGGATGCCCCGTTGGGTGAGCCGGTCGACGGCGCGTGCGCCCGTTCGTCGAGGGGGGGGTGGTGCGCCTCGTGGGACGCGGGGCGCCCGACGACCGGTCCGTCGACCTGCGTCCGCGCGTCGTGCGCCTCGGCCGGGGTGGGACGGGGCGTCCCGCCGCTGGTCGTCACGTGACATCACCCTCCGGGTCGGGGCTCGGACCCTCGTCCGGAGAGTCCGTCACCGCATCGTCCTCGGCGTTGCGGGCGATCGCAACGACAGCGTCCCCCGTGCCGAGAGCGACGTACTTCACCCCCATGGTGTCACGACCCTTGACCGGAACCCCAATCACGGGACTCCGTGTCACCCCGCCCCGGGCCCTGATGGCCAGGACCTCGTCACCCTCGCCGACCACCAGGGCGCCCACGAGCGAGCCGCGCGCCTCAGCGATCTTCATGGCCTTGATGCCCAGGCCGCCACGGCCCTGTACGCGGTACTCCTCCACGGCCGTGCGCTTGGCGTAGCCGCCGTCGGTGACCGTGAACACGTGCGACTCGGTGCCGTCGCGCACCACCGCCATGGACAGGAGCTCGTCTCCCGAACGGAACTTCATGCCATGGACGCCACCGGTCGCACGGCCCATGGGGCGCAGCTGCTCGTCGGTCGCCGTGAACCGGATCGCCTGGCCCTTGCGGGACACGAGCAGGAGGTCGTCACCAGCGCCCACCAGCTCGGCGCCGATCAGCTCGTCGTCGTCGCGGCGGAAGAGCACCGCGATCACTCCGCCGGACCGGTTGGAGTCGTACTCGGTGAGCCGCGTCTTCTTCACGTACCCGTGCTTGGTCGCCAGCACCAGGTAGTCGGCCTGCTCGTAGTCGCGGACGGCCAGGACGCGGGCGATGTGCTCGTCCGGCTGGAAGGCCAACAGGTTCGCCACGTGCTGCCCGCGGGCGTCGCGGGCGGCCTCCGGCAGCTCGTAGGCCTTGGCCCGGTAGACCCGTCCGCGGTTGGTGAAGAACAGGATCCAGTGGTGCGTCGAGGTGACGAAGAACTGCGTGACGACGTCGTCCTCGCGCAGCGTCGTCCCGCGGACTCCCTTGCCGCCACGTCGCTGCGAGCGGTAGGCGTCGACCCGCGTGCGCTTGGCGTAGCCGCCGCGGGTGATCGTCACGACCACCGGCTCCTCGGGGATGAGGTCCTCGGCGCGGAACTCTCCCTCGGCGGGGACGATGCGAGTGCGCCGTTCGTCGCCGTAACGGTCGACGATCTCGCCGAGCTCCTCGCTGATGATCTCCCGCTTGCGCGCGTCGGACTCGAGGATCTGCTCCAGCTCCACGATCTCGGCGACCAGCTGGTCGTGCTCGTCCTGCAGCTCTTGCCGCTCGAGGGCGGCGAGCTTGCGAAGCTGCAGATCGAGGATCGCGCGGGCCTGGATCTCGTCGATCTCCAGGAAGGCCTGCAGACCTACCTGCGCCTCGGCCGCCGACGCACTTCCCCGGATCAGCGCGATGACCTCGTCGATCACGTCGATCGCCTTGAGCAACGCCCGTACGATGTGGAGCCGCTCGCGGCGCTTGCGCAACCGGTACTCCGTACGCCGGCGGATCACCTCGATCTGGTGACTCACCCAGTGCCGGACGAAGGCGTCCAGGGGCAGCGTCCGTGGTACGCCGTCGACGAGCGCGACCATGTTGCAGCCGAAGGTGTCCTGCAGCTGGGTGTGCTTGTAGAGGTTGTTGCGTACGACGGTCGGGACGGCGTCGCGTTTGAGCACGACGCGGATGCGCATGCCTGTTCGGGAGGACGAGTCGTCCTTGAGGTCGGCGATCCCCGGCACCCTGCCCGAGTCGGCCAGCTCCGCGATCTTGCGGATCAACGCGTCCGGGTTCACCTGGTAGGGAAGCTCGGTGATGACCAGCGCGGCCCGGCCGCGGGAGTCCTCCTCGACCTCGACCACCGCCCGCATGACGACCGAGCCACGGCCGGTGCGGTAGGCCTGCTCGATGCCGGTGGTCCCGACGATCAGGGCGCGGGTCGGGAAGTCCGGCCCCCTGACCCGGGCCAGCAGCTGGCCCAGCAGCTCGTCCTGGGTGGCGTCCGGGTTCTGCAGGTACCACTGGACCCCGCCGGCGACCTCGCGCAGGTTGTGCGGCGGGATGTTCGTCGCCATGCCGACGGCGATGCCGCCGGACCCGTTGACCAGGAGGTTGGGGAAGCGGCTGGGCAGCACGTCGGGCTCCTGCTGCCGGCCGTCGTAGTTGGGGGAGAAGTCGACGGTCTCCTCGTCGATGTCCCGCACCATCTCCATGGCCAGCGGGGCCAGGCGGCACTCTGTGTAGCGCATGGCTGCCTGACGGTCGTCGCCGGGAGAGCCGAAGTTGCCCTGCCCCTGCACCAGCGGGTAGCGGAGCGACCAGGGCTGGGCGAGTCGCACGAGGGTGTCGTAGATCGCGGTGTCGCCGTGCGGGTGGTACTGACCCATGACGTCACCGACGACGCGGGAGCTCTTGGAGAAGCCCCGGTCGGGGCGGTAGCCGCCGTCGTACATCGCGTACAGCACCCGCCGGTGGACCGGCTTGAGGCCGTCGCGGACGTCCGGAAGCGCCCGGCCGACGATGACGCTCATCGCGTAGTCGAGGTACGAACGCTGCATCTCGACCTGCAGGTCGACCGGCTCGATCCGGCCGCCGGGCGGCTGCGCCGGGGTGGTGGTGGTGTCGTCGGTCACGGGGAGGTGCCTCCGTCAGGTCGTACGGCGGGGAGCGGCGCCCTGGGCGCCGTACGGAACTAGATGTCGAGGAAGCGGACGTCGCGGGCGTTGCGCTGGATGAAGCGGCGCCGGCTCTCGACGTCCTCGCCCATCAGGGTCGTGAAGATGTCGTCGGCCTGCGCGGCGTCCTCGAGGGTGACCTGCAGCAGGACCCGGCGCTCGGGGTCCATGGTGGTCTCCCACAGCTCGTCGTTGTTCATCTCGCCGAGGCCCTTGTAGCGCTGGACCCCGCCCTCCTTGGGCAGCCGCTTGCCGGCCTCGAGTCCGACCCGGACGAGTGCGTCGCGCTCGCGGTCGGAGTAGGCGTAGTCGGGTGCGACGTCGCGCCCGGACCACTTGATCTTGTAGAGCGGCGGCTGGGCGAGGTAGACGTGGCCGCGCTCGACCACCGGGCGCATGAACCGGAAGAGCAGGGTCAGCAGGAGGGTCCGGATGTGCTGGCCGTCGACGTCGGCGTCGGCCATGAGCACGACCTTGTGGTAGCGCAGCCGGTTGATGTCGAAGTCGTCGTGGACCCCCGTGCCCAGCGCGTTGATGATCGCCTGGACCTCCTGGTTCTGCAGGATCCGGTCGATCCGGGCCTTCTCGACGTTGAGGATCTTGCCGCGGATGGGGAGGATCGCCTGGGTGCGCACGTCGCGGCCCTGCTTTGCCGGGCCGCCCGCCGAGTCGCCCTCGACGATGAAGACCTCGCACTCCTCGGGGTCGGTGCTCTGGCAGTCGGCCAGCTTGCCCGGCAGGCCGCCGCCGCCCATCAACCCCTTGCGGGAGCGGGCCAGGTCGCGGGCCTTGCGGGCCGCGACCCGGGCACTGGCCGCCGCCTGCGCCTTGCGCACCACGTCGCGCGCGTCGGACGGGTTGGCCTCGAAGAAGGCACCGAGCCGGTCGTTGACCGTCTGCTGGACGAAGGTCTTGGCCTCCGTGTTGCCCAGCTTGGTCTTGGTCTGGCCCTCGAACTGGGGCTCCTCGAGCTTGATGCTCACGATCGCGGTGAGGCCCTCGCGGACGTCCTCCCCGGTGACCCGGTCCTCCCGCTTCTTGATCATGCCGAGGTCCTCGCCGAACTTGTTGACCAGGTACGTCAGCGCGGCGCGGAACCCCTCCTCGTGGGTCCCCCCCTCGTGGGTGTTGATCGTGTTGGCGAAGGTGTGCACCGACTCGGTGAAACCGGTGTTCCACTGCATGGCCACCTCGAGGCTCATGCCGCCGTTGCCGTTGGAGTCGGCGTCGATGGCGATGACGCTCCTGTTGGCCGCGTCCTTGCCGCGGTTGAGGTGGTTGACGTAGTCGACCAGCCCGCCCTCGTAGCGGTAGACGACCTCGGTGGGCCGGGTCTCCTCCTGCTCGTCGCCCTCGGCCTGCTCGATCGCCTCGGCGCGCTCGTCCTGGAGGCGGATGGTCATGCCGCGGTTGAGGAACGCCATCTCGCGGAAGCGGGTCGAGAGCGTCTCGAAGTTGTAGAGGGTCGTCTCGAAGATGGTGTCGCTGGCCCAGAACGTGATCGTCGTGCCGGTCCGGTCGGTCGCCTCGTGGCGCTGGAGGGGGCCGTCGGGCTCGCCGTAGGCGTAGGACTGAGTCCAGCGGAAACCGTCACGGTGGACCTCCACATCGAGCCGACGGGACAGCGCGTTGACCACGCTGACCCCGACCCCGTGGAGCCCGCCGGAGACCTTGTAACCGCTTCCGCCGAACTTGCCCCCGGCGTGCAGGACGGTGAGGACGACCTCGACCGCGGGGCGGCCCTCGCTCTCGACGACGTCGACCGGGATGCCGCGTCCGTTGTCGCTCACCCGGACGCCGTGGTCGGCGAGCAGCACCACCTCGACCGTGTCGGCGTAGCCGGCCAACGCCTCGTCGACCGAGTTGTCGACCACCTCGTAGACCAGATGGTGGAGTCCTCGTTCTCCGGTGGAACCGATGTACATCCCCGGCCGCTTGCGGACCGCCTCCAGGCCCTCGAGGACCTGGATGTCGCTCGCGTCGTACGTCATGGGGATCACCGGGTCCCCGGCGTCGGCCACCTGGAGGGTGTCGGGATCGGGCGCTGCCTGGGTGTCCGGCTGCGTCACGGGTGGGGAACCTCCTGCCAGGGAACAGGCCGCTCGCCGACACCACGGACGGCAGACGCCCGTGGAGGGCCGGAGCGGCCTGGATGTCCTTGACAGTCTACCCGTCGGCGGGCCCGCAACAGGCCCTCAGCGGGCCCTGGGGACAGTCTGGCGAGCGAAACCCCCGGTGGACGACTCCCGATACGCGGATTGGCTGGCCAGGGGCCCCTAATGACTCCCGTACGGGAGTCAGCCATAGGTGTCCCGGGGTCCTCGGCCGCGCACCACGCGGGGTCCCTTGCGCCACGACGGGGCGTGGGGGCCGCGGACCTCCACCCGACTCACGGTCCCGTCGCCGATCTCCTCGTTGAGCCGGCGGGCGAGCATCGGGGCGAGCAGGCGGACCTGGGTGGCCCACGCGGTCGAGTCGGCCCGCACGGCGAGGACGCCGTCGGCGTAGCGCTCCGGCTGCACGTGCCCGGCCACGTCGGGGCCGACGACGAGGTCCCAGCGGGCGATGACACCGTGGACGGCCAGGTCGTCGGCCCAGCCGTGCTCACCGACGAGGCGCTCCACGGACACGGAGAGCGACTGCGGGTCCCGGTCGTCCCGCCCCGGCCCGCTCCAGGGGGACTCCCCGACGGGTCGACGCCGCCACGGTCGGCCGGCGGTCGGTCGCGGCGGAGCGGAGCGCGTCGGCCCGGGGCGGCCCGCCCGCGCCGCCGCCCTGGCCTGGGCGAACAGCGCTCTGGCGAGGTCGGTGCCCTCGGGGTCCCACGCAGCGTCGGCCGCTGGTGCAGGCTCGGGTCCGGGAGCTCCGGCCGGCTGATCGATCGTCACCGCACGCGCCTCACCTCGGAGCCCAGGACGTCCACCCGGGCCCCGGTGAGCGCCTCGGGGACGTCGGCCGGCACGGCGGCGGTGACGAGGACCTGCTCCGCGCCCGACACCAGGCCGGCGAGCCGGTCCCGCCGACCGGTGTCCAGCTCGGCGAAGACGTCGTCGAGGACAAGCACGGGCTCCCCGCCGTCGGCGGTGAGCAGATCGTACGAGGCGAGTCGCAGCGCCAGTGCGTAGGACCAGCACTCTCCGTGACTGGCGTAGCCCTTCGCGGGCATCGGACCGAGCGACAGCACGAGGTCGTCGCGATGAGGTCCGACGAGGGAGACCCCACGGTCCACCTCCTCGCGGCGGGTCCGAGCCATCGCCTCCAGCAACGCCGCCGCCAGCAGCTCCCGGTCCGGGAGGAGGGCAACCTCGGGGCCCAGGGACGAGCGGTAGTCCAGCCGGGCGTCACCGACCCCCGCCGCGACGTCGTCGTAGGACTTGGCGACCAGCGGGCGAAGCGCCTCGACCAGCTCCACGCGGGCGGCGAGCAGCTCCGCCCCGGCCCTGGCCAGGTGGCTGTCCCACACGTCGAGGGTCCGCAGGTCGGGGACCCCCCCTCCGCCGCCGCGACTGGCTCGGACCGCGGCCCCGGCAGACTTGAGCAGGGCGTTTCGCTGCTTGAGCACGCGGTCGTAGTCGCTCCGGACCCCCGAGAGCCGGGGTGCCCTGGCGACGAGCAGCTCGTCGAGGTAGCGGCGGCGGTCGGAGGGGTCGCCCTTGACCAGCGCCAGGTCCTCGGGGGCGAAGAGGACGGTGCGCAGCAGCCCCAGGACCTCACGTGGCCGCGGGACCGGCGCGCGGTTGACCCGCGCGCGGTTCGCCCGGCCCGGCGTGATCTCTATCTCCACCAGGGTCGGGCGGCCGTCGCGCACCACGCTGCCACGCACCACGGCTCGTCCGGTTCCCAGCCGCACGAGGGGGGCGTCCTGCGCGACCCGGTGGCTCCCCAGGGTCGCCAGGTAGCCGACGGCCTCGACCAGGTTGGTCTTGCCCTGGCCGTTGGGGCCGACGAAGGCCGTGACGCCGAGGTCAAGCGGCAGCTCGACCGCGGCGTACGAGCGGAAGTCGGCGAGCGACAGATGGGTGAGGTGCACGCGGTGGCCTAGTGGTCGACCTCGCCCGCGCCGGACGTCGGACCGGCCTCGTCGGCTCGGCGTGCCGCGTGTCCGCCGAACTGCTGGCGCAGGGCTGCGACCGCCTTCATCGCCGGAGACTGGTGCTGGCGGGACGCGAACCGGGCGAACAGCGCCGCCGCGATGACAGGCGTGGGCACGGCGTGGTCGACAGCCGCGTCGACGGTCCAGCGACCCTCGCCCGAGTCCTCGACGTAGTCACCGATCTTGGCCAGCGCGGGGTCCTCCTCCAGCGCGAGCACGAGCAGGTCGAGCAGCCAGGAGCGCACCACGGTCCCGCGGCTCCACGCCTTGAGCACGGCGGGCACGTCCGTCACCGTGCCGGCGGCGTCGAGCAGCTCGTAGCCCTCGGCGTAGGCCTGCATCAGCCCGTACTCGATGCCGTTGTGGACCATCTTGGCGAAGTGTCCGGCTCCGACCGCGCCGGCGTGGGCGAAGCCCTCGTCGCGCGGGCCCTCCGGGCGCAAGGCGTCGAAGACCGGCATGAGCTGCTGCACGTGCTCGTCGTCGCCCCCCGCCATGAGGCCGTAGCCGTTGTCCAGACCCCAGACGCCGCCGGAGACGCCACAGTCGACGAACCCGATGCCGCGAGCCGCGAGCAGCTCGGCGTGGGATGCGTCGTCGGTCCAACGCGAGTTGCCGCCGTCGACGACGACGTCACCCGGGTCGAGCACCTCGGCGAGTGCGCGGATGGTCTGCCGGGTGGGCTCACCCGACGGCACCATCACCCAGACCGCCCGGGGAGCCGCGAGGTGCTGTACCAGGGCCTCGAGGGACTCGACGTCGCTCACCTCGGGCCGGGGGTCGTAGCCCACGACGTCCACGCCCCCACGGGTGAGGCGCTCACGCATGTTGCCGCCCATGCGGCCGAGACCGACCAGACCGAGCTGCATGTCGGACTTCCCCTTCCTCGTCGTGCCCGGGGCCACCCGGCCCCGCCGGTCGCCGGGCTCAGCCGGACAGCCGCACCGGCATCAGGAGGTACCGGTAGCTGCCGTCCGGCTCGGCCTCCAGGCTGCCCACACCCTGGAGCACCGCGGGGCGGGTGGGTTGGGTGAACGACAGGTGCGCGAACGCGGCGTCGATCGCGCCCAGCCCGTCCAGGAGATACCCAGGGTTGAAGCCGATCGACACGTCGTCTCCCTCGGTCGTCGCCGGGAGAGACTCCGAGGCCTGCGCCTCGTCGCCGCTGCCGGCTTCGAGCACGACCTGGTCACCGGAGAACGACAGGCGCACAGGGGTGTTGCGCTCGGCCACGAGCGCGACCCGCTTGACCGACTCGACCAGCGCGGACGTCTCCACCCGGGCGACGGTCGCCGACTCGCCGGGGAAGAGCGTGCGGTACTTGGGGAACTCGCCGTCGAGCAGGCGGGTCGTGGTGCGGCGGCCGCCGGCGGCGAGGCCGACCAAGCTGTCCTGGCTGCCGCCGGCCAGAGCCAGCGTGACCTCGCCGGTCCCCATGGTGCGGGCCGTGTCGGCGAGGGTCCTGGCGGGCACGAGCGCGACCGCCGCGAGGTCGGGACGCTCCGGGCGCCAGGAGAGCTCACGCACAGCGAGGCGGTAGCGGTCCGTCGCGGCGAGCGTGACGGTCTCGCCCTCGATCTCCACCCGGACACCCGTGAGCACGGGCAGCATGTCGTCGCGCCCGGCCGCCACGGCCACCTGGGACACCGCCTCGGCGAGCACCGCACCGTCGACCGTGCCCGACGACTCGGGCATCGGCGGGAGCGCGGGGTACTCCTCCACCGGCAGGGTGAGCAGCGTGAACCGTGCCGACCCGCAGGTCAGCACGACCTTGCCGCCGTCGGCGGTGAGGTCGACCGGCCGGGCCGGCAAGGACCTACAGATGTCGGCGAGCAACCGTCCGGAGACCAGCGCGGTGCCCTCGTCAGCGACCTCGGCGGCGACCGTCACCCGCCCGGACACCTCGTAGTCGAACGCCGAGAAGGTGACCCCGCCGGCGTCCGCGTCCAACCGGAGTCCGGCCAGGACGGGCACCGTGGGACGGCTGGGGAGCGTGCGCGCCGTCCACGCCACCGCGTCGGCCAGCACGTCTCGTTCGACCCGAAACTTCACCGCTCACCGTCCTCACCCGTTCCCGTGGCCGCCCAGGCCGAGGCCATCCTTCCACGCACCCCTGTCAGGCGTCCGACGTGACCGTGGTCACACCCGCCGAGGTCGCCTGTCCACAGGTCGGGGTCGGTGCGTACTGTCCCGGACGTCCGTGCCATAGCTGGGGTCGTCATGGCCATCGGGGTGGTGGACACTGTGGACGACGCCCGTCGGCGCAGGTCAGCCTGGATTCGGATGTCCACGGTGCCTGTGCGTGAGCCTGACCGGGCCGGTGGACGGGGGCGACCCGTCCACGGCGGCCGACAGCCCGTACCCAGCCCGTCCTCCCCGCGCACCCAGTTGTACACAGACTTGTCCCCAGCCTGTGCGAAGTGGATCACGTCAAGCATCGAGCTCAGGACTGCCGGGCCTGCTGCTTGATCCGGTTGGTCAGCTCGGTCACCTGGTTGTAGACGCTGCGCCGCTCCGTCATCAGGGTGCGGATCTTGCGGTCGGCGTGCATGACCGTCGTGTGGTCGCGCCCACCGAACTGCTGGCCGATCTTGGGCAGCGACAGCTCGGTCATCTCACGGCACAGATACATCGCGATCTGCCGCGCGGTCACGAGCACCCGGCTCCGACTGGAGCCCTGCAGGTCGTCGATCGACAGCCCGAAGTAGGCCGCGGTCTGAGCCATGATGAGCGCGGCGGTGATCTCGGGCCCGCTGTCGGTCGGCACCAGGTCGCGCAGCACCACCTCGGCCAGCGCCGGATCCACGGGTTGGCGGTTGAGACTGGCGAAGGCGGTCACCCGGATCAGCGCGCCCTCGAGCTCGCGGATGTTCGTCGAGATCTTGCTGGCGATGTACTCCAACACCTCGGGCGGCACGTTGAGCCGGTCCTGCGCCGCCTTCTTGGACAGGATGGCGATCCGGGTCTCCAGGTCGGGCGGTTGGACGTCGCAGATCAGCCCCCACTCGAAGCGGTTGCGCAGGCGATCCTCGAGGGCGGACAGCTGCTTGGGGGGTCGGTCGGAGGTGATGACGATCTGCTTGTTGGCGTTGTGCAGCGTGTTGAACGTGTGGAAGAACTCCTCCTGCGTCTGGATCTTGCCCTCGAGGAACTGGATGTCGTCGATCAGCAGGACGTCGACGTCGCGGTACCGGCGCTGGAAGGCCGAGGCCTTGTCGTCCCGGATGGAGTTGATGAAGTCGTTGGTGAACTCCTCCGAGCTCACGTAGCGCACCCGGGTACCGGGATAGATGGTGCGGGCGTAGTGGCCGATGGCATGGAGCAGGTGGGTCTTGCCCAGTCCGGAGTCCCCGTAGACCAGGAGGGGGTTGTAGGCCTTGCCCGGGGCCTCCGCGACGGCGACGGTGGCCGCGTGGGCGAAGCGGTTGCTGGACCCGATGACGAACGTGTCGAAGGAGTAGCGCGGGTTGAGCCGGGCCTGCTCCGCGTCGCGACGCAGGGCGTCGCCGGCGTGCTGGGGCAGGTACGCGGAGGTGAGGTCGGGGCCGGGCTCGGTGGGGGCGGTCGGTCGAGGCCCGTCGGGACCGGTCGCTGCCCGGTCGGGCGTGGTGGCAGCACGTGGACGCCCGGAGTTCTCCTGCCCCGGGGGAGCCGCGGGCCCGGCATCGGGCTCCACGGCGTCGGGACCCGCCACCACGCTGACGGCCAGACCCAGGGGGGTGCCGGTGGCCCGACCCAGTGCCTCCACGATCATCGGTCGCAGCCGCTGTTCGATCTGGTCGCGAGCGAAGTCGTTGCTCACGGACACGAAGGCCGTGCCGTCGACGACGGTGACCGGTCGGACCTGGGCGAGGAAGGCACGGTGCTGGGGCGAGAGCCCGTCAAGGTCGGCCATCGCCCTGGCCCAGGCCTCGGGGAAATCCGTGCCCGCACCGGTGCCGTCCGTCACGCCGTCTCCTGCCTTCGCCCTGCGCGCCTGAACGCGACTGCTGAGCGATCGCTACCCCCTGATGGGCCCGGACACACTCGTCCACATGCCGTATCCACAGCTGTGGATCACTCGGTCACCCCACCCCTGCCCCCCGAGCAGAGCGCACTGGCCTGCCACGATGCGGTCCGTCAGGGGGTCGGGGCACCGGGACCGGCCAGGACGAGTACGTGGGCGGACGCTAACAACTGCGGGCCCCGGCCTCAACCGATGTCCACAGGTCCGTCGAGGATTCTCTCAGCGTGTCGGTTCGGGCTCTCCGGGTGACCGGGTGGGACGATGAGAGATTCTCGTGACGCGGTTCCAGTGGACCTCGCCGTTTGACCGGCTTCGAGGCCGGCGCGTACCGTGGCTCGGTCTGACGCCGTGCACCGACGGCACCCCGGGCAGGGGTGTTCGGGTCTGCTCGTCCTCCGACCACCTTGAAACCGCACCGAACCCTGGAGTCCGGACGTGAAGCGCACCTTCCAGCCGAACAATCGCCGTCGCGCCAGGACCCACGGCTTCAGGCTGCGCATGCGCACGCGCGCCGGGCGAGCCATCATCACGGCGCGCCGGCACAAGGGCCGCACCAAGCTCTCCGCCTGAGTACCCCTCCACCGCCGTCGATCTGGGAGGACCGCCGTGCTGCCCTCCGATCACCGGATGCGGCGCCGCGACGACTTCCGGGTCGCTGTGCGCACGGGCGTCCGTGCTGCGGGCCCTACGCTCGTCGTCCACCTGGCCCCCGGCAGGGGGGAGGGACCGGTCCGGATCGGTCTCGTGGTGAATCGATCGGTCGGTGCTGCCGTGGTGCGCAACACCGTGCGCCGACGACTGCGCGCCCTGCTCCACCAGCGCCTGGACCGGGTCCCGGCCGGAGCCCGGGTCGTCGTGCGTGCCCTCCCCGAGGCCGCAGGTGCGTCGTCGCGGCGCCTCGGGGTGGACCTGGACGCGGCGATGCGACGGGCCGTTCGACGAGCCGGTCCTGAGGCCACCGCGGGGGTGGGGCGATGAGGAGCCCGCTCGCCCTCGTCCTCGTCGGAGTGCTTCGGGTCTACCGCGCCGTCGTGAGCCCGCTGTACGGCCCGGTCTGCCGCTATCACCCGTCCTGCTCGGCGTACGCCCTTCGGGCGGTCGAGACCCACGGCGGCATCCGGGGCACGTGGCTCGCGTCTCGCCGGCTGGCCCGGTGCCACCCGTGGGCGGACGGGGGCGTCGACCACGTGCCCCCGCCGGGCGCCTATCGCTGGTGGGGCCGGGTGCCGCTCGACGACGACGGTCGGCCGGCGGGCACTCCCGCCTCCGGTACGTCTGAGACCCTGGACGTCCGGGAGCGGGTGGACCACCCGTCCCCGGCTTCCGCCCACCCGACGGCCGCTCGAGGAGCCTGACAGCTCGTGGACACCCTGCTGAGCCCACTGCTCTTCGTCGTCAGCTGGATCATGATCGGTTGGCACGCACTCTTCGCGACGGTGCTCGGCATCAGCGACGGGCTGTCCTGGACCCTGTCCATCGTCGGTCTGGTCGTCGTCATCAGGATCCTGCTCATCCCGCTCTTCGTCCGCCAGATCAAGGCGAGCCGGGCGATGGCCGTGCTGCAGCCGCAGGTCCGCGAGCTGCAGAAGAAGTACGGCAACGACCGTGAGCGGATGAGCCAGGAGATGATGAAGCTCTACAAGGACGCGGGGACGAACCCGTTCGCGTCCTGCTTGCCCATCCTGCTGCAGGCGCCGTTCTTCTTCTCGCTCTTCCGGGTGCTCGACGGCATCGCCATCGGTGCTCCCCGCGGTGCCTTCGCGGGCCAGGAGGCGCTGTTCGAGTCCGCGCGTCAGGCGACCCTGTTCGGAGTACCCCTGTCGTCGTCGTTCCGGAACCCGATCCCCCCGGGGCTGCCGGCCGACATCACCGCAACGGTCAACGTCGTCGGGGTCCAGGTCGTCGCAGGGGTGCTCGTGGCGATCATGGTCGCCACCACCTTCCTCACCCAGCGCCAGCTCATGCGCAAGAACATGCCGGCCGCGGCACTCGAGGGACCCTTCGCCCAGCAGCAGAAGATCCTGCTCTACGTCCTGCCGCTGACCTTCCTCTTCTCCGGGTACTGGTTCCCGATCGGCGTCGTCCTCTACTGGTGCATCTCCAACATCTGGACGATGGGCCAGCAGTTCTACGTGATCCGGAGGATGCCCGCCCCGGGGACCCCCGCCGAGGAGGCCTACAAGCGGCGGCTGGCGGCGAAGGCGGCCCGGCGCGGCGGCCCGCCGCCGCCACCGACTCCCGAGCCGGGGGGGACCGGTCCGACCACGACGGCGGCCCCCCCGCCCCCACCGCCGCCCCCGCGGCCTCCGGGGCGGCAGCAGCCCAAGCGCACGACGCGCGCACAACGCAAGGGCTCCCGCAAGTCCTGACAGCCGTCCAGGCCGCCGTGCGTACCCCCGCGCGGAGGACTTGGACCGCACCGATCGCTGGAGGATTCGTGACCGACACCGTCCCCGACGACCTGCCTGAGGACGTGAGCCCCGACACCGCCGAGTCGGGTGCTGAGGTGGCCCCGGCGAGCACTGCGGGGGCGGACCGTGTACAGCAGCTCGAGGCGGAGGGGGACATAGCCGCCGACTACCTTGAGGGACTGCTCGACATCGCGGACCTGGACGGGGACATCGACATGGACGTCGAGGGGGACCGGGCCGCGGTGTCCATCGTCGGCGTGGACCTCGACAACCTCGTCGGGGCTGAGGGGGAGGTGCTCGAGGCACTTCAGGAGCTCACCCGGTTGGCCGTGCTGCGCCAGACGGGCGAGCGGTCGCGGCTGATGCTCGACATCGGCGGCTTCCGTGCGCGGCGGCGCGAGGAGCTGGCCCGGCTGGCGCGCGCCACCGCGGAGCTGGTGCGGGAAAGCGGTGACCCGGTCCGGCTGGAACCCATGACGCCGTTCGAGCGGAAGGTCGTGCACGACGCCGTCGCGGCGGCGGGCCTGCGCAGCGAGTCGGAGGGCGAGGAACCGGACCGACGTGTCGTGGTCCTGCCGGCCTGAGCCGATGTTGCCGGACGGAGCTGACCCGGATCCACCCGGCCCTCCCGCGGCGGTTCCACGTGAAACATCCGGGGTGCCGACCCCGCCCCCGGTGGCGGCTACCCTGTTGGGGGAGCGCCTCGACGCGATGGTGCGGTATGGCGACCTCCTGGCCGACGTCGGCGTGCATCGAGGTCTGATCGGGCCGCGCGAGGTACCGCGGCTGTGGGAACGCCACCTGCTCAACTGTGCGGTGGCGGCCGATCTCTTCGGGCCCGGCAGCACACTGGTCGACGTCGGGTCCGGGGCGGGCCTCCCGGGGATGGTCCTGGCGATCTGCCGGCCTGATCTCGACGTCGTCCTCGCGGAGCCGCTGTTGCGGCGGGCGACGTTCCTGACCGAAGCCGTGTCCGCCCTGGGTCTGGACAACGTCCGGATCGAACGCATCCGGGCGGAGCAGATGGCCGGTGGGGTCGATGCGGTCACCGCGCGGGCCGTGGCGCCGCTGGATCGCCTGGCTCGCTGGAGCCTGCCCCTGCTCAGGCCAGGCGGCAGGCTCGTCGCACTGAAGGGGGCGTCGGCACACCGCGAGGTCCAGGCCGCGCTCCCGGTGCTGGAGCGGCTCGGAGCCCGTCACTGGGAGGTCTGTGAACTCGACGTGGCCCCGGGTTTCGTGCCGACACGGGCCGTGGTGGTCGTCGCGGGGCGGGCGGTGCGAGAGGGTGGTTCCCGACGGACCGTCGGCGCGAGCAGCAGGAGGAGGAGGGAGTGACGCCAGAGACGACCGGTCTCGGCTGGCCGGAGCAGCCGGACGCAGCGACCAGGGACCGCTCGCGCGGGCTGGGCTGGCCCGGTGAGCTCGCCGCGCAGGAGCAAGCCAGTCCGCCCGCGGAGTTGCCGGCACCGGCCGCGCCGTCGTCGACCCCCGACGTCCCGGTTTCACGTGGAACACCGGTCCAGCGGGTCCGGACCGCCGCGGACATCGCTGCCGAAGCCGCCCAGGACACCACCGGGGGTCTGGCCGACCCGGACACCCCTATTGCACAGGAGGCGGCCGCAGCGGTGCGAACCCACGGGTTGACGGGACCACCCTTCCCAGCTCCCAGCCGTCCTCGGGTGATGGTCGTGGCCAACCAGAAGGGTGGCGTGGGCAAGACGACGACCACGGTGAACGTCGCGGCGGCACTCGCCCTCAACGGCCTGCGGGTTCTCGTGGTCGACCTCGACCCGCAAGGCAACGCCTCGACCGCCTTGGGGATCGACCGGCACGCCGACATCCCCAGCGTCTACGACGTCCTGGTGGACGGGCGGACGATCGCCGAAGTGGTCCAGCCCGTCGCGGACGTGCCCGGGCTGTGGTGTGTGCCTGCCACCATCGACCTCGCCGGAGCGGAGATCGAGCTGGTCTCCCTGGTGGCCCGCGAGTCCCGGTTGCGCAAGGCGCTCAACACCCACCTCCGGGACACCGCCTACGACTACGTGCTCATCGACTGCCCGCCGTCCCTCGGACTTCTCACGGTCAACGCCCTCGTCGGTGGTGACGAGGTGCTGATCCCGATCCAGTGCGAGTACTACGCGCTCGAGGGCCTGTCCCAGCTGCTCAAGAACATCGACCTCGTGCGCGCTCACCTCAACCCGGAGCTGGCCGTGTCGACCATCCTGCTCACGATGTATGACGGCCGGACCCGGCTGGCGGCGCAGGTCGCCGAGGAGGTCCGGGCCCACTTCGGGGACGTCGTGCTCCGGACCACCATCCCGCGGTCGGTCCGGATCAGTGAGGCGCCGAGCTACGGCCAGACGGTCATGACCTACGACCCGGGCTCCACCGGCGCGCTCTCCTACCGGGAGGCCGCATGGGAGCTGGCGGTGGCAGGCGCACCCGTCGACGGCGCACAGGCAGCGATGGAGGAGGCGCGATGAGCGAACGTCGGCGTGGACTCGGCCGCGGGCTGGGGGCGTTGATCCCCACCGCGCCGCCCCGCGAGGCGGAGGACCGCGACGGCCGCACGTCCTCGCCGGTGGACGTGTTCTTCCCGCCCCGGCCCGGTGGTGACGATGTTCCACGTGAAACCGCGCAGCCGGGCGCGGGCACGCCCGAGCGTCTCTCCCATGAAGGAGCTGACGGCAGCGGCGCCCCCGCGGCCGGCGCCACCGTCCCCGAGTCGGTTCCCGGCCTCGTAGCGGTCCAGGGGGCCTACTTCGCCGAGGTCCCCCTCGAGTCGGTGACTCCCAACCCGCGCCAGCCCCGGCAGGTCTTCGACGAGGAATCGATGGCTGAGCTCGTGCACTCGATCCGGGAGATCGGGCTGCTGCAGCCGGTGGTCGTCCGCAGTCCGGGGGACGGCCGGTACGAGCTGGTCATGGGGGAGCGGCGCTGGCGGGCCGCCCAGGAGGTCGGGTTGGAGACCATCCCGGCGATCGTCCGCGACACCCCCGACGACGACCTGCTCCGCGACGCCCTGCTGGAGAACTTGCACCGATCCCAACTCAATCCGTTGGAGGAGGCGGCGGCCTACCAGCAGCTGCTCGACGACTTCGGGTGCACGCACGAGGTCCTGGCGGAGCGGATCAAGCGGTCCAGACCGCAGATCTCGAACACCCTGCGCCTGCTCAAGCTGCCTCCTCTCGTCCAGCGCCGGGTGGCCGCCGGCGTGCTCTCCGCCGGGCACGCCCGCGCCCTCCTCGGACTGGCGGACGGTGCCGGCCAGGAGCGGCTCGCCCAGCGGATCGTGGCCGAGGGGTTGAGCGTGCGGGCGGTCGAGGAGATCGTCGCGTTGGGCGGCGACCCGGAACCTGCCGCCCGCCCGACGCCCACCCGCCGCCCGGTGGCTCCCCGGCTGGCCGACCTGGCCGCCGTCCTCTCCGAGCGCCTCGACACGCGCGTCAAGGTCGACCTCGGCCAGCGTAAGGGCAAGGTCACGATCGAGTTCGCCACGATCGACGACCTCGAGCGGATCGTCGGCACCATCGCCCCCGACGCCGTCGCGCACCTCGGGGACACGGAGCCCGCCTCCGACTGATCCTCCGCATCTTCCCCGTACGGTCGGGGTCGCTGGCAACTACCTGCTTCCGGGCTCGACCATGAGGGGCAACGGCCGGCAGCGGACGAGTTCGATGCCCGCAAAGGACGACCGGCCCTGTGCAAAACCTGTGGACGACACGCGGCGGCAATCCCCGCGGGGTGTGGACGACCGGCTCAGCCGAGGGTCGTCTCACCGTCGGCGGCCCGGGCCACGGCCAGGTGCAGCAGGTCGCGCGCGAGCACCCCGAGGTCCAGCCCGGCGGCCGCCACCGACTGGGGGAGCAGCGACGTCTCCGTCATGCCGGGGGCGACGTTGGCCTCGAGGAACCAGGGCCGGCCGGTGTCGTCGACGATCAGGTCCGTGCGTGACAGGTCCCGCAGGCCGAGGACCCGGTGCGCCTGCACGGCCGCGTCCGCGATGGCCGACGTCACGGCCGGGTCGAGCCGGGCGGGTACGAAGAACTCGGTCTCACCGGCGGTGTAGCGGGCCTCGTAGTCGTACATCCCGCCGTCCGGGACGATCTCGACCGGGGGGAGCGCGACCGGGCCCGACCCAGTGTCCACGACGGACACCGCCACCTCGGTACCCGTGACATAGCGCTCGACGAGCGCGTCTTCCCCGTACGCGAAGCAGGAGACCATCGCAGCGGGCAGGCCCGCCGGATCACCGACGACCGCACAGCCCAGGGCGGAGCCCCCCCGCGCCGGCTTGACTACGAGCGGGAGCCCGATCCGGGCGACGATCGCGTCCAGCAGCGTCGCGGCGCCGAGCTCGCGGAAGGTGCTGTGCGGCAGCACCACCCCTTCGGGCACCGACGCTCCCGCACCGGCGACCAGGGCCCGGGCTACCGGCTTGTCGAAGGCGGTCCGCGAGGCCGCGGGGACGGACCCGACGTAGGGCAGCCGCAGCAGCTCCAGGACCCCCCGCACGGCCCCGTCCTCACCCTGGGCGCCGTGCAGCAGTGGAAGCACCGCGGCGGGCCGGTCGGCGGCCAGCCCGGGCAGCAGTCCCGCATCAGCGTCGAGGAGGTCCACCTCGACCCCCACCCCGCGCAGCGCCTCCGCGACCCGCCGCCCCGAGCGGAGCGACACGTCGCGCTCGTGGGACAGGCCGCCGGCCAGGACGACGACGCGGCCGAGGTCGCTCATGCGGGTCTCCGGGGGGTCGATGGTCAGCTGAGGTCGGGGGCCGGCCCGTCCAGGCCGAACCGGGCCGACGGGCGGGACGGTCCAAAGGTCTCGTGCAGCTCGAGCTCCTGCTCGACCACCTGGGAGAGCCGGCGGACACCCTCGCGGATCCGGTCCGGACTCGGGTAGCAGTAGGAGAGCCGCATCGACCGTGAGCCCAGGCCGTCGGCGTAGAACGCGGTGCCGGGGACGTAGGCCACCCGGTTCGTGACCGCTCGCGGCAGCATCGCCTTGGCGTCAAGGCCCTCCGGCAGCGTGGCCCACACGTAGAAGCCGCCCCGCGGACGCGTCCACCGAGCCCCGGGCGGCAACAGGTCCTCCATCGATTCCAGCATCGCGTCGCGGCGCTCGCGGTAGGTCTCCCGGAAGGCCTTCACCTGGCCCATCCAATCGTGGCCGGCGAGGTAGGCCGACACGGCCAGCTGGCTGAACGCCGGCGGGCACAGGACGCTGGCCTCCGCTGCCAGGACCAGCTTCTCCCGGACGGCGTGGGGGGCCAGCGCCCAGCCCACGCGGAAACCGGGGGCGAAGGTCTTGGAGAACGACCCGAGGTAGATGACGCCCTCGGCGTCGTCGGCCCGCAGCGCGCGTGGGACCTCGCCGTCGAAACCGAGCAGGCCGTACGGGTCGTCCTCGAGCACGAGCACGCCGGCCGAGCGGCAGATCTCGAGGATCTCGACACGTCGAGATGTCGACAAAGTGACACCGGCCGGGTTGTGGTAGTTCGGCACGGTGTAGACGAACTTGACCCGGCGCCCGGACGAGGCACACGACGCGAGAGCCGCCCGCAGGCGGTCGGGGACCAGGCCGTCGTCGTCCATCTCGACGTGGACGACGTCCGCCTGGTAGGCGCGGAACGTCCCCAGCGCGCCCACGTACGAGGGGGCCTCCGCGACCACGACGTCACCCGGGTCCACGAAGATCCGGGTGACCAGGTCGAGCGCCTGCTGGGAGCCCACGGTGACCGTGACGTCGTCCGGGTGCGCCTCGATGCCGACCGGGCGCATCACCTCGACGACCTGCTCCCGCAGGCGGGGGTCCCCCTGTCCCGAGCCGTACTGGAGGGCGACTTGGCCACGCTCGGTGACGAGGTCCTGGACCAGCGACCCGACGACGTCCAGCGGCAGCCCGCTGATGTTCGGCATCCCACCGGCCAGCGACACCACCTCCGGCCGAGAGGCGACGGCGAACAGGGCGCGGATCTCCGAGGCGGTCATGCCGCGCGTGCGCGCGGCGTAGCGGTCGACATAGGTGTCGAGCCTCGTGCCGTCCCGCATGACCCTGCCCATGGTCACCTCCCGCGTGGTGCGGACCCGCACCGCCGGTCCCGGAGCACTACGATGCCGTACGGACGGTGACGAGGGCCCTGTCGGGGTCCGGCGTGTCCGAGGGGCGAGACGGTCGGCTCGGGAGGACGGCGTCGTGCGGGTGCTGCGCTGGGTGGTGGCCGGACTGCTGCTCGGCGTCCTCGCCGGCTTCCTCGGCGGGCTGATGCGCAGGCACACCCAGCCGGACGGCACCGTCGCCTACGTGCCGCCGGAGCCGGCCGTGGACGAGCACGTGGCCGCGCCACACCAGGCGGCGCCACCCACGACGGGCTGAGGACCGATGACCCGTCGGCTCGTTCCCGTGACGTTGGACAACCTCGACGACCTGCCGGACCCCTGCCGCCGGTGCGTCTTCTGGGAGCTCGACCCCGTGGCGGGCCAGCGCGCCTCCGAGGCCGGTGACCCGGCGCTCGAGAAGGAGGCCTGGATCTCCGCCACCCTGCTCGAGTGGGGCTCCTGCGGCCAGGTCGCCTACGTCGACGGAGTCCCGGCAGGATTCGTCCTGTACGCGCCTCCGGCCTTCGTCCCGCGTTCGGTCGCGTTCCCGACCGCGCCGGTGAGCCCCGACGCCGCGCTGCTCATGACCGCACGGGTCCTGCCCGAGGTGGGTGGTGGTGGTCTCGGGCGAATGCTGGTGCAGGCGGGGGCCAAGGACCTCCTGCGCCGAGGGATCCGCGCACTGGAGGCCTTCGGGGACGCCCGGTGGGAGGCCCCGGCGTGCGTGGTCCCCGCGGCCTACCTGCTCTCGGTGGGCTTCAAGACGGTGCGTCCGCACCACCGTTGGCCCCGCCTGCGCCTGGAGCTGCGCTCGACCGTGAACTGGCGTGAGGAGGTCGAGGTGGCCCTGGAACGCATCCTCGGCTCGATGAGCCCCGAGCCCTCCATGCGGCCGGTCTGAACCGCCCGCCGTCGCACGGACCGCCGCCCCGCCCGTAGGCAGCGGGGGTTCAGCCCTGCGTCTGCGCCCGGGCCAGCTCCTCGAGGTTGAGCATGCCCGTCGTGGGGTCCTCCTCCTCGGGCAGGTAGAGGCGCTGGACGGCGACCCCGATGGCCTCCGCGACGACGTCGCGGAACTCCGGGTCCGCCAGCCGCGCGGCATCGCGCTCGGAGGTGAGGTAGCCGAGCTCCAGGCGCACGGCCGCCATCCGGGTGTGCCGGAGCAGGTCCCACGTCTTCGCGTGCGTGTGGCAGTCGAGCAGGTCGGTGCGCGCGACGATCTCGCGCTGGATCAGCCCGGCGATCTGCTCGCCGATCACGCTGTTGGCCCCCGGCCGGTCGCTGCCGTAGTAGTAGGTGGCCACACCCTGCGCATCGGGGTTGGGGTGGGCGTCGACATGCAGCGAGATCACCAGGTTGGCACCGGTCTCGTTGGCGAAGGCGGCCCGGCTGGGCTCGTCCAGCTCGGTCTCCTGGTGCCTTCCCCGGGTCAGCAACACCTGGACCCCGGTGGCGGCCAGGCGTCCCTCCAGCCGGGCGGCCAGGTCCTCGACGACGGCAGCCTCCTCCAGGCCGTGGGCCACGTAGCCCCGGTCGGCGCCGCCGTGGCCGGGGTCCAGCACGACGATCTTGCCGGACAGGCGCTTGCCGGCGCGGCGCAGCGCCTCCGATGCGCGCAGCGTGTCGGGGCGGCCACCCGTGACCCGGGGGGTCAGCCGGTCGAGCGCCTTGAAGGTGCTCGGCCCGCAGGTCCCGTCGGCCGGGATGCCGACGTTGCGCTGGAACTCCCGCAGCGCCGACGCGGTCCGCCCCTCGAAGACCCCGTCGACCCGCCCGACGTCGAAGCCCAGCTCGGTCAGCCGCCGCTGCAGGGCCAGGACGTCGTCACCGGCCTGCGGGTTGGCCACGACGTAGGAGAGCAGCCGGTCACCGAGCCGCCACCGGGCCTCCTCCAGCAGCCGGTAGGTCTGCTCCCCCACGATGCCGTCGGCCGTGACCCCCCGCTCCTGCTGGAAGTGCCGGACCGCGTCGTCCAACGCGGCGTCGAAGACGTCCGGAGTCGCACCGCCCGTGGTCACGACGCCGAGCTGCTCGAGCTTGGACCGGATCTCGGCCACCGCAGGCCCGGTGTCGCCGAGGCGGTACAGGGGGGTCATCGCGGGCGGGTCCTCGTCGTCGGCTCGTGGTGGTCACGGCAGGCGCACGCAGCGTACGGGGTGGGGCGGCCGACTGGGAAACGGCGCCCGGGTCAGGCGATGAACTCCCGGTCAGGCGATGTACTCCTCGAGGTGGCCGAGCAGTCGGGCCTTGGGCTGGGCGCCGATGACCTGCTTGACCACCTGGCCGCCCTGGTAGACGTTGAGCGTCGGGATCGAGGTCACCCGGTAGGCCGCCGCTGTCTCGGGGTTCTCGTCGACGTTGAGCTTGACCACGGTGATCTTGTCCCCGTGCTTGGCGGCGATCTCCTCGAGCACGGGGGCGACGAGCCGGCAGGGCCCGCACCACTCGGCCCAGAAGTCGACGACGACGGGCTTGTCGTGCTGCAGGACGGCCTCGGTGAAGTCCTTGTCGGTGACGGCCTTGACGTTGCCCACGGGGCTCCTTCCGGGTGACGGATACGGTGGTCAGACTTCGGCGCCGACCGCGTCGGCCACGGCCACCGCGCCCACGACCTCGCTGTCGTCGAGGGCCGCGAGGTAACGCTCTGCGTCGAGGGCGGCCTGGCAGCCGGTGCTGGCGGCGGTGACCGCCTGACGGTAGATGTGGTCGACGAGGTCGCCGGCGGCGAACACGCCGGCGGCGTCGGTGCGGGTGGACGGGTGGTCGACCAGCACGTAGCCGTCGCTGTCGGTGCGCACCTGGCCGCGGACCAGCTCCGAGCGAGGGTCGTGGCCGATGGCGACGAACAGGCCGCTGACCGCGAGCTCACGCTCCGCACCGGTGCGGGTGTCGCGCAGCCGCACGCCGGAGACCTTGTCCTCACCGAGGACCGAGACGACCTCGGTGTTCCAGACGAACTCGATCTTGTCGTTGGCGAAGGCGCGCTCCTGCATCACCTTGGAGGCGCGCAGCTCGTCGCGGCGGTGGATGACGTAGACCTTGCTGGCGAAGCGGGTGAGGAAGGTCGCCTCCTCCACTGCGGAGTCGCCGCCACCGACCACCGCGATCTCCCGCTCCCGGAAGAAGAACCCGTCGCAGGTGGCGCACCAGGACACGCCGTGCCCGGAGAGCCGCTTCTCGCCCTCGACCCCGAGCTCGCGGTAGCCGGAGCCCATGGCGAGGATCACCGCACGGGCGCGGTACTCCCGGCCGGACCCGTCGCGGACCGTCTTGACCGGCCCGGTCAGGTCGACCTCGACCGCGTCGTCGGTGACGATCTCGGCCCCGAAGCGCTCCGCCTGGGCGCGCATCGCCTCCATCAGCTCGGGCCCCATGATCCCCTCGGCGAAGCCGGGGTAGTTCTCCACGTCCGTGGTGGTCATCAGGGCACCACCGGCGGTGACCGAGCCCTCCAGCACCACCGGGGCCAGCCGGGCCCGGGCGGCGTAGACGGCAGCCGTGTACCCGGCGGGGCCGGAGCCGATGATGACGACGTTGCGGACCTCGGTCACGCTGGACCTCTCTGGCGACGGGGAGGGGCTGCGCCTGCTCAACCGATCCTAGGGTCCGCGGCATTCCCCGCCCGGCGCCGCCCGGCCCACGGGGTCGTCCCCCCGGGGGCCGGGTGTGGCCCTGCGTGGACCGTCAGGGGGTGATCTCGACGGTGGTCAACTCGTCGCCGGGGAGCGCGTCGCAGGTGGGGACGACGACGCCGGTGTTGACGCCGAACCCCGGGCCCGGCACCACGAGGAGGACGGCGTCCACCCCCTCGTACGTGGTGGGGACGGCCGCGATCAGGCCCGTGCCGTCGGCCTCGGCGTAGGCCTCGCCACAGCCGGGTGGCCCGCTCTGCGGGGCGGGCTCCCCGGCGGCCACCGCGGCGGTCAGGGCGGTCAGCCGCTGCCGGTCCTCCTCCTCGGTGGGCGGCGGTGCCGCCTCGGGCGCGGGCGGGACGGCGGCCTCCTCCTCGGCGGGGGCCTCCGGCTCGTCGAGGAGGGTCTCGGGCTCGGTCGTCGTCGGGGCCTCCGCCGCCCCCGCCGCGTCGTCGGCCTCCCCGGCGGGTGCGTCGGCGGTGGACAGCTCCCGGGCGGTGTCCGCGCCGCCGGCCGTAGTCGCGTCACCGCCACCGCCGCTCACCCCACCCAGGGCCGCCCACGCACCGATCCCGACGATCCCCACGGCGGCCGCGGCCGCGAGCAGCCGAGGCAGCATCCGCCGGCGGGCGGAGAGCTCGTCGACCGGCTGCTCCGGGGCAGGGGGCCCCAGGGGCAGGCCCCGCTCGGCCGCCGCGACGGCCAGGGCCTCGTCGAGGCGGGCGGCCACGTCGGGGGGCACCGGCCCGGGGTCCGGCTCGGCCGCCAGGGCCGATCGGACGGCGAGGAAGGCGGCGCTCTCCTGGGCGCACGCTGCGCAGGCCGCCAGGTGCTCGCGCACGCCGTTGGCCCGGTCGCGGTCGAGGAGACCGGCGTCGAGGTCGGCCAGCTCGCTGGTGCCCGGGTGCGTGCTCCGCTCGTCGGCGGTCACCGGTCTCCTCCTCCTCCCGCGGCTCGGGCTTCGTCCTGTGGTGGGACGGGCGGACGGGCGGCGGGGTTCCCTGCCGGTGCGGGCGGCGTGCGACGACCGGGGGCGAGGAGCGGGACGAGGCGGACGCGACCACGGGCGCAGCGCGACTTCACCGTACCGACGGCACACTCCAGGACCTCGGCGACGTCCTCGACCGGGTAGCCCAGCATGTCGACCAGGACGACTGCGGCCCGCTGCTCCGCCGGCAGAGTCGCGAGGGCCGCCTGAACGTCACCGCGAAGGCTCGCCTGCTCCCCGGGGTCCCGGCCGGCGGGTCCGGCGAGCCGTCCGTCGTGGTCGTCGTCGGGCAGCGGGTCGGCAGCGCGGACGGCACTGCGGCGGAGTCGGTCGAGGCAGGCGTTGACCACGATGCGGTGGAGCCACGTCGTCACGCGCGACTCGCCACGGAAGCCCTCGGCCCGGCGGAAGGCGTTGACCAACGCGTCCTGCAGGGCGTCGGCAGCCTCCTCCCGGTCGCCGACGGTCCGGACCGCGACGGCCCACAGCCGGTCCCGGTGTCGCGCCACGAGCCGGCCGAAGGCCTCGGTGTCCCCCTCGACATGGGCCCGCAGGAGCGTCTCGTCGACGTCGTCGACGTCGCCCAGCCGGACGGTGGCCTCGTCGTCGGGGCCGGCATCCACCACGGTCGCGGTCTGTTCGTCGGGTCCGTGGTCCGGGGCGGTGGCCTCGGGCGAGGTCATCCGAGCACCACGACCTCGGCGATGCCTCCGCGGAAGTCCTCACCCACCGCCGGCAGCCGCGTGAACCACACGAGCACCCACCCGGTGCGTACCGGCTCCGCGAGGGTCAGCTCCACACTCGTCCCCGCGTCCTCCTCCGCCGCCACCACGGTCCAGCCGTCCGGCTGCTCCGGCGCGACGTCGGCGTCCTCGGGGGCGACCCGGATCTCGACGCCCGAGGTCTCACCCTCGAGCAGCAGCTGGACCGAGCGCACGGTCCGCGGCTCGCCGAGGTCCAGCACCAGGCCGACCCCGGGCTTCTGCAGCTCCATCGGGTCGTAGTAGGTCTGGGTGCGCCAGACGGTCTCCGGGTCGCCGTCCCGGGCCAGCCCGGCCGTGTCGGGGTTCTCCTCGCCGTTGCCGCCCGGGGGCGGGTCGTAGTCGGTGACCACGTTCACCGCCAGGGCCTGCGGCTCCCCCACGGGGGACTCCTCCGCGACGGGCTCTTCGGCAGCCGCCGGCGGGTCGGTCCCCGCCGTGGCGGACTCGTCGCCCCCCGTGAGATCCCCCACGAGCAGCTGCAGACCCAGCAGGGTGGCTCCCACCAGGAAGAGCAGGGCGGCGACGACGGCCAGCGCCCGGATGGCGCGTCGGTCTCCGGGAGCCGAGTGCTCCACGGGCAGTGGTTCCGCCACCCGCGCGGCGTGCACAGGAGGCCGCCCGTCGTGGGGGATGAGCGCCGGGGGACCGGGGGGCTGGGGGACGTCCCGGGTCCCGGCGTCGTGCGCGATCGCCCGCAGCGCGCCGCGCCGGGCGGTCTCGCCGACGGAGGTCACGGCCGCGAGCACCTCGGCCGGGGAGCCGAGCGTGCTGCCGTGCTGCCGGCCCGGCGTCGCCAGCGCCCGGTCGACCGTCTCGTCGAGCGCCCGTGGGATCCCGGGACGTACCTGGCGCGGCGACGCGACGCGACCGTCGACGACCGGGGCAGCCGGGAGGGTCGTGGCCGACGGCCCGGGCCAGCGCCCGGTCAGCGCCGAGTAGAGCAGCCGCCCCAGGCCCAGGGCGTCCTCGCGTGCGGGGTCCTCGACGCTGCGCTCCCGGACCACCGCCTCGGTCGCCAGCCCGACGACCTTGACGGCACCGTCGGGGGCGACGACCACGGAGGCCGGGTCGAGGCACAGGTGGGAAAGGCCCTGGCGGTGGGCGACCGACAGCGCGTCGGCAACCTCGCGGGTCAGGGTGGCCGCCTGGTCCGGCGGGAGGGGGCCGGCGGCGAGCACCGCGGCGAGGTTGTGGCCGGACACCCACTCGCGGACCACATAGGTCGTCGGCCCGTCCTCCGCGACGTCGAGCACCCGCAGGAACCGGGTGTCGGTGACGACGGAGGCGGCCCGGGCGGACCGGGCCAGCTCCGCGCTGCGGAGGTCGTCGCCAGGCACGGTCTGCACCAGCACCGGGCGCTGGAGCACTTCGTCCACGGCCTTCCAGGTGCGGACCCCGGCCGCCTCCTCGAGCAGGTCCTCGAGCCGGTAGCGCCCGGCGAGCCGCCAACCCGGTCCCACCGCCTGCGAGGTCACGACCCTCCCGTCGTCGCCCGTGCGGCCGGGTCGTCGCCCGTGTCGTCACCGGGGCGCTGCCCGCCCGAGGGCCCCATGGTAGGGGGCCCACCGCCGGAGGACCTGTCAGGCCGGACGCGCCGCGCCACGGCCGTGACGGCGTCGTCGACCTCCCGCACCCGGACCACGCGGGTCGTGAGGAAGAAGGTCAGCACCGCCGCCAGCCCGCCCGCGGCGGCCTGGACCGCCGACCTCAGCACGTCGCCACCCTCGAGGGCACGTCCGAGTGCGAGGACCACCCCGGCGGCGACGGCGACGGCGGGGAGCGACGCGAGCACGAGCCGCGCGACGTGCGCCAGGAGCCGCCACTGGCCGAGCCGCCCGATCCGGTGGCCGAGCACGGCCAGGCTGGTGCCCGCGCCCACCACGTACGCGATGCTCCACCCCAACCCGAGGCCGGCCGCGGTGTACCGGACGTCGTAGACGTAGCGGACGACGACCGCGTTGGCTGCCAGCGTCACGGCGACCGCGATCTGCACGAAGAACGGCGTCCGGGTGTCCTCGAGCGCGTAGAAGCCGCGCAGCGCCAGGTAGTGGGCCGTGAAGGCGACCAGTCCCGGGGCGAAGGCGATGACCACCAGAGCGACCTGGCCGGAGTCCTGCGCGGCCCCCCCGAAGCCGAAGATCGTGCCGGCCACGGGGATCGCGAGCACGGCGAGCAGCCCCGCCACGGGCACCATCACCGCCAGGCACGCCCGCAGGGCCCCCACCAGGCGCACTCGCAGGGTCTCCAGGTCCCCGTCGGCCGCCAGCCGGCTCATCCCGGGGAGCAGGGCCGTGGCCAGCGAGACGGTGATGACGGCGTGCGGGACCATCACCAGGAGGAAGGCGTTGGCGTAGACGGAGTACCCGTAGGCACCGCCGCGCTCCGGGTCGAGAGAGGCGACGGCACCCCCGGAGGCCACCTTGACCACCACGACGAACGCGAGCTGGTTGACGAGCACGAAGGCGACCGTCCAGAGGCCGAGGCGTCCCGCCTTGCCCAGCCCCACACCGCGGACGTCGCGGCGGAGCCGCAAGCGGAGGCCGCTGGCCCGCAGGACCGGGTAGAGCACCAGCGCCTGGAGGGCGATGCCGGCGGTCGACCCGAGCCCCAGCCAGGCCACCTGTTCGACGGTCAGCGGCTCGCGCGTGATCGGACCGACGACGACGAGGAAGGCACCGAACACGGCGATGGCGACGAGGTTGTTGGCGACCGGCGCCCACATGTACGGCCCGAAGCGGCCGCGAGCGTTGAGCATCTGCCCGAGGACGACGTAGAGACCGTAGAAGAAGATCTGCGGGAGGCAGAACCGGGCGAACCACACCATGGAGTCGAAGAACGGGCGCAGGTCCGGATTGCTCGTGTACTCGGCCGACACGAAGAGCTGGACCAGCCACGGGGCCAGCAGGACCGCGAGCACCGATGCGACCAGCAGTACCACGACGACGACGCTGTAGAGCCGCTGCGCGTAGGCCTCGCCCTGGTCCTCGTCGTTGCGCATGGCCCGGACCAGCTGCGGGACCAGCACGGAGTTCAGCACCCCGCCGGCGACGAGGATGTAGAGGGTGTTCGGGATCGTGTTGGGGATGTTGAACGTCTCGGCGGTGATCCCGAAGCCGATCGCAGCGGCGATCACGGCGGCGCGGCCGAAGCCGGTCAGCCGGGAGACCACCGTTCCCGCCGCCATCACGGCGCTCGCGCCGAGCAAGCTCCCCGTCCGCGTGCGGCGCCGGCGCTTGTGTCGGCTCACCGCCGCGCCTCGGCGGCCTCGGGTTCCTCCGCACGGACGGCCCGGGGACGGCGGACCACCCGGACGGCGGTCGCCGCGGCCAGCAGGAGCGCACCCACCCCGACGACCACCCATCCGATGGTTCCGTAGTCGGTCGCGACGACCCGCAGCTGCTGGGCCCGGCCGAGCGGCTCGCCGGTCGTCGTCGACAGGCGTACGACGACGGGGACGGTGCCGTTCGCGGCCGCCTCGGCCCGGACGTCCACCGCGGCCTTCTCGCCCGCCTCGACCCGCAGGCTCTCGATCGTCTCGATGCTGAGCCGGTCGGGATTCGCCGGGCTGAGCTGGAGGTCGACGAGCACCGGCCGGTCGAGGTCGTTGGTCACGGTCAGCGGGAAGACCCCGGTCCGGCTGGAGAGCGTCACGGACTGGGGCACGAGCACCATCACCTGGCGTAACGACTCACGGGCGTCCGCCGACAGCTCCGCCGCGTAGGCGCGGCCGGAGACGACGTCGGCCCGCCAGGCGGCGGACGTGGAGCGCAGCAGCGCCGGTTCCAGGGCGGCTGCCTGATCGTCCGGCTCGGCGAGCAGGTGGAGGTAGCCCTCGACGTCGGCGTGCGCGGCTGCGACGGCGGCCACCATGTCCTCCGGGAGCTCGGCCGCGCGGGCGCTCGCGGGGGGGTTCGGCGCGAGGACCGGGTCCGAGCCGGTCGGGGACGGTTCTGCGGCGACCTCCGCCACCGTGGTCGGGGTCACCCACGCTGTGGACGTCCATGTGTCGACGAGCGTTCGGGCCAGCGCGGGGTCGGGACGCCACTGCTGTGGCGCAGCCGTGAGCAGCGCAGCCGGGTCCTCGCCGATCCGCTGCGCGGTGAGCACGGCGAGTGCCGTCTCAGCCAGCCACCGCTGCCGGGCCACCACCAGACCGGGGTCCTCGGCGGACGCCCCTGTCACGGCGTCGGCGGCCACGGCGTCGAGGCCGGGGTCGGTGAGCAGGGCGTCCAGGACGGTGCTGCCGGCCATGACCCGGCCCCGTGGGCCAGCGGCCACGGGAGTGACCGCGTCGCCGGAGAGCACGACGGTCGTGATCCCGGCCGAGGCGAGTGCGGTGAGCCCAGCGGTGTCGCCGGCACCACCCGGCAGTGCGGCGAGGTCGGTCCGTGGCCGGCGGGGCCCCGTCTGCGTGCCGGTCGCGGCGGAGTCGTCGTCCGCGGCGGCCAGGGTGGCCCCGACCGCCCCGGCGGCGACCGAGGCCGCCCACACCGCGTCGTCGTGGGCCAGCGCCTCGACGTCCGGGACGGCGTACGGGAGGAGGCTGACCTCGCCTCCGGCGACGGTCGAACGGAAGGTCTCCAGCCACCGGGTCGCGGCTCCGGCGCCCCGGCCCGGCTGGACGGCTCCCTCTCCGGCCTCCACCTCGTAGCCGCCGGCCATCCGGCCCAGCGTGGAGATGAGGTCGGGGTCGACCAGCCAGCCGACCGGGGTGTCGCGCGCGGCGTCGAGCACGCCCGCGAGTGCCCCGCCCGGAGCGACCTGGCTGGCCAGGTCGTCGGTGCGCAGGGTGCCGTCGGCCTGCACCTGGGGGGGAGCGGCGAGAGTCCAGAGGAGCGCCACGGGTACCGGGGGCGCGTCGACCCCGTCCATCCACGGCAGCAGGGTCCGCTCGGTCGCCAGGGTCAGCCGGGATCCGGAGGAGGGGGTCCCCCGCACGTCGACGCCTACCGCGTAGACCCCCGGCTCGACGAACCCGATCTCGTCGACGGGGACCTCGAGCCGGAAGCCGGCTGCCGCCCCGGGAGGCAGCCGGTCGGCGACGACCTCGTAGTAGCGCTCGTCGCGACGGCCGTAGCGGTACTCCAGCTCCTCGACGGCCCGGCGCACGTCGGAGCGACTCTCCAGCGGGTCACGGCTGTAGCGCAGCAGCGCCTGGACGTTGTCGACTCGCTCGTCGCCGTGGTTGCGGACGGTCCCGGACAGCACCAGGGTGTCGCCGGGCACCGGCGCCGCGGGCTCGATCGTGCGCAGCACCGCTGTCACGTCGGGCGCCTGGGCAGCCGCCGGCGGGAGCGGGCCGAGGGCGGTGGCGGTGGCTGCGAGGACTGCCGCGGTCACCGCCGTGAGCAGCCACCTCACGCGCTGTCCGAGAGGGCGTCGCGCAGGTCGCTGGGCAGCTGGTCCAGCAGCCGCCGCTCGGACGCGTATCTGAGCCGGGCGGGCAGCTCGGCCAGGCGGACCCATGCGACCTCGGCCACCTCGACATCCTCGGTGGACAGGTCGCCGCCGGTCGCCTCGAGGAGGAAGTGCTCGACGGTCTTGTGCACGCGCCGGTCGCCGACCACGAACCAGTAGTCGATCTCGCCCAGCGGCGCCAGGACCCGGGCGTGCAGGCCGGTCTCCTCGCGGACCTCGCGGACCGCGGCCTGCTCCGGGGTCTCGCCGTCCTCCACGTGCCCCTTGGGCAGCACCCACTCCAGGCGGCCGCGCCGGTCGACCCGCCCGATCAGGGCTGCCGAGGCCCCGGCACCGCGCCGGTCGACGACCAGACCTCCGGCGGATCGCTCGGTCACGCTCCGCAGCCGGCGGACGCCACTGCGACCGCGGCGGCGATCGCGCGGACCAGGGGCCGGGGACGCGGACGGGGGCATCCCCCCAGCGTAACGGCGGCCTCGGGCGGGCCAGGGGAGCGCAGGCGAGGCCCGTAGGCTGATCCCCCGTGACCGGTACCGACCAGAGTGCGGCCCGCTCGGCCGCCCAGCGCCGAGCGGCCCGCGAGCTGCTGCGCGTCGCCCCGGTCCTCGACGAGCTCGCCCGCCGGTTCACCGGCGCGGGCCACGAGCTCGCACTCGTGGGTGGGTGGGTCCGCGACGTCCTGCTCGGGCGGGAGCACGACGGCGACCTCGACCTCACCACGGACGCCCGCCCGGAGCAGGTCAAGACACTGGTCGAGGGCTGGGCCGACTCCGTCTGGGACGTGGGGCAGGCCTTCGGCACGATCGGTTGCCGCAGGGGCCCGTGGACGCTCGAGATCACCACGTACCGGGCCGAGTCCTACGACCGGGCCAGCCGCAAGCCGGAGGTCGCGTACGGCACATCGCTCACCGACGACCTGGTCCGGCGGGACTTCACCGTCAACGCGCTGGCCGTCGCCCTCCCGTCGCACGAGTTCGTGGACCCGTACGGAGGGCTGCGTGACCTCGCGGACCGCGTGCTGAGGACGCCGGGCACCCCGGAGGCCTCGTTCTCCGACGACCCCCTGCGGATGCTGCGTGCCGCCCGGTTCGCCGCCTCCCTGGACTTCGACGTGGCACCCGACGTGGTGGCCGCCATGTCGGCGATGGCCGACCGGCTCGAGATCGTGTCGGCCGAACGGGTGCGGGAGGAGCTGTCCCGGCTGCTCCTCTCCGCTGAACCGCGCCGCGGCCTGGCCCTGGTCGTGGACACCGGCCTGGCCGACCGGGTGCTGCCCGAGCTGTCGGCGTTGCGGCTGGAGATCGACGAGCACCACCGGCACAAGGATGTGTACGAGCACTCCCTGACCGTCCTCGAGCAGGCAATCGCCCTCGAGCACCGCCTGGCCGACGGTGGGCCGGACCTGGTCCTGCGGCTGGCCGCGCTGCTGCACGACATCGGCAAGCCACGGACCCGGCGGTTCGAGCCCGGCGGCGGCGTGAGCTTCCACCACCACGACGTCGTCGGCGCCAAGCTCACCCGCAAGCGGCTCACCGCGCTGCGCTATCCCAAGGCCGTCGTGGACGACGTCGCCACCCTCGTCCAGCTCCATCTGCGCTTCCACGGGTACGGCGGTGGCGGGTGGACCGACTCGGCCGTGCGGCGCTACGTCCGTGACGCCGGGCCACTCCTGCCCCGACTGCACGTGCTCACCCGGGCCGACTGCACGACCCGCAACCGACGCAAGGCGACCGCGCTGCGGGCCGCCTACGACGACCTCGAGGCGCGGATCGACCGCCTGGCCGAGCAGGAGGAGCTGGCCGCCATCCGCCCCGACCTGGACGGCAACGCGATCATGGCCGCGCTGGCGGTGCCTCCCGGACCGCTGGTGGGTCGGGCGTACCGCCATCTGCTGGAGGTGCGGCTGGACCGCGGCCCGCTGAGCGAGGAGGAGGCGCTGGGGGAGCTGCGCCGGTGGTGGGCGGAGCAGCCGGAGTCCGCCGCAGCCCCCGCCCGTACCACAGGGCGGTGAGCAGGTAGCCCGCGGAGATCACGCCGAGGACCGCGTAGGAACGGCCGCTGGGCGGCAGTGTGGCCGCCGCGAAGGCGGCGGCGGCCACGAAGCCGACGTTGAAGAGCATGTCGTAGATCGAGAAGACCCGGCCGCGGTACTCGTCCTCGATGCTCTCCTGGACGACCGTGTCCACCACGATCTTGATGCCCTGGGAGGCGACGCCGAGCCCGGCCGCGGCCACGAGCACGGCCGGCTCGGTGTAGAGCGCGGCCGGGAACACCTGCAGCCCGGCCGCCACCACCAGGAGCGTGACCACCCACCTCTCCTTGGTGATCCGACGGGTGACCACGGGCGTCACCACGGCGGCGACCCCGAGGCCGAGAGCCGTGGCGACGAAGACCGTGGCCAGGCCGGTCAGCCCGCCGTCGATGTCGGACACGTCGTGGAAGTAGTTGCGATGCAGCAGGATCACGGCCACGGTCGAGATGCCGTAGAAGAACCGGTGGGCCGCGATGGCGCCGAGCGCTCGGGCGGCCGGGGGCCGGTGCGCGACGTGCCGGGCTCCCGCGACCATCCCGGCCGCGACGTGGAGGACGGCCCGCCACGGGTCGGGCAGCCCGCCGCGCAGGTCCGGGCCCAACAGGTCACGTCGCATCCGGAGGGCGAGCAGGCCGGCCACGAGGTAGACGCCGGCGGCGGTCGTGAGCACGGCGACGTCGGTGCCCTCGTTCGCGCTGCCGCCCAGGGCCCGGGAGAGCAGGAAGCCGGCCAGTCCCCCGAGCACGGCGGTCACCGTGCCGCTCGTGGGCGACACGGCGTTGGCCATGACGAGCTCGTGCCGTGGGACGACGTGCGGCAGGGAGGCCGACAGCCCCGCCAGGATGAACCGGTTGACCGAGAGGGTCGCCAGCGCCACGCCGTAGAACGCCGGGCCGGCGTGACCGCCGATCACGAGGGCGGCCACGACCAGCACCAGTGCAGTGCGGACCACGTTCGCCCACAGCAGCACCTGCCGCCGCATCCAGCGGTCCAGCAGCACCCCGGCGAACGGCCCCACCAGGGAGTACGGCAGGAGCAGGACGGCGAACGCCGCCGCGGCCGCGGATGCGGTCGCCTGCCGCTCGGGCGAGAAGAAGACGTACGACGCGAGCCCGACCTGCAGCACGCCGTCCCCGAACTGCCCGGTCAGGCGGACCGCGAACAGCCGCCGGAAACCCCGGCCCCGCAGCACGATACGGAGGTCGGCGACGAACCCTCCGCCGGACCCTTCCATGATCATGGGACCTGGTACGGGTCGGTGCACCGACAGATCGTCATGGTCGAGTGCGAGGGGTGCGGGTCAGGACTGGCGGACCAGGGACATGGCGTGCTCGACGAGGTCGACGAGCACGTTCTTGACCGACTCGCGGTCCCGAGCGTCGCAGGCCACGAAGGGCACGTGGTGCCCCACTTGGAGCGCCTCGCGGATGTCGTCGATCGCGTGCAGCAGGACGCCGTCGAAGCAGTTGACGGCGACCACGAAGGGGATGCCCCGCTGCTCGACGTAGTCGATGGCGCCGAAGCAGTCGGCGAGGCGGCGGGTGTCGACGAGCACGACGGCACCGATGGCCCCGCGGGTGATGTCGTCCCACATGAACCAGAAGCGGTTCTGCCCCGGTGTGCCGAAGAGGTACAGCACCAGGTCGTCGGCCAGCGTGATCCGGCCGAAGTCCATCGCGACGGTGGTGGTGCGCTTGTCGGGCAGCATCGACAGGTCGTCGACCGGGGTCGACGCCTCGGTCATCAGCGCCTCGGTGCGCAGCGGCTCGATCTCGCTGACGGCACCGACGAACGTCGTCTTGCCGACGCCGAAGCCTCCGGCGACGACGATCTTGACTGAGAGGGCGTCCTGGGTGGCGTGCGCACCGGAGACCTCAGAGTCGGCGTAGGCCATCCCTCACCCTTTCGAGGACGGTCAAGTTGCGGGCGGGCTCGTCGGCGCCGTCGGCGCCGTGCGGGTCCGCCACGTGGACAAGGTGCTCTGCTTCGAGGTCGGCCACGAGCACGCGGGCGACCCCCAGGGGGACGCGAGTCAGCGCTGCGAGCTCGGCCACCGACCGGGGAGCGTGGCACACCCGCAGGATGCGCTGGCGCTCGGGCTCGGGGTCGACCAGCCGCTCCCGACCGGCGGCGGTGGCCGACACCAGGGCCTCCAGCGCGATCTCCTGGACGGGCCGGGTGCGCCCTCGGGTGGCGAGGTACGGCCGGATCCGGCCACCGTCCGGTGTCTGGCTCACCGGTCCACCACCCCGCCCGCGGTCATCCGACCCGCGCCGCCGGGCTGATCGCGACGCCGACCCGCTCGACCAGCAGGGCCATCTCGTAGCCGAGCTGGCCCAGGTCGCAGCCGGACGCCGCCAGCACGGCCAGGTGTGCGCCGTCCCGGATCGCCATGACGAGCAGGAAGCCGTCGGCCATCTCGACCAGCGTCTGCCGCACCGTCCCCGCCTGCAGGATCATCGAGGCGCCCACGGTGAGGCTGGCCAGCCCGGAGACGACGGCGGCCAGCTGCTCGCCCCGCTCGCGGGGCAGGTCGCGCGAGCCCGCGAGGTGCAGGCCGTCGGCGGACACGACCACGGCGTGGGCCGCGCCCGGCGTCCGGTCGGTGAACCGATCGAGCAGCCACCCCAGCTCTTCGTGAGGTGCGGTCGTCACGTGGTGCTCCTCTCACTGTCGTCCGGTCACTGTCGTCCGGTCACTGTCGTCCGGGCGGGTCGGGGACCCATCCCTTGGTCTCCTTGCGTCCCCGCGTCACGCCCGTCTGCAGGCTGGACAGGCTGGAGGCGACGCCGCCCGCGTCGGAGGTGCCGTCGCCCGCATCCGGGGTGCTCGACGGGTCGCCGCCCTCGGCGAGCGTGCCCGGCACGAGGCTCGCCCCCCGCCGGCGGACCGGCAGGCCGGAGGGGGTGAGGGACGGTTCGATCGCGGCCGGGCCGGCGTGCCCCCCGCCCGTACGGGGAGTGTCCTGCGGGTCCCGCCAGGGATCGGTCGTGGCCGCGCCGGTACTGCGGCCCGCCCGCGCGGACTCCAGCGCCGTCGTGGCGCGCCGCCACGTCTCGTCGACCGCGCCGCCCCACTGCTGGGCACCACCCTTGCTGAACCACGCGGAACGTACGGAGTTGAAGATCGGCAGGTCTTCGTCGGCCGGGTCGGTCACGGACGGTCCCACGGGTGCGTCGACCGGGGGCACGCCCCCGCCGGAACCACCCGGCTCGCGGTCCTCCCCAGGCTGCCGACGGGGGAGCCCGCCACCGGCGGGCTGGCCGAGGGAGCCGGGAACGGCTGTCGCGGGCGAGCGCCGGGGGAGGCCGTTCGGACCCGCTTCCGAGGCCACGGCGGAGCGGGCCACGGGGGTCTGCTCCGGGTGGCGGAGTGGCTCGACCGACCCGGGCCCGCGACCCGGACCCGCTGGGCCGGCGTCGGGAAGCGGGGTCGCAGCGCGGATCTGAGCGATCGACTGGAACGCGCCCGCCACCCCGGCGGCCGTGTCGGGGGACCGCTGTTCGCGCGGTTGCGGCGCCGGGATGTGGCGCTCCGGACCGAGACCGGCATCGGGGTCGAGCGGGTTGCGGACGAGCTCACCGGGGAGGTCGACCTGGGCCGCCGTGCCCGACTCGGCGCCCGGCACCAGTCGGACGCCGATGCCGTGCCGGGCCGCCAGCCGGGCCACCACGTAGAGCCCCAGGGTCCGGGAGGCGGCCACGTCGATGTCACCGGGCGTGCGCAGCCGCTCGTTGAGCTCCTCGAGACGCTCCTCGGGGATGCCGATGCCGAGGTCGGTGACCTGCAGCCGGAGCCCGCCGCCGAGCAGCGGCTGGGCCGTCACCGTCACGGGGGTCGACGGTGGCGAGAACTCCGTGGCGTTGTCGATGAGCTCGGCGACCAGGTGGGCCACGTCGTCGACCGCGTGCGCGGCCACCAGGTCGGTGGGCAGGACGCCGAACCGGACCCGGGGGTACTGCTCGACCTCGCCGACCGCGGTCCGCACCACGTCGAGGACGGGGACGGAGCGGGCCGCCCGCTGCATGTCCTCGACCCCGGCGAGGACCAGGAGACTTTCGGCGTGCCGCCGGACGCGGGTGGCCAGGTGGTCGATCCGGAAGAGAGTGCTCAGCTGGTCGGGGTCGCGCTCGCGCGACTCCAGCCCCTCGATCTCGCCGAGCTGGCGGTCGACCAGCGTCTGGGTGCGGCGGGAGAGGTTGACGACGATGGTGTCGAGGTTCTGGCGCAGCAACGCCTGCTCGGAGGCGACCCGGACGGCGGTCGCGTGCACCTCGTTGAACGCCGTGGCCACCTGGCCGATCTCGTCGCGGCCCTCGGGGTCCACGGCGTCGCCGCGGTCGCGGACCGCCCGGGGACCGTCGGCCTGGATCCGCTCGACCAGGGAGGGCAGTCCGGTGTCCGCCGTCTCGAGGGCGGCCGAGCGGAGCCGCCGCAGCGGTCCGACGATCGAGCGGGCGACGACGACGGCGAGCGCCACGGTCCCGGCGAGCACGAGCAGGCTCAGCAGGCCGGTGGCCACGGCGGTCGCGCGGGCCCGGTCGGCCGTCGACGAGGCGGTGTCCTGGACCTGCGCGACCAGCCGGTCCTCGAACTCTCGGAAGAGGTCGAGTCGCGCTGTGGAGGCGTCGTACCAGGCTTCCGGGCGCAGCGGGGGCACAGCGTCGGCCTGGAGGACCAGGCGCGCGTTGCCGACCTCGCCGCGGACGCCCGGGATCGCGTCCAGCCAGTCCTGCCGCGTCTGGGTGTCCATGCCGGCCACGGCGCGTTCGACCAGGAAGTCCTGCTCGGCCGCCTGAGAGGCGAGCTGCTGCTGGATCTCCGGCGCCACCGGCTCGCCGCGGCTGCCCAGGGCGATCGCGGCGGTCCCGCGTTCCTGGGAGGCCGCCTCGCCGGCCCGCGCCTGCGAGTCCAGGGTCGAGACCTGGCCGAAGAGGTCGGCGTCGCCGGTGCCGGAGGCGGTCACGGACACCAGCCCCAGCAGCGAGTCCACGGAGATGTCGTAGTCGAGGATGCCGGAGGCACCGAAGTCGTCGCGACCGGCGTCGCGGTCGCTGCGGTAGCCCTCGAGGGCCGCCATCTCGCGCTCGGCCCGGCCCGCTGCGGCGGAGATGTCCGGGGCCACCTCGGTCAGGTCCAGCTCGCCCAGCTCGTCGCGGGCGTCGGCGATGGCCGCGTCGGCAGCCTCCCGGGCGTCGGCCACCGCGCCCTCGCCCGTGGCACCGGCCTCCGCGAGGCCGGTGACGTCGCGCTCGTCCTGGACCCGGTGGGCCGCCTCCAGGGCCGCGGCGGCCACGGCGGCGTTGCGCTCGGTCGTACTCGCGTCGGCGGCGTCGGCGAGGGCGCTGCGCAGCGTGATGGCCCCGAGGATCAGGGCCGTGATCAGCGGCAGCAGCACGAGCGCGGCCACCCGCGACCGCACGCTGCGGTCGTGCAGGAAGGCCTGCCAGGCCGAGGCCGTACGCTGCCGGAAGGCTTCCCGCCGGGAACCAGCGGTGCCCTGCTCCTCCGGGGCCGGGCCCTCGGTCGACGAGCGTTCCCGACGCGTGGAGCCGGCGGCCGCCCGACGTCCTCCCGCGGTCCGCGTCATCGATGCCGTCCTCTCCGTCGTCGTCCCCCGCGGCCGCCCTGCCCCGCCCGTCAGCGGCGGCTTCGCTGCCACCCGACGGTAGAGAGCTTCAGGACGAACTCGACGCTCCCGAGCCCGACCCCGTCCTGTCAAGGTCGGTCCAGGGCGGGAACGCCGCGTACCAGCATGCGGCACGGCACCCCTTACCCGGAAATCGGCCTTCTCGGCCCCACCCCCGGCCGGCCACGTCCACCACCCTGGTGAGGCCCTCACGAGGCGTCGAGACGCCTCGTGATGACCCCAGCCGCCTGGTGGTGGGCTCGGGGGCGGCTCAGCGCTCGACCTCTCCGGCGATGAACTGCTCGACCTTCAGCCGGGCCACGTCGTCCGCGTACTGCTCCGGCGGCGACTTCATGAAGTACGACGAGGCGGACAGGATCGGACCGCCGATACCGCGGTCGAGCGCGATCTTGGCGCAGCGCACGGCGTCGATGATCACCCCGGCCGAGTTGGGGGAGTCCCAGACCTCAAGCTTGTACTCGAGGTTGAGCGGCACGTCGCCGAAGGCCCGGCCCTCCAGCCGCACGTACGCCCACTTGCGGTCGTCGAGCCACTGCACGTAGTCGCTCGGGCCGATGTGCACGTTGCGGGTGCCCATGTCGTGCTTGACGTTGCTGGTGACGGCCTGGGTCTTCGAGATCTTCTTGGACTCGAGGCGGTCCCGCTCGAGCATGTTCTTGAAGTCCATGTTGCCGCCCACGTTGAGCTGGTACGTGCGGTCGAGCACGACGCCGCGGTCCTCGAAGAGCTTGGCCAGTACGCGGTGCGTGATGGTCGCCCCCACCTGCGACTTGATGTCGTCGCCGACGATCGGCACGCCGGCGTCGGCGAACTTCCGGGCCCACGCGGGCGTCCCGGCGATGAAGACCGGCAGTGCGTTGACGAAGGCGACGCCAGCGTCGATGGCGCACTGGGCGTAGTACTTCGCGGCGTCCTCGGATCCCACCGGGAGGTAGCAGACCAGCACGTCGGCACGGGCAGATCGCAGTGCGGCGACCACGTCGACCGGCGCCTCGTCCGACTCGGTGATCGTCTCGCGGTAGTAGCGCCCGAGCCCGTCGAGGGTGTGGCCGCGCTGGACCGTCACGCCGGTGGGCGGGACGTCGCAGATCTTGATGGTGTTGTTCTCGCTGGCGCCGATGGCGTCGGCCAGGTCGAGACCGACCTTCTTGGCATCGACGTCGAAGGCAGCGACGAAATCCACGTCACGGACGTGGTACTCGCCGAACTGGACGTGCATCAGGCCGGGCACCTGATGCTGGGGATCGGCGTCCCGGTAGTAGTGGACTCCTTGCACGAGCGAGGCGGCACAGTTGCCGACCCCGACGATCGCGACGCGGACCGAGGTCATGTCGTGTTCTTCCCTTCTCGTTCCGCGGGGCGCACCGGCGGGTCGCCTGCCCCTGGGCGGGACCGTCGTCCCCGCGGGAGGTCGTGGGTGGTGCGTGCCGGGCGGTCGCCCTGCACTGTGTCGCGCAGCTCGGCGTCGATGAGCCCGTCGAGCCAGCGCACCTCGCGCTCGACCGACTCGAGGCCGTGCCGCTGGAGTTCGAGGGTGTAGGCGTCCAGGCGCTCGCGGGTGCGCTGCAGGGAGGTCCGGAAGGCCTCCAGACGCTCCTGCAGCCGGCTCCGGCGGCCCTCGAGGATCCGCAGCCGGGTCGCGCTGTCCGCCCGGCCGAAGAAGGCGAAGTGCACCCCGAACTGCTCGTCCTCCCAGGAGGCGGGTCCGGACCGGCCGAGGAGCTCGACGAAGCGCTCCTTGCCCTCGGGGGTGAGCTTGTAGACGATCTTGCTGCGACGGCCCGTGAGGCCGGGCACCTCGGCCCGGTCCGGCACGTCCTGGGCCAGGAACCCCCGGCGCACCAGCTCCTTGAGGCAGGGGTAGAGCGTCCCGTACGAGAAGGCGCGCCCCCAGCCGAGCAAGGCGTTGACCCGCTTACGCAGCTCGTAGCCGTGCATCGGCGCGTCATGGAGCAGGCCGAGGACGGCCAGCTCCAGTGCCTCGGCACGTCTGCTCACGTCGGCGTGTCCTCCGTCACTGCTTTGACCGGCCGCCCCGGACTGCCACTACGATGTATCGAGTCGATACATCGTTCAGATACCGAGCCGACGATATGGTGAACGCCGCGCGCCGTGCAAGTGACCGCCCGACGACGCGGCGGTGGCGCGCTCCGCAGGTTCTCGGGACGGAACCATCCGGGTCGCCCGGACGTCCTTCCGGGGATGCCTGCGAGCGGGCCGTCCGCCGCGCGCCGTACCGTCGTGCCTCGATGCCGCCACCTGCCCCCGACCGGAGTCGAGACCGCCTGTGAGTGAGCACCGCCGTCGCCCGACGCCCGAGCCGACCGGATCGGACGGTCCGGGCGCCCGCCGCGCCCGCCGCGCCCGCCGTGAGGCCGAGTCCCGCCGCGGCTGGCGGCGCGTCGTCAGCTGGAAGGGCCTCGGCCTGGCGGCCCTCGCCGTCGCCGTCCTCGGCGCCGTCGGCATCGGCATCGCCTACGCGAGCGTCGACGTGCCCGCGCCCAACGACTTCGCGCGGTCCCAGGCCACGATCGTCACCTGGTCCGACGGGGAGACCGAGCTCGGCCGGTTCAACGCCGAGAACCGCGAGATCATCAGCATCGAGGACGTCCCCGAGCACGTGCGACAGGCCGCCCTCGCGGCCGAGGACCGCGGCTTCTACGACAACCAGGGGATCTCGGTCACGGGCATCGCGCGGGCCGCGTGGAACAACCTCCGCGGCGACTCCTTGCAGGGCGCCTCGACGATCACCCAGCAGTACGTCAAGAACTACTACCTGACCCAGGACCAGACCTACACCCGCAAGATCCAGGAGGTCCTGCTCGCGGTCAAGATCGACGGCCAGCTCGACAAGGACCAGATCCTCGAGGACTACCTCAACACCATCTACTTCGGCCGCGGTGCCTACGGCGTGCAGACCGCATCCCGGGCCTACTTCGGCACGCCGGTGGGCGAGCTGACCCTGGAGGAGGGCGCCGTGCTGGCGGCGATCATCCGGGCGCCCGGTCGCTACGACCCGGCGACCGACGAGGCCAACGCCGCCCGGCTGGAGGACCGTTTCCGCTACGTCCTCGACGGCATGGCGGAGCAGGGCTGGACCGACCGGGCCACGACGGCCGAGCTGCCCGAGATCGTCCCGCCCTCGACGGAGAACAAGCTGGGCGGCACCAACGGCTACCTGCTCGACCAGGTGCGCCGTGAGCTGGTGGCACGCGGGTTCACCGACACCGAGATCGACACCGCGGGGCTCCGCGTCACCACGACGTTCGACCGCCAGGCGCAGGAGTCCGCCGTCCGCGCCGTCGCCGAGGAGTTCCCGACCGAGGCCGCCGAAGGGCTCAACGTCGGCCTCGCGGCCGTCCGGCCGGGCGACGGCGGCATCGTCGCCATGTACGGTGGCGCGGACTTCGTCGAGCAGCCCCGCAACAACGCCACCCAGGCGGCCATCCAGCCCGGGTCGACGTTCAAGGCGTTCACGCTGGCCGCCGCGCTCGAGGAGGGCGTCTCGCTGCGCAGCCGGTTCTCCGGCAACTCCCCGTACGACGACCCGGCCATCGGTCGACCGGTCAACAACCAGGGCGACGTGTCGTACGGGCAGTACGTCGACATGGTCGAGGCCACCCGTAAGTCGATCAACACCGCGTTCGTCGACCTGACCATGGAGATCGGCCCGGACACGGTGCTCGACGCTGCCGTGCGCGCCGGGATCCCCGAGAGCGCACCCGGCCTGAACCCCGACGCCCGCATCACCCTCGGCACGTCGTCGGTGACGCCGGTGCAGCTCGCCGACGCCTACGCGACGCTGGCCGCCCAGGGTGAGCAGGCCGACTGGTACAGCGTCGTCGAGGTGCGCGACCCGTCCGGCTCCATCCGCTACTCCGCCGATGTCGCCCCCGAGCGCGCGTTCGACCCCGAGGTGACCGCCGACGTCACCTACGCCCTCACCGAGGTGGTCGAGAACGGTACCGGCGAGGCAGCGCAGGCGCTCGGCCGCCCGTCTGCGGGCAAGACCGGTACGGCGGAGGACCTCACCGCCTGGTACGCCGGATACACACCGCAGCTGGCGGCAGCCGTCGCCTTCTGGAAGGGCGACGGCACCGAGTCGCTGTCCGGCACGGCGGGTATGTCCACCTTCACCGGAGGTGCATACCCGGCCCGGCTGTGGACGGCCTTCATGACCGGCGCGCTCGAGGGAACCGAGGTGCTGGAGTTCCCGGAGCCGGCAAACCTCGGCGAGCGGGTCAACCCGGCCCCGACCCGGACGTCCGCCCCCACCCGTACCTCCCGGCCCGCGCCCCCCGAGCCGGACCCCACCGTCGAGCCGGAGCCGACGGAGGAGCCGACCCCCGAACCACCGCCGGAACCGAGCCCGCCCGCCGAGCCCACGCTGCCCGGCTGGCCCACCGAGTCCCCGCCGTCCGGCGGTGGCGGTGAGGGTGGTCAAGGCGGTGGGGGCCCCGGCGGTGGAGGTCCAGGCGGTGGCGGGCCCGGTGGTGGCGGTCCGGGCGGCGGGGACGACGCCACGCTGGCCGACCTGTTCGGGCTGGTCTCACCCGCGTAGTCCACGATGGGCGCGTGCCCGCCGAGCCCCGACCACCGACGCCGGTGGCCCTGCCCACCCGGGACGACCCGGTGGCGGCTGCCTCGAGCGAGTGGCTCGGGGGTCCCGCGGGCGTGCGGGTGGCTACCAGCGGGAGCTGGTGGACTCCCGTGCGGGTCGCCCTGGCGGTGGCGTGCGTGGTCCTCGCGCTCGGTGTGCTGGCGGACGCGCCGTGCCGGGCCACCGGCTGGGCGGACCGGTCGGACCCCACGCTGTGGACGGCGCAGTGCTACAGCGACGTGCCGCTGCTCTACCGGGAGCGCGGCCTGGCGGGCAGCGACCTCGTGTACCGCGACACCGCGCTCGAGTACCCCGTCCTCACGGGGGCCGTCGTGCAGGTCTCCGCCTGGGTCGCCCGGGCCGCGCAATGGGTGGTCGACCCGGACCCCGGCGGCGGTGACGCCCAGACCCTCGCCATCGCCGAGAGCGTGCGCTTCTACGAGGTGTCGGCACTGCTCATGGGCGTGGCCGCCCTGGTGATGGTGGTCGCCACCGCCCGGACCGTACGGCGGCGGCCGTGGGACGGCCTGCTGGTGGCGGCGGCGCCCGTACTGCTCCTCACCTCCACGATCAACTGGGACCTCCTCCCGGCTGCGTTGACCGCCGTCGCGGTGCTGGCCTGGACCCGCGAGCGGGCCGCCGTGGTGGGCGTGCTGCTGGGGCTCGGTGCCGCCGCCAAGCTCTACCCGGCCCTCCTGTTGCTGCCGCTGCTGCTCGTCTGCCTTCGTGCCCGGCCGCGTGGTCCCGCGCTGACCCGGTGGACTGTGACGACGGCCACCACCGCGGCGACCTGGGCCGCCGTGAACCTGCCCGTGGCGCTGCTGGCGCCGGACGGCTGGGGGCTCTTCTGGACCTTCAACGCCGACCGTGACGCCGAGTTCGGGTCGCCATGGTTCGCCCTGGACCTCGTCGGCGGCGGGGTTCCGGCAGACCGCCTCGACCTCGTCGCCGCGAGTGCCGTCGTCGCGGGGCTGCTGCTGGTCGCCGGCCTCGCGCTGCTGGCTCCGCACCCCCCACGGCTGGCTCAGCTGGCGTTCCTGACCGTGGCGGTCTTCGTCCTCGCCAACAAGGTCTGGTCCCCTCAGTATGCGCTGTGGCTGCTGCCCCTCGCCGTGCTCGCCCGCCCGCGGTGGCGCGACCTGCTGATCTGGCAGGCGGCCGAGGCGGCCCACTTCGTCGTGGTCTGGCTGTTCATCGCCGGGCGGGTCGGGGCCACCGAGCGGCTGGTCACGGACGCGGGATACGCGACCGTGGTCGCATTGCGCGCCGCAGGGCTGGTGTGGCTTGTCGCCGTGGTGGTGCGCGACGTCCTACGCCCGGAGCACGACCCCGTACGGCCGTACCAGGACATCGTGGCCGCGCCCCACCGGGTCCGGGAGGGGGTCGGGGAGCCGGCGACGGTCGGCGGTGCCGGGGCCCGGGCGTGACGGTCGCCTTCGAGCGGATCCGGGAGCGGGCCGCGCTGCTGCCCGCGACCGACCGGGAGGCGCTGGCGCTCTGGGTGACGAGCCGGCTCGGGCTGTGGGTGGTCGCCGGTGCGGTCGGCTGGTTCTTCGCCGCCGACGACACCGTTGCTCCGCTGCTGGACCGGTGGCAGCAGTGGGACTTCCACCACTACTGGGGGATTGCGCTGTACGGCTACGGCGGCGAGCCGACCGGTGTGCCCAACGTGGCGTTCTTCCCCGGGCTGCCGGGCCTGCTGTGGGGCGGGGGGCAGCTAGGCGTGCAGCACGTGGTGACGGGCCTGCTCGTTTCCGGTGTCGCCGGTGCGGTGGCCGCCGTCGCTCTGGCGCGGATCGGCGACCTGGACGGCGGGCCGGGGGCCGGGCCGCGCACGGTGCTGGTGTGGCTGCTCGCACCTCCGGCGGTCTTCCTGGCCGCCCCGTACACGGAGTCGCTGTTCCTCGGCCTCGCCCTGCCGGCGTGGCTCGCGGCCCGCCGCGAGCGGTGGGCCTTGGTCGGAGTGCTCGCGGCCGGCGCCGTCACCGTGCGGGTCAGCGGGATCTTCCTGGTGGCGGCCCTCGGGGTGCACTGGCTGACCTCGTCGCGGCGCCGCTGGCCCGACGTCGCGTGGCTCGCCCTCCCGCTGGTCCCGCTGCTCGCCTGGACGGCCTACGTCCGGTCGCTCACCGGGTCCTGGACCGGGTGGCTCGACGCCCAGGCCGAGGAGTGGAACCGGGAGTTCACCTGGCCGTGGGACGCCTGGTCGACGACCTGGGACGCGGCCTTCGGGGGCGGCCAGCCGCCGAACTTCGCCTGGATGTTCCGGGCCGAGCTCGTGGCGGTGCTCGTCGGCGTGCTCCTGACCGTGCTCCTCGTCCGCCGGGCCCGCTGGGGCGAGGCGACGTGGGTGGGGCTGCAGATTGCGGCGTTCGTCACGTCGACGTGGTTCTTCTCCGTCCCGCGGGCGACCCTGCTGTGGTGGCCGTTGTGGGTAGGCCTGGCGGTGCTCACCCTCCGGTGGCGCTGGGTGCTGTGGCTCTACGTCTCGCTGAGCGGGCCGCTGATGGTCGTGTGGGCCGCCGCGTTCCTCACCGGTCGGTGGGGCGGCTGACGCGGGGTTCCCGGCACCCGCAATGACCACGTTCACTACCCTGGTCGGGCCTTCACGAGGCGTTGGCGCCTGGTGGTGACCCCACCGGCCTGGTGGTGACCCCACCGGCCTGGTGATGGCCCGGGTGGTGCCGGGGTTCACTCCTCCACAGTCCACGGCCCTGTTCTTGGGCTTCCACAGCCGAACGGACATGGACTGCCCCGGTCGTCGAGATGCGGGCACGGTGCCGGCCATGTTGCTTCCCGAGATCGCCGCCGTGACCGCGGCTCACCGCGGTGTCTTCCTGCGTCCGCACGCGCTGGCCGCCGGTTACACCGACGACGAGATCCGCCGGTTCCACTCCACCAAGGAGTGGCACCGGGTCCGTCGGGGCGCCTATTGCGAAGCCGTGGTGTGGAAGGCGGCGGACGAGCCCGAGCGGCACCGGATGCGGGTGCACGCGGCGCTGATGGTGCTGCACGAACCGGCGGTGGTCAGCCACCAGTCAGCTGCGGTGGTGCTCGGCTTGACGTTGTGGGGCGCGCCGCTTGACCTGGTGCACGTCACTCGTACCGACCTGCACTCGCCCCGGATCGAGGGTGGCATCCACCACCATGCCGGTGCCCTCGAGTCCGGCGACGTGCTGGTGGTCGACGGGCTCCCGGTGACCAGCGCGGCGCGGACCGCGGTGGACGTGGCGCGGGGGCACGGCGCGGAGGTCGGCCTGGTCACCGCCGACTCGGCGGTCGCCCGACCGGACTGCAGCGTCGGTCAGTTGCGGGCAGCCACTGCCGCACGGCTGTCGGACTGGCGAGGAGCGCGCGCGGCGGGCCGGGTCGCGAGCATGGCCGATCCCCGCAGCGAGTCTGCCGCCGAGTCGCGCTTCCGCTACTTGTGGTACCTGGCCGGCGGGCCGGAGCTGGACCTCCAGGTGGAGGTCCACGTCGGCGGTGTGGTGATCGCCCGACTTGATGCACTCGACTTGGACGGCAACATGGCGCACGAGGTCGACGGTCGGGTCAAGTACGACGGCGAGGACGGCCGCGACGTCGTGTGGCGGGAGAAGCTCCGTCAGGACGCCGTCCACCGGGTGGGGCTGGGGGTCGAGCGGTGGGTCTGGGCCGACCTCGAGCGGCGCGAACGTACGGCCGCTCGCATGCGCGCCGTGTGGCGGGGCGCCCGCGGCTGGCGCGGCACGGCCTGATCACTTGCGAGCTGAACCCTGGACCCCGACCCTCTGCACCACCAGGCTGGTGGGGTCACCCCGAGGCGCCAACGCCTCGTGAAGGCCCGACGAGGGTGGTGAACGTGGGTCATTCGGGGCTCGGGCATAGGCACCGCCGGCGGGAGGGGTGGGCAACGAGCACCGATGGCGCACGGGCACGACGCACCGATCCTCGAGGCACCACTCGAGGAAACGGAGAGCCCCCATGAGCACCACCGCCGTGGCGACCGCCACCGTGGGCCTGGACCATGCGCACCGCGAACCGGCCAACCCCTCGCTGGTCCGCAGCGCGGTCGGCGACATCCTCCCGCTCGCCGTCGGCGTGTTCCCGTTCGGCGTCGTGATCGGCGTCGCCTCCGCGGCGCAGGGACTCGGCCCCGTGGGAGCGACCGTCACCGGGGTCCTCGTCTACGCCGGCACCGCCCAGCTCACCGCCATCACCATGCTGGCCGGAGGTGCGAGCGCGGCCACCGCCCTGCTCGCCGTCCTGGTGATCAACGCCAGGCTGCTCATGTACGGCGCCGCGATGGAGCCGCTCTTCCGACCCCAGCCGTGGTGGTTCCGGTGGTTCGGTGTCCACTTCATCGTCGACCAGACCTTCATGATCGCC
>DATHUJ010000026.1:0-27566 GCA_035462375.1 Jiangellales bacterium
GGGGACGGTGAAGTCGAAACCGCCGGTCGACCGCGGGATTCGCTGCCACGTGCGTGGCGACATCGTCTTCGACGCCGACGGCCACCTGTACCTGTCCCGGTGCCGGTGGTGTCGGCCGAGCCGGCGACGGGTTCGACGCTGTTGACGGTCACCTTCTGCATCGAGGGCACGGCCGACCCCGACGGGGACCAGCTGCGCTACGCCTGGGACTTCGCCGCCGACGGCCGGGTCGACAGTTCACCACCAGGCTGCTCGGGTCATCACCAGGCGCGGACGCCTCGTGAAGGCCCCACGAAGGTGGTGAACGTGGTCATTCGGGGCCGGGACCGGTCGAGAGCCAGGCGGCGGCGTCCACGGGGAGCCGCCCGCCCTCGAGCGGGGCACTGGAGACCAGCAGCTCCTCGTGCGGCGGGAGCTCGGCGGGCGCGCCGCCGATGTTGACCACGCAGACGAAGCCGGGGTCGCGCCGGAAGGCCAGCACCCCCGCCGCGCTGTCGATCCAGTGCATCGGCCCGTCACCGAGGGCGTCCAGCTCCCGGCGCAGCCGCAGGGCAGTCCGGTAGAGCTCGAGCGTCGACCCCTCGACCCCCTCCTGGGCCGCCACCGAGAGCTCGGCCCAGTGGTGCGGCTGCGGCAGCCACGGCACACCGTCCCCGAAGCCCAGCGACGGGCCGGATCCGGTCCACGGGATCGGCACCCGGCACCCGTCGCGGCCACGCAGGGTGTGGCCGCTGCGCTCCCAGACGGGGTCCTGCAGCACCTCGTCGGGCAGGTCGGTGACCTCCTCCAGGGCGAGCTCGTCGCCCTGGTAGACGTAGGCGCCGCCGGGCAGGGCCAGCATCAGCAGGGCGGCGGCGCGTCCCCGCCGGCGGCCGAGCTCGACGTCGACCTCCCAGTCACCGGTGTGGATGTCGGCGCCGGCCACCTGCTCGAGGCGGGCGTACCGGGTCACGTGCCGGGTGATGTCGTGGTTCGACAGCACCCAGGTGGCCGGCGCCCCTACCGTGGCGTGCGAGGCCATCGTCGTGTCGATCACCTCGCGCAGCGGGCCGGCCGACCAGGGCGCCCTCACGAAGTCGAAGTTGAAGGCGGTGTGCAGCACACCCGGCGCCACGTAGTGGGCGAGCCGCTCGGAGGAGTAGACCCACGCCTCGGCCACGAAGGCCCGGGCCGGGTCGTAGGAGTCGGCCAGCTCGCGCCACTCCTCGTAGATGTGGAAGACGTCGTCGCGGTCCCAGTGGGCGTGGTTGCTGCGGTCTGGGGAGTCGAGGACGCCCTCCTCCTCCAGGCCCAGGTCGGGATAGCCCATGTCCTTCGTCAGCGAGTGCGCCACGTCGATCCGGAAGCCGTCGACCCCGCGGTCGAACCAGAACCGCAGGACGTCGAGGAACTCGTCCCGGACGTCCTTGCGGGTCCAGTTCAGGTCCGGCTGCTTGACGTCGAACAGGTGCAGGTACCACTCGCCCGGGGAACCGTCGGGCTCGGTCACGCGGGTCCAGGCCGAGCCGCCGAAGGTGCTGCGCCAGTCGGTGGGCGGCTGCTCGCCGGCCTCCCCGCGCCCCGCCCGGAAGTGGTAGCGGCCGCGGGCGTCGGACCCCGGCCCGGCGCTCAGCGCCTCCTGGAACCACGGGTGCTCGTCTGAGGTGTGGTTGGGCACGATGTCGAGGAAGACCTTCAGCCCCAGTTCGTGCGCCTCGCGCAGCAGCCGCTCGGCCTGCTCGAGCGTGCCGAAGACCGGCTCGACGTCGCGGTAGTCGGCCACGTCGTAGCCCGCGTCGGCCATCGGGGAGGGGTACCACGGGTTGATCCAGATCGCGTCGACCCCGAGGTCGCGGAGGTACGGCAGGCGGCTGCGGATCCCCTCCACGTCGCCGAGCCCGTCACCGTCACCGTCGGCGAAGGACCGGATGTAGACCTGGTAGATGACGGCGTCGCGCCACCAGTCGCGTCGTGTGTCGGTCACGCCGCACCACCCTAGGCACAGGGGCTCGCACGCCCCAACTCAGCGGCTCACCAGGAGGAGTCCTGCGGGCGTCCCTCCGCGTAGCCCGAGGCCCCCTGCAGGCCGACGACCGCCCGCTCGTGGAACTCCCCGAGGGTGGCCGCGCCGGCGTAGGTGCAGGCGCTGCGCACGCCGGATGCGATGGTGTCGAGGAGGTCCTCCACCCCCGGTCGTACGGGGTCGAGGTACATCCGGCTGGAGGAGATCCCCTCCTCGTACAGGGCCTTACGGGCCCGCTCGAAGGGAGTGTCGGCCGTCGTGCGGTGCAGCACCGCGCGGGCGGAGGCCATCCCGAAGCTCTCCTTGTACATCCGCCCGTCGGCGTCGTGCTGGACGTCCCCGGGCGACTCGAAGGTCCCGGCGAACCACGAGCCGATCATCACGTTGGAGGCGCCGGCGGCCAGGGCCAGGGCGACGTCGCGGGGGTGCCGGACGCCCCCGTCGGCCCACACGTGGCGGCCCAGCCGGTGAGCCTCGGTCGCGCACTCCAGCACGGCCGAGAACTGCGGCCGGCCCACGCCGGTCATCATCCGCGTGGTGCACATGGCGCCCGGCCCGACGCCGACCTTGACGACGTCGGCACCCGCGTCGACGAGGTCGCGTACCCCCTCGGTCGTGACCACGTTGCCGGCGACCACCGGGACCTCGGCGCCGACGGCCCGGACGGCTCCGAGGGCGGCGACCATCTTGTCCTGGTGGCCGTGCGCGGTGTCGACGACGAGCACGTCGATGCCGGCCTCCAGCAGCGCCGCCGCCTTGCCCTTGACGTCGCCCGTCACCCCGACCGCCGCGGCGACCCGCAGGCGGCCCGCGGCGTCGACCGCCGGCCGGTAGATGGTGGACCGCAGGGCTCCCGTCCGGGTGAGGACGCCGACGATCCGCCCGGTGCTGTCGAGGACCGGAGCGAGCCGGCGGCGGGCGGCGTGCATGACCTCGTACGCCTGGCGGGGCGAGGTGCCGACGGGCACGGTCAGCAGGTCCGTCGACATCAGCCGCTCCACCTGTGCGAACCGGTCGGCACCGGCGCAGTCGACCTCGGTGACCACGCCCACCGGCCGCCCGTCGTCGACGACCACGGCGGCACCGTGCGCGCGCTTGGGCATGAGGGCCAGCACCGCCGAGACGGTCTCGTGCCGGTCGACGGTGATCGGCGTCTCGTACACCAGGTTTCGCGCCTTGACCCAGGAGACGACCTCGGCGACGACGTCGACGGGGATGTCCTGCGGGATCACCACGAGCCCCCCGCGCCGGGCTACGGTCTCGGCCATCCGACGCCCGGAGACCGCCGTCATGTTGGCCACGACGACGGGCAGGGTCGTGCCCGAGCCGTCGGTCGAGGCCAGGTCGACGTCGAAGCGGGACTCCACGGACGAGCGCCGCGGGACCATGAAGACGTCGTCGTAGGTCAGGTCCACCGCGGGCGTGTGGCCTTCAAGGAAGCGCATCGCTCACTCCTCGAAGGTGTTGACCATGGAGTGGGCAGCCCGTTCGAGGTAGTCCCAGAGCACCACCTCGTACGCGGGTGGCAGGCCGAGCTCGTCGACGGCCTCGCGCATGTGCGCGAGCCAGCGGTCGCGGGCGGCCGGGTTGACCTTGAAGGGCGCGTGACGCATGCGCAGCCGCGGGTGGCCGCGCTGCTCGGAGTAGGTCGTGGGCCCGCCCCAGTACTGCTCGAGGAACATCAGCAGGCGCTGCTCGGCTCCCCCGAGATCCTCCTCGGGGTAGAGCGGCCGCAGCAGCTGGTCGCCGGCGACGCCCTGGTAGAAGCGGTGCACGAGCCGGGCGAAGGTCTCGTGTCCGCCCACGGCGTCGTAGAACGTCTGCTGGTGGGTCTCGGGCTGGCTCACGGCGCCCATTGTCGCAAGGATGGGCGAGCACCGGACCACAGCCATCGCAGACGGAGGTATGACTTCATGGCCGCCACCCGAACCGCATCGACGCACTGGGAGGGGTCGCTGACCGAGGGGGCAGGGCGGACGACGCTCGAGTCCTCCGGGCTCGGCACCTATGACGTGACGTGGCCCGCCCGCACGGAGGAACCCGAGGGCAAGACGTCTCCGGAGGAGCTCATCGCGGCCGCGCACTCGGCGTGCTTCTCGATGTCCCTCGCGCTCGCGCTGACCAAGGCTGGGTCGCCACCTGCCGCGGTGGACACACGCGCCGACGTCACCTTCCAGCCGGGGACCGGCATCACCGGCGTCCACCTGGTGGTGCGGGCCGAGGTTCCTGGCCTGTCCGCCGAGCAGTTCGCCGAGGCCGCCGCCACCGCCGAGCAGGGGTGCCCGGTGAGCATGGCCCTGTCCGGCACGACGATCACCGTGGACGCGGCCCTCGCCTGAACCCACCCGGATGACCGCCCCCGAGGCGCTGCAGCGGCAGGCCGGCGAGGCCCTCGCCGGCCTGCAGGCGCACGAGCGGGAGCTCTTCGCTCTACGACTTGACCGATGGTACGAGGACCTGCTCGACGGTCTCGCCGCGGTCTACCCGTCCGAGCAGGTCGGGCCGCTGGTGGAGCAAGTCGTCCGGCTGGCTGCGAACGCCTACGCGGAGCGGGCGCCCGAACTCAAGCGGCTCGACCTGAGGCGGTCGCTGGAGCCGGACTGGTTCCAGCACCCCCGGATGCTCGGGTACGCCGCGTACGCCGACCGCTTCGCGGGCGACCTCACCGGGGTGCGGGAGCACATCCCGTACCTCGAGGAGCTCGGTGTCACCTACCTGCACCTGATGCCGCTGCTGCGGCCCCGGGAAGGGCCCAACGACGGTGGCTACGCGGTCGCGGACTACCGCGGCGTGCGGCCCGACCTGGGTGACGTGGAGGACCTGCGGCGGCTCGCGTCCACCCTGCGCGAGGCGGGCATCAGCCTGTGCCTAGACCTGGTGCTCAACCACGTCGCGCGCGAGCACCCCTGGGCGGTGGCGGCGCGCTGGGGGGACGAGCACTTCCGCGCGTACTTCCGGCTCTTCCCCGACCGTGGCGGGCCGGAGGGCCCCGATGCCTACGAGCGGACGTTGCCGGAGGTCTTCCCGGACTTCGCGCCCGGCAACTTCACCTGGGACGACGACGTCGGCGCCTGGGTGTGGACGACCTTCAACTCGTGGCAGTGGGACGTCGACTGGTCCAACCCGGACGTCTTCTGCGAGTACGCGGACATCGTCTGCTTCCTCGCCAACCTCGGGGTCGAGGTGCTGAGGCTCGACGCCATCGCCTTCCTCTGGAAACGGCTGGGCACCAGCTGCCAGAACCAGCCCGAGGTGCACGCGCTGGTGCAGGCGCTGCGGGCGGTGGTCCGGATGGCCTGTCCGGCGGTCGTCTTCAAGGCGGAGGCGATCGTCGGGCCGTCCGACCTCATCGCCTACCTCGGCCGGGGGGCGCACCACGGCAAGGTCAGCGATCTCGCGTACCACAACAGCCTGATGGTGCAGATCTGGTCGATGCTGGCGAGTCGCGACGTCCGGCTCACCGCGGTCGCCTTGGGCCGCTTCCCGTCGCGCCCGTCGACGACGGCCTGGATCACCTACGTACGGTGCCACGACGACATCGGCTGGGCGATCGACGACGAGGACGCCGCGGCGGCGGGGATCTCCGGCTTCGACCACCGGGCGTTCCTGTCCGACTACTACGCCGGGCTGTTTCCCGGATCGCACGCGCGGGGCCTGGTCTTCCAGGAGAACCCCGCCACCCGGGACCGCCGGATCAGCGGGATGACGGCCTCGCTCGCGGGGTTGGACGAGGCACTGGAGTCGGGTGACCCGGCCCGGGGGGACCTCGCCGTCGGGCGGATCCTGCTCGCGCACGCCGTCGCCGTGGGCTGGGGCGGGGTCCCCGTGCTGTGGATGGGTGACGAGATCGCCCTGCGCAACGACGTGGACTGGGCCGAGGAGCCGGCCCACGCCGACGACAACCGATGGGTGCACCGGCCGCGCCTGCCCTGGGACGCCGCCGCCCGCCGCGACGACCAGTCGACGGTGGAGGGCAGGGTGTGGTCTGGCGTACGCCACCTCGCGCGGGTGCGCGCCTCGCTGCCGCACCTGCACGCCTCCGTACGGTCGGAGGTGGGGGAGGTCCACGACCCCGGCGTGCTCCCGGTGGTCCGGCGGCACCCGGTCGGGGCCTTCGTTGCCCTCTACAACGTCTCCGAGTCGTGGCGGCCCTACCCGACGCACGTCGTCGCGGCGCACGGGGTGGAGCGTCCCGTGGACCGGCTGGGCGGCCACGTGGTCGAGCCGGGGGGCGACGGGAACCTGTGGCTCCCGCCGTACGCGGCCTGGTGGCTGACCTCCGGCTGACCCGGACCGGAGCCAGCGGCAGCCCACCCCGGTGCCCGTCCGCCCGGCAGGCCCCCTCCCGCCGCCTTGGCCGTGATCATGGAAGGATCGCCCTTCCGAGCGCCCCTGGAGGGCGATCCGTCCATGATCACCGGGACCCCGGACGTGTCAGGCCGTACGCTGGCTGTCGGTGATCCGCGGGAATGGCCGAGGGGAGAAGATCACCTCCACCGGGAGGCCGAAGAACTCCGCGATCCGCAGGGCCAGGTGCAGGCTGGGGTTGTACTCGCCGCGCTCGAGGTAGCCGATCGTCTGGTAGTGCACCCCGAGGGCGTCGGCGAGCTGCCGGCGGGTGACGCCCCGCTCGGCGCGCAGGAGGGCGATCCGGTTGTAGACGGCGTCGCTCACCCGGTCACCGAACCCACTGGGCGGCGGCGTCCCGGGCTGCCTGGACCGCCGAGCCCGACTGCCGGCGGGCCATCCGCCGCAGCACAACCGGGGTGAGCAGGAAACCGACCACAGCCCAGGCGGTGAGGACCAGGACGGTCTGGCCGGTGCGCCAGGTTCCGCCGATCTCGAGGGCGGCCGCCGCATCGGGGAGGAACGCCGAGCGCATGCCCAGCCCGATCCAGTAGATCGGGAAGACCTGGGCCACCGCCTGCACCCAGCCCCAGAGTGCCTGCATGGGGAAGAAGATCCCCGAGATCGCGGTGAGGATGACGATCGGCAGCATGCCCCAGGTCCCGACCTTCTGGACGCCGGGGACGAGGGAGCCGAGGACCATGCCGATGGGCAGGCTCGCCAGCAGGCCGAGCACGACCACCCACGCGAACGTGAGCCACCCGGCCGGCCCGTCGGACATCAGGTCGTCGAAGAGCAGGAGGCTCGGGACCAGGACCACGAGGAGCAGCGGGAGCAGCCCGAGCGAGTGGTAGAGCAGCTGTCCGGTGACGTAGCCCTGCATGCCGTGCGGCAGGGACTTCAGCCGCAGCAACGTGCCGTCCTCCCGCTCCATGGCGAGGGAGTACATGGGTCCGATGACGACACCGAACGCCAGGAGCGCGCCCAGGATGCTGGGGAGTGCCACGGTGGCGTACGACAGCGTCGTGCCCTCGATCTCGTTGTCGCGGTTGAACCACAGGTAGGCCAGCGTGCCGAGGCCCATGAAGAGGTAGAAGCCCTGGTCCTGCGGGCTGCGCAGGCTGAGCAGGAACTCGGTCCATCCTCGCCTCGTGCCGAGTCGAACGGCGTGGGTGCTGGCGTTCATCGCACGACCTCCGCGAAGTCCCGGGCGGCCCGCTCGCGCTCGCCAGCCTCCGACCGCCGGACCAGCGCGATGTAGGTGTCCTCGAGATTGGCGCGCCGCACTTCCAGGTCGGTCACGTCGTCGCCGTACTGCTCGACGAGCCGGTGGACGAACCGGGCCGGCTCGTCGGTCGCGTGCACGAAGCGCTCGCCGTTGCGGCTCCAGCTCACCTGGCTCTCGCCGGCCACCTGGCGGGTCAGTGCCTCGGCACTGCCGTCCGCGACGATCGTGCCGCCGGCGAGGATCAGGATGCGGTCGGCTAGCCGCTCGGCCTCCGCCAGGTCGTGCGTCGTGAGCAGGATGCTCGTGCCCTCCAGGTCGGAGAGCCGGTGAACCAGGTCGTGGAAGTCCCGCCGGGCGTGCGGGTCGAAGCCGGCAGTGGGCTCGTCCAGGAAGAGCAGGTCGGGCCGGCCGACGATGCCGACCGCCACGTCGAGCCGCCGGCGCTGCCCCCCGGACAGCATCCCGATCTTGCGGTCGGCGCTCTCCTGCAAGCCGACGGTGGCGAGGAGGTCGTCGACGTCGTACGGGCGGGGGCGCCGCGCCGTCCAGTACGGGGCGTAGTAGCCGCCCAGGTGCCCGAGCAGCCTTCGGGGGGTCCAGCGGGCGTGGTCGCGCCAGGACTGCAGCACGATGCCGACTCGAGCCCGCCAGGCGTCGCCCGCGCGGGTCGGGTCCTCGCCGAGCACCAGGACGTGACCCGCGGAACGTGCGCGGACGCCCTCGAGGATCTCGATCGTCGTGGTCTTGCCGGCGCCGTTGGGGCCCAGCAGGCAGACCACCTCTCCCCGGTGGACGTCCAGGTCGACCCCGGTCAGCACCTGGTTGTCGCCGTAGGCCATCTGCAGGTCCCGGACCTCGACGACTGGATCGCCGGGGGTGGGTACGGGGTCCTGGTCCTCGGCCGTACGGCTATTCGCGGCCCGCGTCTCGGCACCCATGGCGGCATCACCCCTGGAGTCGGCGGTCAAGCAGGTTGCTGCTGATAGTAGATCTGCTACATGGGTAGCATCAGTACTATCACACCCCGGGGGCCCCCGCGTGATCATGGACGGATCGCCCTTCTCGGGGGCTCGGGAGGGCGATCCGTCCATGATCACCGCGGGTCCTGCCGACGGGGGTGGATCCGCGGCAGGTCACCGGGCGGCCGGGCGATCTCGAGAAGCTGGCGCACCCGTGGGCGCGGCGACGTCAACAGGTCGCCCATCCACCTCGGCGGCCTCGGCCGCGCGGGCGATGTTGCGCTGCATGCCACCGAAGACCACGTCGTGGAAGGGGGCGACCGACCACCAGTAGGCCTGCCCCACCAGGCCGCGAGGGTGGAAGAGCGCCCGTTGCCGGAAGACGGTGCGGCCGCGATCGTCCTGCTCCACCGACAGGTCCAGCCAGGCCAGGCCGGGCAGCCGCATCTCCGCGCGCAGCCGGAGCAGCCGTCCCTCGTCGATCTCCTCGACCCGCCACCAGTCGACGGCGTCGCCGGTGTACAGCGCGGTGGGGCTCCGCCGGCCGCGGCGCAGGCCGGGCCCGCCGGAGAGCCGGTCCAGCAGCCCGCGGACCCGCCAGGCAAGCGGCCAGGAGTACCAGCCGTTCTGGCCGCCGATGCCCACGATCACCCGCCACAGCGCCTCGGGGCTGGCGTCGACGACGCAGCTGCGGTCGTCCACGTACAGGGACCCGCCGGCCCAGGCGGGGTCGGTCGGCATGGGGTCGCTCGGCGTGCCGGGCACCTCCGCGTTGGACCAGTGCGTGGCCACGTCGTGGTCGCGGACCCGCGTGAGCGCGAGCTCCAGCGCCCGGTCGAGGCCGGTGAGCCCGCCGGCCGGGTCGGGGACGTGGGCGGCGATGTCGTGCTCGTCGCAGACGACCGTGTTACGCAGGCTCTCGACCAACGGCTTGGCGATCCCGGCCGGCACCGGGGTCACCAGCCCGACCCAGTGGCTGGACAGCCGTGGGGTCAGGACCGGTACGCGGACGATGCGACGTCTCGGCAGCCCCGAGACGCGGGCGTACCGCTGCATCATGTCCCGGTAGGTGAGGACGTCGGGCCCCCCGATGTCGAAGCTCCGGTTGAGCTCCTCGCGGATCCCCGCCACGGCGACGAGGTAGTAGAGGACGTCGCGGATCGCGATCGGCTGGATCCTCGTGTCGACCCAGGTCGGGGTGACCATGACCGGCAGGCGCTCGGTGAGGTAGCGCAGCATCTCGAACGATGCCCCGCCGCTGCCGATGATGACGGCGGCCTGCAGCACGATGGTGGGGACCCCGCTGGCCATGAGGATCTCGCCGACCTCGGCCCGGCTGCGCAGGTGCCGCGACAGCTTCTCGTCCTTGGGCAGCAGTCCGCCCAGGTAGACGATCCGGCGCACCCCCGCCTCGCGCGCCGCGGCGCCGAAGACCCGGGCCGCCCGCCGGTCGGTCTCCTCGAAGTCGCCGCCGCCGCCGATCGCGTGGACCAGGTAGTAGGCCACGTCGACACCGTCGAGCGCCGCCCGCAGCTGCTCGGCGTCGAGCACGTCCGCCCGGACCGGCTCCACGTCGCCGTACCAGGGGTGGTCCCGGAGGCCGCCGACCGTACGGGCGCCGGCACGCACCCGGTAGCCGGCCCGCAGCAGCTCGGGGACGAGACGGCCGCCGATGTATCCGGAGGCGCCCGTGACCAGGACCAGCCGGCCTCCGCCGTCGCTCGTGTCGGGCATGACCGCAGTCTGTCCCGTCTGCGGCCGGAGAGCACCTCGGTGGGGGTACAGGCCCCCGCCCCCGAGGAGGGGCGGGGCGCACCTGATCGCCCGGATCGGCTCAGCGGCCGAGCAGTCCGCCGAGTCCGCCGCCCCCCAGCTTCGCGACCAGGTCCTGCGGGTCGAGCCCGAGCTTCTGCAGCAGACCGCTGTGCTGCTCGGTGTCGACCTGCTGCGGCAGCTCCTGGTCGGCCTGCCGGGCCTTGGTGTCGTCGCCCTGCGATCTCAACAGCTCGAGGATCTGCGCCTTGTCGATCTGCACGGTCGATCTCCTCCCTGAGCCCGCCGGGGTGGCGAGAGCACGCCCGTCCATGTCCCTCGTGGGCCTTGGGCCAAACCCCGTGGGTACCGCACGAGTTCGCGGATGCAGTGCCCGACGGGCCGGCCAGGTCAGCGCGGTGACTCGTCCTTGACCACGGGGACGCGTCCGGTCGTCTCGTCCGCCGTCTGCTTGTACGGGTCGGGGCGCAGCGCCGCCGCCCGGCGCTCCGCCCGATCGCGCTCGTCGTCGCCGTCCTGGCGCCCGGCGGGAGCCGCACCGTCGTCGTCCGCGCCGGGGCCCTCACCACGGATCCACACCGTCCGCTGGGTGAACGGGATCTCGATCCCCTCGGCGTCGAACCGGCGCTTGATCCGCTCGCGCATCTCGCGGGCGACCTTCCACTGCTCGAGCGGCCGGGTCTTGAGGACCACGCGGACGATCACGCCATCGGCCGACAGCGCCTCGACGCCCCACACCTCCGGCTCCTCCAGGATCAGCTCGCCCCAGGCCTCGTCCTCGGCCAGCTCGTGCGAGATCTCCATGAGCAGCCGTCGGACCCGGGAGGTGTCCTCGCCGTAGGCGACCCCGATGTCGAGCACGGCACGCGACCAGCCGTACGACATGTTGCCGACCCGGACGATCTCGCCGTTGCGGACGTACCAGACGGTGCCGTCTACCGACCGGAGGCGGGTGATCCGCAGGCCGACGGCCTCGACGACCCCGTTGGCCTCGCCGAGGTCGACGACATCGCCCACGCCGTACTGGTCCTCGAAGATCATGAAGAGGCCCGAGAGGAAGTCCTTGACCAGGGCCTGGGAGCCGAAGCCGAGGGCGACGCCGAGGATCCCCGAGATGGTCAGCAGCGGCGCCAGGTTGAAGCCGATCTCGGCCACGATCATGAACACCGCGACGACGAAGACGACGCCGGTCGTGATGCTCTTGAGCAAGGACCCCATCGTCGTCATCCGCTGGTTGCGGCGCTCGGCGCCGAGCGGGCCGAGCTCGGCCAGGGGGACCTTGCCCCGGTGGAGGATGCCCGGCGTACGACCGGTGGCCGCGCGCGTGGCCAGCCGGTCGATCGCGCGGTGGAGCACCCACCGGACCACGAATGCCCCGACCAGGATGACCAGGATCATGAACGGCTTGGCGATCAGGGTGTGCGACCACTCCGCCAGCCACTCGTTGTCGGTGACCCGGTAGACGAGCTGGCATAGCGTGTTGCCGCTGCCCTCGTCGTAACAGTTCGCCGTCGTGCTCTCGATCCGCAGGTCCTCCAGCGACGGTGGTTCGCCCGGGTCGGGCAGCGGACTGCCCCCCGTGGCCAGGGTCGTGGCCAGGGCGTGGGCGGGGCCGGTGGGGAGCCAGGACGTGGCGAGGTCGGGCGCGGGGATGGCGGTCACTCCTCGGCGGGCGGGAAAGTGCGCGTGGTTCCAGCCCCCGACGCTAACGCCTCTCGGGGACAGGTCACGGAGGGGTCACAGTCCCGACCAGCCCCACCCCACGCACGCCGGAGGTTGACATCCGGCGTGGGCGTGGTGCAGGAGCGGGCCCTCAGGACGGGGTGAGACCCAGGTGGGCGGCCAGGAAGGCCAGCTGGTCGGCCGAGAGGTCGACCGTCCGCGAGACCGCTCGCGCCCCGTGGCCCACCTCCCGCTCGACGCGCAGGAGCACCGGGTACGTCGCCGGGTCGGCCGCGGTCGCCGCCTGCAAGGCCGCGCACATCTTGCGCGCGTGCATCGGGTCCACCCGCGTGTCGGACTCGAAGACGGTGAAGAGCACCGCAGGGTAGGCGGTGCCCTCGTGCACGTGGTGGTACGGGGAGTACGAGAGCAGCCAGCCGAGCTCCTCGGCCACGGCGGCCGAGCCGTACTCGTCGTGCCAGGTGGCGCCGAGCCCGGACCGTTCGTAGCGGACCATGTCGAGCAGCGGGGCCGAGCAGACGACGGCTCGGTAGGCCTGCGGACGCTGGGTCAGCGCGACTCCCACGAGCAGCCCTCCGTTGGAGCCGCCGCTGATCCCGAGCCGGTCCGGGTCGGTCCAGCCGTCGGCGACCAGCCGCTCGGCGGCGGCGTGGAAGTCGTCGAAGACCGCCTGCTTGCGCTCCCGCATCCCCGCCCGGTGCCATGCCTCGCCCTCCTCGCTGCCGCCTCGGAGCCCGGCCACCGCCCACACGCCGCCCGCCTCCACCCAGGCCAGCACGCTCGCCGAGTAGGCCGGCGTCAGCGAGATGCCGAAGCCCCCGTACCCGTACAGGACCGTGGGACGCGGGCGGTCGGGCTCCGCAGTGGGGGCGACGACCAGCATCCGGACGGACGTCCCGTCCGCGGAGGGGTAGGTCACCTGGCACGTGTGCACCTCGGGGACGGCGACGGGGCCGGGGGCCTCCGCCCACGTGGACAAGGACCCGTCCCGGGCGTCGTAGCGCAGCACCCGGACGGGGGTGGTCTCGTCCGTGTAGACGACCCACGCCTCGGGCCCGCCCTCGGGTCGCTCGGAGAGCCCGCCCAGCGTGCCGAGGCCGGGGAGGTCGACGCTGCCGACGCGCTCGCCGCTGCCGGCGTCGTGGACGGTCACCTCCGAGACCGCGTGCCGGGTCCACGAGACGAGCAGGAGGGGACGAGCGAGCTCCGGCCCGTCCAGCACGGCGTAGTCCTCGAGCACCGCCTCCGGGTCCTCCGGCAGCAGGTCCCGCCAGTGCTCGGGCGCGGGTCGGAGCGGATCGGCGACGCAGAGTCGGCCACGCGCGGCGTCGCGGTCGGTCCACACGAGGAGCCGGCCGTCGCGCGCGACGTGCAGGGACGCACGGGCATCGACGCCCTCCTGGACCACGCGCAGCTCGGGGGTCGCGACGTCGGAGCCGGCCAGGTCGGCGAGCCACACATCCGTCCGTGGCTCGGTGCCCCTCGCGGCGGTGACGACCAGCCAGCGCCCGTCCCGGCTCACGCTCGCGCCGTAGTAGGTCGTCTTGTCCCGTCCCGCACCGAAGACCTCGACGTCCGTGGCCGGATCCGTGCCGAGCCGGTGCAGGTAGACCCGGCGGTGGTACTGCTGCTCGCCGTCCGGGACGGCGTCCGGCGCCAGCCGGCGTACGTAGTAGTAGGCGTCGCCTCCGGGGATCCAGGCGACGGGGGAGTAGCGCGCGCGGTCAATGGGGCCGTCGACGACGGCCCCCGTCGTCACGTCCATGACGCGGAGCACGGACTCCTCGGTGCCACCTTCGGAGAGCTGGTACGCGAGGAGGTCCCCCTCCTTGGAGGGCTGCCAGGCGTCGAGGGTGGTCGTCCCGCTCGGGTCGACCGCGTGCGGGTCGACGAGCACGCGCTCGGTGCCGTCGGGCTCGACGACGAGCAGCACCGCGTGCTCCTGCTCCGCGGCGCGCCTGGTGTGGAAGGCCCGTTCGCCGCGCCACACCGGTGTCCCGACCGATCCGGCGGCGAGCAGCTCGGCGAGCCGGGTCCGCAGGGCGTCCCGTCCCGGCCAGCGGGTGCGGTGGGCCGCGAGCAGCTCGTCCTGCGCCGCCGTCCACGCCATCGTGGCCGGGTCGGCCGGGTCCTCGAGCGCCCGGAAGGGGTCGGGGACCCGGATCCCGTGCAGCAGGTCGGCGTCGTCGGCTCGGGGGGCGGGCGGGTAGGACGCGGCAGGTGTCACGACTGGGGACCTTAGACGGGCGCCCGGGGCTCGGAGGCGGACGCCGGGTCGTCTGAGGTAGGGGGTGGACCCGAGAGATGCGGCGATCGCCCGATGCGCGGAGCGGCACCTCAGGACGAACCTCGGAGGTGACGAGTTCGAGCAACGAGGTGACGAGATGAGCTGGTACGGAGACTACGCAGGCGGCCTGCTGCACGAGCAGCGCTCGACGGAGCTGCGCCGGGAGGCCGAGCGCGACGCCCTGGCCCGACGGGTGCGGCGGCGCCGGTCCGGTGGTACCGATGAGGTCGAGGGGGGCGGCGGCGTCCGCCGGCTCGCCGACCGTCGGCTGCGACGGCGGGGGACCCCGCGACCCGCGCTGGGTGAGCGGGGCGACGGGGGCGCTGCCGCGCGGGCGGCGTAGCACCGCTGAGCGGACCGGGCCGTGGGAGCGAGGGGGACGGACCGATGACCGGGGCGCCGCCGCCGACGAGCGCACCGTCCCACGCCGGCATCGGCTTCGGCGTGCTCGGATCGCTCGAGGTCCGGCTGGACGGGGAGCCCCTGCTGCTCCCCGGTCATCGCGAGCGGGCCCTGGTGGCTCTGCTTCTGACCGAGCCGGGCCGGACGTTCACCGTGGCGGCGATCGTCACCGCGCTCTGGGGCGACGCGGCGCCGCCGCGGGCCGCGAAGACGGTCCAGTCCTACGTGTCGAGACTGAGGCATGCCCTGCGCGCAGGCGGCGACGACGTCGTGGTCACGCGGGTCCCGGGCTACCTGGCGGCGGTCGAGCCGCAGCAGATCGATGCCGAGCGGTTCCGGGCCATGGCCGCCCGCGGTCGCGACGACCTCGCCGCCGGCCGACCCGCGGCGGCGGTCGGAGTCCTCCGGGAGGCGCTGGGGCTGTGGCGCGGGGAGCCGTACGCCGAGTTCGAGAACTTCTTCGCGGTCGCCGAGCGGTCCGCCCTCGAGGAGCTCCGGCTGACGGTGGTGCAGGACCGGCTCACCGGCGAGCTGGCGATGGGCGCGGGCCCTGAGCTGGTCGGCGAGCTCGATGTGCTCACCGCAGGGCACCCGTGGCGGGAGCGGCTGTGGGGGCTGCTGATGACGGCTCTGGTCCGGGCCGGTCGCCAGGCGGATGCGTTGGCCGCGTACGCCCGGGCCCGCGCGACCTTGCACGACGAGCTCGGGCTCGAGCCTGGCCCCGAGCTCCGCGAGGTCCACCGCCAGGTCCTGACCCAGGACGCCCGGCTGCTGGGAGGGCGGTCGGGAGGTGACCAGTGGGGGACGGAGGGGGCAGCCGTGTCCGCGTTCTCCGTGGTGTCGGTGCCCGGTGGCACGATGGGGGACATGACCACGCGCGTCGCGAGTCCTCGGCTGGTGGGCCGGGTCGCCGAGCTCGCCGTGCTCCAGAGGGGCCTCGCCGAGGCGGCTGCCGGGCGGCAGACGACGGTGCTGGTCGGCGGCGAGGCGGGCGTGGGCAAGTCCCGTCTCGTCGAGGAGTTCACCGAGCGCGCGGTGGCCGACGGCGCCCGTGTCCTGGTGGGGCGCTGCGTCGAGCTGGGCGAGGACGGTCTGCCGTTCGCGCCGTTCGTCGCGGCCCTGCGCTCACTGCTGGCCGAGGCGGGGGCCGAGGCCCTGGCCGAGGCGGCCGGACCCGGTCGTGACACCCTCGCCCGGCTGTTGCCGGAGGTCGGACCCGTGGGTCCGGACTCGCCGACCGGGCGGGGCCGGTTGTTCGAGGTCGTGGCGACCCTGCTCGAACGACTCGGGGCCGAGCAGCCGGTCGTCCTGGTGCTCGAGGACCTCCACTGGGCCGACGGGTCGACGCGCGACCTCCTCCGCTTCCTGGTCCGGGTCCTCCCCGGGGCGCGCGTGCTCGTGGTGGCCACTTACCGCAGCGACGAGATGCGGCGCGGGCACCCCCTGCGCCCCCTGCTCGCCGAGCTGGAGCGGTTGCGGGCGATCGAGCGCGTCGAGGTCCCGCGCCTGACCCCGCCAGAGGTCGGGTCGCTGCTCGCCGCGATCCTCGACCACGACCCGTCCGCCGACGTCGTCGACGACGTCCACCGCCGCAGCGAGGGCATCCCGTTCTTCGTGGAGGAGCTGGCCAGCTGCTCGGACAGCCTGCTCGGCGGCGAGCTCCCCGAGTCGCTGCGTGACCTGCTGCTCGTGCGCGCGGAGCAGCTGACCCCCGATGCCTACTCGGTGCTCAGGCTGGCGGCCGTGGGCGGGTCCCGGGTGGAGCACGACGTCCTGGCCGCCGTCTGTGAGCTCCCCGAGGCCGAGCTCGAGGCGTGCCTCCGCGAGGCGGTGGCCGGCCACGTGCTGGTCGTCGACGACACCGGCTACGCCTTCCGGCACGCGCTCCTGCGCGAGGTCCTGCACGACGACCTCCTGCCAGGCGAGCACGCCCGGCTCCACGTGCGCTACGCGCAGGTGCTCGAGGAGCGACCGGAGCTCATGGGCGGCCGGCCGGTGTGGGTGGAGTCCGCCCACCACTGGCACGCGGCCCACGACACCGAGCGTGCCTTCCGGGCCTCCTTGCGGGCGGCCGACGAGGCCACCGCGGCGTTCGCGCACGCCGAGGCCCAGCGGATGCTCGAGCGGGCGATCGAACTGTGGCACCAGGTCGACGACCCCGCCGGTGTCGCCCGCGCAGACCGCCCGGAGCTGCTCCGGCGGGCGTCGACCGCCGCGGGCAAGGCTGGGGACGCCGAGCGCTCGCTCGCGTTGGTCGAGGCCGCGGTCGAGGAGGTCGACGAGGCGGTCGAGCCGGCGCGCGCGGCGCACCTGCTCGAGCGCCAGGGACAGCTGCTCTTCCAGCTGGGCCGCACCGAGGCCGCAGTCGACGTCCTCGAGCACGCCCTGGAGCTGGTCGGGCCCGAGGGCCACCCCCTCGACCGGGCCGGGGCGCTGCAGGTCCTCGCCATCGTGCAGATGCTGCAGTGGTGGTTCACCGAGGCCGCGCGCACGGCCCGGGAGGCGATCGGCCTGGTCGAGCAGGTCCGGTCGCAGCCGGTCGGGGCCGACGACGTCGTCGGCGCTGTCGCCGGGATCTGCGACGAGGACGCCGTGGGCATCAACGCCGACTCCGTCGAGTCCGGTGCGCTCAACACCCTGGGTGTCTGCCTCGTGGCCCTGGGCCGGACGGGCGAGGGGCTGGCAGCGCTGGAGCGCAGCCGCGCGGTGGCGATCGCCGGTCAACGGGAGGCGGCGCTCGACCGCTACTACATCAACGCGTCGGACACCCTGCTCCTGCTCGGGCGCTACGCCGAGTCCGTGGAGGTCGCCCGCGAGGGCATGACCGAGGCGACCCGGCGCGGCCTCACCCGTACGACGTGGCCCTTCCTTGCCGGCAACGCCGCCGAACCGCTGCTGATGCTGGGGGAGTGGCAGGAGGCCCGACGTCTGGTCGACCGGGCGCTCGAGCTCGACCCACCCCACGCGCACGCGATGCACCTGCGCCACCTGCAGGCGTGGCTGGTGCTCCGCACGGGTGAGATGGAGGAGGCCCGCCGGCTGGTCGGCGAGCTCGAGGCCAGGCTGCTGCGACGCGGCCCGGCCGCAGAGCCGCAGTTCGCCGTCGCCCTCGCCGGGCTCAGCGCGGAGCTCGCCCTCGAGCTCGGACAGCCGGAGCGGGCGCTGGAGATCGTGCGGCACTGCCTCCAGGAGCAGCCAGAGCAGCCGGCAATGGTGTGGTCGGTCGTACTGGTCGGTGCACGGTCGGCGAGGCGCCTGACGGAGGTGGGACACGACCTCGCGGGCGACGTCTGGCAGGAGCTGCGCGCGGCAGCCGAGCGGCTGGACTGGTGGGACACCGCGGCGTTCTGGCGGCCGCTCTTCGACGCGGAGGTGGCCGGCGACGACCCGGACCTGTGGCGGGCTGCTGCTGCGGCGCTCGAGTCCTGGCCCGGGCCCGTGCACCTGCAGGGCTCGGCCCGGCTGCGACTGGCCGCCGCCCTGGTCGGCCACGGTGACCGGTCGGCCGCCACCGAGGCGCTGGCGGGTGCCGCCCGGGTGGCGGACCGGCTCGGTGACGTGCTCCTCGCGGCGGAGGTGGACGGGCTCGCGCGACGGGCCCGCCTCGAGCTGCCCGGCACCGGGTTGACCGGCACCGGGTTGACCGGCACCGCCGCCGGCGGTGGGCGACCGGATGAGACCCCGCACGGGCTCACCCCCCGCGAGCTCCAGGTGCTCCGGCTGGTGGCGGCCGGGCGCAGCAACCGCCAGATCGGCGAGGAGCTCTTCATCAGCACCAAGACGGCCAGCGTCCACGTGTCCAACATCCTGGCCAAGCTCGGCGTCTCCGGTCGTGGTGCGGCCGCCGCGGTGGCCCACCGGGACGGCCTCCTCGGCGACGAGCTGCTGCCCGCGTGACGGAGATCCACGAGCTCGGTGTCCGCGCCCTGGCCGGGGTCGTCCGCCGCCGCGAGGTCTCGGTGGTCGAGGTGGTCGAGCACACGCTCCGTCGGGCGGAGCGCGTGGGGCCGGTCGTCGGAGCCTTCAGCCTCCTGACTCCGGAGACCGCGTTGCGGGCCGCGTGGGAGGCCGACCGGGCCGTCCTCTCCTCGGACGGTGCCCGGGCGGGCGTCCAGCCCCCGCTCACGGGCGTGCCGGTCCCGCCCAAGGCCCTCAACCGCGTGGTCGGCCTGCCGTGGACGCTGGGCAGCGCCGCCTTCGCCGACCAGGTCGCCGACGTCGACGACGGGACGGTGACCCTGCTCCGGGAGGCCGGCGCCGTGCTCCCCGGTCTGACCAGCAGCCCCGAGCTCGGCCTGCCCTGCTACACCGAGCCGGACGGCCTCCCCCCTGCCCGTACGCCGTGGGACCTCGAGCTGGGGGCTGGCGGTTCCAGCGGCGGCGCCGCAGCGGCGGTGGCCGCCGGCATCGTGCCGGCGGCGCTGGGCTCCGACGGCGGCGGCTCCCTCCGGATCCCCGCGTCCTGCTGCGGCCTGGTGGGCCTCAAGCCGACCCGCGGGCGGGTGAGCCCCGGCCCGTACGGGGTCGACGTCCTCGGCCTTGGCATCGAGGGGTCGCTGACCCGCGACGTGAGGGACACAGCCGTCCTCCTCGACGTGCTTTCCCGGCCTCGACCCGGCGACCTGCACCGGCTCCGACCACCGCGGACCACCTTCCTCGACGCCTGCGACCGCGATCCCGGCCGGCTCCGGGTCGGTGTCCTGACCTCCCCGGCGATCGTCGCCGACGCCCCCGTCGACGCCGCGTGTCTCGACGCAGTGGACCGCACGGTGGCCCTGCTCGAGTCCCTGGGCCATGCGGCGGAGGCGGCCCCGCCACCGTTCCCCGTGGAGCGGTGGGCGGCGTTCGAGGTGGTCTGGGGTGTGCTCGCAGCCCTGCCGGTCGTCCCCGCCGAGCGTGAGCACCTGCTACGACCGCTGACCCGCTGGCTCCGCGACCGCGGGCGGGCAACGCCCGCGCCGGCCTACGCCGCGGCGACAGGGGGCCTTCAGGAAATCACCCGCGAGGCAGCGCTCCGGTGGGCCCCGTACGACGTGGTCCTCACGCCGACGCTGGCCCGGCTGCCGCTGCCCGTCGGCGCCCTGCGGGACGACGACGACCCGGCGGGCGACTTCGCCGCGCAGAGCCGCTTCACGCCCTGGACCAGCGTCTGGAACATCACCGGCGCGCCGGCGGTCAGCCTGCCCCTGCACCGGGTCGAGCACGGCGGCCGGGCGCTTCCCGTCGGTGTGATGCTCGGCGGGCGGCCGGACGCCGAGGAGCAGCTGCTGTCGCTGGCGGCCCAGCTCGAGGCCGCGGCACCGTGGCCGGCACCGCCGAGTCCGGGCTGATCGGCTCCTGCCCGGCACGCGGCCGCTCGGCGACCGTCCGGCAGACTCTCCGCCGTGACGCAGACCGCCTCCCTGACCCCCGATCTGGTCGAGCTCGCCGCCGCGTACGGCGTGGCCACCGAGTTCTGGGACTGGCAGGGACGGCACGTCCCGGTGCCTGCCGCCACGGTCGTCGCGGTCCTGGACGCGCTCGGGGTCGACGCGTCGACGGCGGGGGCGACGAGCCGTGCGCTGGCCGACCATCGGCTCGACCGGTGGCGCCGCGTGCTGCCGCCCACGATCGTCGCGCGCTCCGGGTGGACGCCGTGGTTCTGGGTCCACTGCCGGCACGGGGACCCGGTCGAGGCCTGGGTCGAGTGCGAGGACGGCACCGAGCGGCGCGACGTCTGGCAGCAGAACCGCTGGGTCGACCCTCAGCAGGTGGACGGCGAGCTGGTCGGCGAGGCGACCTTCGCCCTGCCCGGCGACCTCCCCCTGGGCTATCACCGGTTGCGTGCCCGAGCGGGCGACCGGGAGGGCACGGCGACGCTGGTGGTGACCCCCGCGTACCTGGGTCTGCCGCCTGCGATGGCCGATCGTCGTACATGGGGGCTGGCGCTGCAGCTCTACTCCGTGCGGTCGACGCGATCCTGGGGGGTCGGCGACCTCGCCGACCTTGCCGACGTGGCCACGTGGAGCGGGCAGGAGCTCGGCGCCGGCTTCGTCCTGGTCAACCCGCTGCACGCGGCGTCGCCCGCCCTGCCCATGGAGCCCTCGCCGTACCTGCCGACGACCCGCCGGTTCGCCAACCCCGTCTACATCCGGGTCGAGGCGGTGCCCGAGTACGGCTACCTCGACGCCCGCGACCGGGCCGCGGTCGAGCGGGTGCGGGGTCGCCTCCGTACGCGGCTCGCCGCCGACGGCGAGGACCGGGTCGACCGGGACGGGGCGTGGGCGGCCAAGCGCCGGGCGCTCGCCCTGGTGCACCGGGTGCCCCGCAGTCCGGGTCGCGACATGGCATACCGGGCGTACCTGGCGCGCGAGGGCGTCGGGCTGCGCGACTTCGCGACCTGGTGCGCACTGGTCGAGAGCGACGGGCCCGACTGGCGGTCGTGGCCGGCGGAGCTCCACGACCCGCGGGCCGCCGCGGCGGAGGAGTACCGCCGCTCCCACGGCGTCGAGGTGGACTTCCACTGCTGGCTGCAGTGGGTGCTCGACGAGCAGCTCGAGTCGGCGCAGGCGGCCGCCCACGCGGCCGGGATGCCGCTCGGGATCGTCCACGACCTCGCCGTCGGGGTGCACCCCGAGGGCGCCGACTCGTGGGGCCTGCAGGACGTCCTCGCCGCCGGCATCCACGTCGGGGCGCCGCCGGACGCCTTCAACCAGCAGGGCCAGGACTGGTCGCAGCCGCCGTGGCGTCCCGACCGCCTCGCCGAGACCGGATACGCCGCATACCGCGACCTGCTCCGGACGGTGCTCCGGCACGCCGGCGGACTCCGGGTCGACCACGTCGTCGGGCTCTTCCGCCTGTGGTGGGTGCCCGCCGGGGCGCCGCCGACCGCCGGGACCTACGTCCGATACGACCACGAGGCGCTGATCGGGATCCTGGTGCTGGAGGCCCACCGGGCGCAGGCTCTCGTGGTCGGGGAGGACCTCGGCACGGTGGAGCCCTGGGCGCGCGACTACCTGCGGGAGCGCGGTGTGCTCGGCACGTCGGTCCTGTGGTTCGAGCGCGACGGCGACGGGGCACCGTTGGCCCCGGAGCGGTGGCGGGAGCTCTGCCTCGCCACTGTCACCACGCACGACCTGCCGCCCACGGCGGGTTACCTGGCCGGGGACCACGTCCGGCTCCGCGAGCGGCTCGGCCTGCTGGCCCGCAGCGTCGACGAGGAGCTGGCGATCGACGCCGCCGACCGGGCCTCGTGGCTCGCCGCCCTCGTGGACCGCGGCCTGATGCGCGAGGGCGCCGGGGCGCAGGAGACCACCGAGGCGCTGCACCGGCTGCTGACCTGGACGCCCGCGCGGCTGCTGGGCGTCGCCCTCACCGACGCGGTCGGCGACCGCCGGACCCAGAATCAGCCCGGGACCAAGGACGAGTATCCCAACTGGCGGATCCCGCTCAGCGACCCGGAGGGCCGCCCGATCCTGCTCGAGGACGTCGTTCGCTCCGAGCGGGCCCGGGCGCTCGCGCGGGTCCTCGCAGCGGGCTGAGTCGGCGGCGCCGCACGCCGAGTCGATCACCGGTGACCGGATCGGGCGCTCTCTCAGGAGATGTCCGGTCCGTCCACCGAAGATCAGGCGTCGGGTGAGGCGGCGTCCACTGGGGCGTCCGGCGCTTCCACGGCCCCGCGGTCCCGCTCCTGCGCGCGCAGCGCCCGCTCCAGGTCGGCCAACCCCTCGTGGACCAGCCGGCGCAGGGCGGGCGGGACCTCGGCGCCGTCCAGCCACCGGCGCACCCGCCCCGCGGTCTCCTCGTCGGCGAGCACCCGCGGGAAGAGCCGGACCACGAGCGTCTGCGCCGTCTCGTTGGTTCGCTCTGCCCACAGCCGCGGGACGGCCTCGAGGTAGCGATCCACGTACGGGCGGAGCAGCACCCGTTGCTCGGGTTGTCCGAACCCCGAGGCGGTGGCGGCGAGCTGCGCGTTGGGCAGGGTGTCGCCCTCGACGGCGAGCGCCCAGGCCTCGGCCTTGGCCTGCTCCGTGGGCCTGGCCGCCCGGGCGTACGCCGCGTGCCGGTGCCCCGCGGCCGTGTCGTCGCGCGCCAGCTCGGCCTCGATGTCCGGCCCGGCCGCCCGCCCGACCACGACGAGCCGCTCGAGCAGCAGCCAGCGCAGGTCGGTGTCCACGACCAGGCCGGGCAGCTCCTTGCTGCCGTCGAGCAGACCGGCGACCTCGTCGACGTGCTCAGGGCTCGCGGCGACGACGGCCCAGGCGCGGGTGTAGGCGAGCTGTTCGTCGCTGCCCGGCTCCGCCGCGTGGGCGAGCCGGTGCAGGCCGCTGGCCCAGCGGCTGGCCAGGGACAGCCGGTCCGCAGGGTCGGCGTAGATGTCGATCGCGGCTCGTGTCGTGGCCAGGAGCGTCTGGACCACGGAGATGTCGGTCTCCCGGTCGACGCCCCCGAGGACGAGCTCGACGTAGTCGCGGGTACCCATCTCCGCCTCGCGCAGCATGTCAGTGGCGGCGGTCCAGCACAGCGCCCTCGGCAGCGAGTCGACGAACCGCCCGGTGTGCCGCACGACCGTGTGCAGCGACCGCGCGTCCAGCCGCACCTTGGCGAAGCTGAGGTCCTCGTCGTTGACCAGGAGCAGGTCCGGCCGGGTCTCCCCGACGAGGTCCGGGACCTCGGTCCGCTCGCCGGTGACGTCCAGCTCCACCCGCCGGCGGCGGGCCAGGCCCTGGGAGGTGAGGTCGTAGAGCCCGATGGCCACCCGGTGCGACCGGAGCGCGGGATGGTCCTCCGGTGCCTCCTGCACCACGGTCACCGAGGTGTACGCGCCGTCCTCGCCCACCTCGGAGACCGGGCGGAGGGTGTTGACGCCCGCGGTGAGCAGCCACTCCTGCTCCCATTCGGCGAGGTCCCGGCCACTCGTCTCCTCCAGGTGGCGGAAGAGGTCGGCCAGCGTGGTGTTGCCCCACGCGTGCTCGCGGAAGTAGGCCCGGACACCCGCCAGGAACTGCTCACGACCCACCCAAGCGACGAGCTGCTTGAGGACGCTCGCCCCTTTCGCGTACGTGATCCCGTCGAAGTTGACCTCGACGTCCTCGAGGTCGCGGATGTCGGCCGAGATCGGGTGCGTCGTGGGCAGCTGGTCCTGCCGCAGCGCCCACAGCTTCTCGGAGACCGCGAAGGTCGTCCACGCCTCGGTCCACCGTGTCGCCTCCGCCTGGCAGAGGACGCTCGCCCAGGTCGCGAAGGACTCGTTGAGCCACAGGTCGTCCCACCAGCGCATGGTCACCAGGTCGCCGAACCACATGTGGGCCAGCTCGTGCAGGATCGTCTCGGCCCTCCGCTCGAACGCCGCGTCGGTGACGCGGCTGCGGAAGACGTAGTCCTCGGTGAACGTGACGCAGCCGGCGTTCTCCATCGCCCCCGCGTTGTACTCGGGGACGAAGAGCTGGTCGTACTTGGCGAAGGGGTAGGGCAGGTCGAACTGCTCCTCGAAGAAGCCGAAGCCGGCCTTGGTGACGGCGAGGACCTCTTCGGCGTCCAGGTACTCGGCCAGGGAGCGCCGGCAGTAGACGGCCATCGGCACGGTGCCGCCACGGCCCTCGTACGAGTCGCGGACGACGTGGTAAGGCCCGGCGACGAGGGCGGTGATGTAGGTGGACATCCGCGGTGTCGGCTCGAAGGACCACCGGGCGACGCCGTCGCCGAGGTCCTCCGGGTCCGGTGTCGGCGAGTTGCTCACGACCTCCCAACCCGCGGGAGCCACGACGGCGAGCCGGAACGGCGCCTTGAGGTCGGGCTGCTCGAAGCAGGCGAAGACCCGCCGGGCGTCCGCGACCTCGAACTGGGTGTAGAGGTAGACCTCACCGTCGACCGGGTCGGCGAAGCGGTGCAGGCCTTCGCCGGTGCGCATGTACGCCGCCTGAGCGACGACCCGCGCCTCGTTGTGCTCGGCCAGCGACTCGAGCCGGACCCGGGCCCCGTCGAAGACGGCCCCGGCGTCCACGGCCGTCCCGTTGAGAACGACCTCCGACACCGACGGCGCGATCAGGTCCAGCCAGGTCCCGTCGCCCGGCCGGCTGCACCGGAACTGCACCGTCGTCGTGGAGGTGAAGGTCGCCTCCCCGCCGGACAGGTCCAGCTCGACCTCGTAGCCCTCCACCTCGACGAGCTCGGCGCGGGCGGCGGCCTCGTCGCGGGTGAGGTTGGTCCCAGGCATGTCTCGCATCCTGGCAGACAAGGGATCCCCCCGGCCGGGTGCCTGACACACTCTGCGCCATGCGAGTGCACCTGGGATCCGACCACGCCGGGTACGAGGTCAAGGACACCCTGGCCGAGGTGCTGCGGGCAGGCGGCCACGAGGTGGTCGACCACGGGCCCTTCGAGTACGACGAGCTCGACGACTACCCGGTCTTCTGCCTACGGGCCGCCGAGGCCGTCGCCGGTGACCCGGACAGCCTCGGTGTCGTGCTCGGCGGATCGGGCAACGGCGAGCAGATCTCGGCGAACAAGGTCCGCGGCGTCCGGGCGGTCCTCGCGTGGAACCTGGAGACCGCGCGACTCGGTCGCGAGCACAACGACGCGAACGTCATCTCGGTGGGCGCGCGGCAGCACGGACTCTCCGACGTCCTGGCCTTCGTGCAGGCGTTCCTGGGCACCGGCTTCTCCGACGACGACCGGCACCGCCACCGGATCGAGATGATCAGCCGCTACGAGGAGTCCGGGGAGCTTCCGCCGCTCCCGGCCGGTCCCGGCTGACCCGGGTGCTGCGGTGCGGCAGGCGCTCGGCCGCCCGCTGCTCGGCGTCGGCGAGGAGCTCCTCGTCCGGTCGCGACACGTCCCGCGCGCGCATGGCCCCCGACACGCCGACCTGCGACGGTCCCGCGCCTGAGTCGACCCGCCCACCGTCGCGCCGGCCAGGACCCTGAGCTCCACCCATGGGAGAGGACGCTACGTGCCAGAGGGCCACACGATCCACCGCCTGGCCCGCGACCTGGGCCGACGTCTCGTCGGTGGTCCGGTGGCTGCGAGTAGTCCGCAGGGCCGGTTCGGTGCCGGAGCCGGGGTGATCGACGGTCTCGTGCTCGAGCGCACCGAGGCGCACGGCAAGCACCTCTTCCTCGGTTTCGCCGGGCAGCGGTGGGTCCACGTCCACCTCGGCCTGTACGGGACGGTGACCGTCGGCCCGTCGCCGGCACCACCGCCCCGCGGGGCGGTCCGCCTTCGGCTGGAGGCCGACGGCTCCTACGCGGACCTGCGGGGGCCGGCCGCGTGCGAGGTGCTCGACCCCGGCGGCAAGCTCCTGCTGCACGCCAGGCTCGGTCCGGACCCCCTGCGGCGCGACGCCGATCCCGACCGGGTCTGGTGGCGGCTGTCGCGCAGCCGAGCCCCGATCGGCACCCTGCTGCTCGACCAGGCCGTCGTCTCCGGCGTCGGCAACGTCTACCGCGCGGAGGTCCTCTTCCGCGCGGGCGTCTCGCCGTTCCGACCCGGACGGGAGCTCCCGCACCTCGCCTGGCTCGACCTCTGGGACGACCTGGTCCGGCTGATGAGAGCCGGGGCGCGCGCCGGACGGATCGTCACGACGGAGCCGGTGGACCGGCCGGTCCGCAGGCGGCGACCCAGCCGGTCCGAGAGCTTCTACGTTTACGAGCGTGCGGGACTGCCCTGCCGGCGCTGCGGCACCCTCGTCGCCTCGGCGGAGCTGGGGGCGCGCCGGATCGTCTGGTGCCCGAGGTGCCAGCCCGGCTGAGCGGGCGGGTCGACCGTGCCCGAAGCGTGACCTCGCGGCCTCGGAACGGCTCCTCGCTGCCGCTAGGGTTGCGCGCCGTGACGAGGGGGACGCCGCGACGTCCCGGTGTGCGTGCCCGGCGCTGGAGGTGGGCACGTGCCCGGCGCCGGTTTGCCAGCGAGGGGTCGGTCCTGACCGGCCTCCTGCTGTTGACGGTGGTCCTGGCCCTCGCCCTCTGGTGGCTCGACGAGGTGCCCCCCGGGGTGCTGGTCATCCCACTGCTGATGGCCATGGTGGCCCTCCCGCTGCGGGGTGTCGTCGCGGTGATCCTGGCCGTCGGGGTGGTCCTGGTCCTCGAGGGCGCGCAGCACATGTTCGACCGGCGCTTCGTCACCGTGGCCCTCGTGGTGGTGGTGACGGCCGTGGTCGCCTTCGCCACGGCTCGGTCCCGCGCCCGGCTGGGCGTGCGCGGGTCGATGGGGGAGTCGATGCTCGTCGACCTGCGCGACCGGCTCCGTGCCCAGGGCGAGCTCCCGGAGCTGCCGCGGGGGTGGCAGGCCGAGGTCGTGCACCGCTCGGCGGGTGGCGCAGCATTCTCCGGCGACTTCCTCGTGGCGGCCCGCGCGCCGGGCACCGACCAGCTCGAGGTCGTCCTCGTGGACGTGTCCGGGAAGGGACTCGCCGCCGGCACGCGGGCGCTCATGCTCTCCGGTGCCTTCGGGGGGCTGCTGGGGTCACTTCCACCCCCGGACTTCCTGCCGGCCGCCAACGCGTATCTCCTCCGCCAGGAATGGGGGGAGGGTTTCGCCACCGCCGTCCACCTCACCCTCGACCTGCGGACCGGCCACTACGCCGTACGGTCCGCAGGGCACCCACCTGCCGTGCACTTCCACGCCGGGTCCGGGCGGTGGGAGGTCCTGCACACCAGGGGCGGACTGCTCGGCGTCTTCGACCACCACGCCCACGACTACGAGCCCGTGACCGGCCGCCTGAGCCGCGGGGACGCGCTGCTGCTGTACACCGACGGCCTGGTCGAGAACCCGCAGCGCGACATCTACGACGGGATCGACAAGCTGCTCGGGCTTGCCGAGCGGCTGGTCACCCAGGGCTTCCGCCACGGGGCGCGCAAGCTCGTCGACGCAGTCGGTCGGACGGGGATCGACGACGACCGGGCGCTC
>DATHUJ010000027.1:0-40446 GCA_035462375.1 Jiangellales bacterium
TGCGCTTCCCCGACGGACCCGACGGGGCAGCCGCCAGGGAGCTGCTTCCCGACGCCGTCCACCGGTCGCACGACCGGTGGTGCACCGTCAGCCGGACGGTCGAGCTCCCCACCCCCGTGAGCACGGTGATCGACTAGCTACGGCTGATCGCCCGCACCACCCGGTCAGCCGCCGTCGAGCAGGCGCTGCAGGTGCCGCGTCGCCACGTAGCCGACGAGGACGACGAGGTGAAGCAGCCACATCCACAGCAGGACGGCGACCACCGCACCGACCGGTGCGGATCCGGCGAAGGGTGCTCCCAGGTCCACCGGCAGGGACAGGAAGAGGGCGAAGCCCTGCAGGAAGCCCGCCACGAAGGCTCCGGTGACGAAGCCGCCGACCGCGGCGACCGGCCAGGAGGGCGGGTCGGGGGCGACGATCCGGTAGGACCAGGTGAGCGGGACCGACAGCACCACCCAGTCGACGTTCAGCGCCACGTAGATGCCCAGCGCCGTCGGTCCCGGCCCGGCCCCGAAGAGGTCGTTGAGCAGTGGGGTCACCGCCAGCACGGCCAGCAGGAGCAGCGGCGCCGCGACCAGGACCGGCAGCACCGCCAGCCGGCCGCGCCAGCCCACGAATCTGTCGTCGACGCCGGCGAGGGCCGCGTAGGCGCGGCGCAGGCCTTCGCCGTACAGGCTGGCTGGCAGGACGGCGACGAGCGCCGCCAGGGGGCTCAGGGACAGCCCGAGGTCGACACCGGCCCCTGCCACCTCCGGCGCACCCAGCGCCCCCGGCAGCGCCTCGACCAGCTCCGCGGCGAGCTCCTCGACCCGGTCGGTCCCGACGACGAGCGAGAGCAGCCAGACGGCCAGCACGAGGAGCGGGACGACGGCGATCGCGGCGTAGAAGGTGACCCCCGCCCCGAACAGCAGCAGGTCGTTGCTGCGCAGAGCCGCACGCGTCTCCCGCGGGACCGCCCGCAGGGCCTGCCGCCAGCCACCCCCCCGGGGACTCGGCCCACCGGGTCGCACGTCCGGCGAGGCCGCCCGGGCCCGGATCACGCGGGACGCCGCCGGAAGGTCCGCCGGTAGGCCTGGGGGGTGGTGCCGAGCCGCCGGGTGAAGTGGTGGCGGAGCACGGCCGCCGTGCCGAAGCCGCACCGAACGGCGATCTGCTCGACGCTGTCGTCACCCTCCTCGAGCAGGAGCTGCGCCTGCTCGACCCGGCGGGCCAGCAGCCAGTCGTACGGGGTGGTGCCCGTCTCGGCGCGGAACCGCCGGGCGAAGGTCCGCGGCGACATGTGCGCGCGCGCCGCCAGCGTCTCCACGGTGAGGTCCCGGTCCAGGTGCTCGGACATCCAGGCGAGCACCTCGTCGAGGGTGTCGCAGTGCAGCGGCCGGATGGGCGACTGGATGAACTGCGCCTGCCCGCCGTCGCGGTGCGGGGGCACGACCATCCGCCGGGCGACCGTGGCAGCGATCTTGGCCCCGTAGTCCTCGCGGATGAGGTGCAGGCAGGCGTCGATGCCCGCGGCGGTGCCGGCGCTGGTGATGACCTGGCCCGCGTCGACATAGAGGACGTCGGGGTCGACCAGCGCCTCCGGGAAGCGCTCCGCCAGCTCGTCGGCGTACATCCAGTGCGTCGTGCACCGCCGGCCGTCGAGCAGCCCCGCCTCCCCGAGCACGAAGGCGCCCGTGCAGACCGACATCACCCGGCCACCACGCGCCACGACGGCGCGCAGCGCCTCGAGGAGCTCGGGCGGCGGGGTGTCGAACCGCCGCATGGCCGGCACCGCGACGAGGTCGGCGCCGAGCGTGGCCTCGAGCCCGGCGGGGACGTGCAGGTCGAAGGGCATGCTGGTCGTCACGCGGCCCGGTACGGGGGTGCAGACGCGGAAGTCGAACGTCGGCACGCCCTGCTCGCTCCGGTCGACGCCGAAGGCCTCGGTGATGACGCCGAGCTCGAAGGGGGCCACCCCGTCGAAGACGGTCACGGCGACGGTCCGGATCATGCGGGTCAGTCTGCCACATCGTTGGCAGGATGTCGATGGAGGGCGTCAGTTCTGCCACTCGCGGCAGGATGTCGGGGGGCGCAGACTTACAGCCATGACCGCACTCGAGTTCCTCCTCGTCCTGATCCCCTTCGTCGTGGCCGCCTGGGCCACCCGGGCGCTCTTGCGCTGGGTCTCCTCCGACTGGGGCGCCCGCCCGCCGCGCAACGTCCGCACCGACGACTGGGGCTCCGACCTCCCGTCCGTCCCGTACGCCGCCCTCCGCTGACCGAGCGGCAGTAGCCTGCGCGGCGTGCCCGACCAGCCCGTCGTCCGCACGGCGACTGCCACCGAGTACGACGCCGTCGGCGAGCTGACCCTGCAGGCCTACCTCGCCGACGACCTGCTCAGCGATGACCCGGACGCCGCCGCGTACTCCGAGGAGCTTCGGGACGCCGCCCGGCGCGCCACCGAGGCCGAGCTGCTCGTCGCCGTCGACGACGGCGACGAGCTGCTCGGCACGGTCACCTTCTGCCTGCCCGGCACGCCCTTCGCCGAGCTGGCGCGCCCGGGCGAGGCGGAGTTCCGCATGCTCGCGGTCGCCCCCACCGGCCGTCGGCGCGGGGCCGGTCGCGCCCTGGTGCTGGCCTGCCTGGACCGGGCTCACGCGGCCGGTGCGCGCGCGGTCGTCATCTCGTCGCTGGCCACGATGACGGCGGCGCACGCCCTCTACCACGGGATGGGCTTCCGGCGGGCCGTCGACCGCGACTGGCGACCGCTCCCCGGCGTGGAGCTGCGGGCCTACGTCCTCGAGCTGGGGTCCGCCGCCTCCTGACCTCCCGACCGGGCGAGGAAGCGCGCCCGGTCGACGAGAACCCGGATCACGTGCCCACGCGCCACCTGCCGGCCGTCGGGGTGCTCGGCCGACACGTCGAAGCGCAGCAGCCGGTCGTCCACCGAGACCAGCACCGCCCGGACGCCCACCCGGGTCCCGACGGGCGTCGGGGACAGGTGATCGAGCTCGACCCGCGTGCCCACGGACGTCTGGCCCGGACGCAGGGTCTCGGCCACGGCCGCGACGGTCGCCGCCTCGGCGAGCGCGAGCAGCCGCGGGGTCGCGAGCACCGGGACGTCCCCGGAGCCGACGGACGCTGCGGTGTCCTCGTCACCGACGAGGTGGGAGACCTCCGCGGTGGACCCGGCGGCGACGCCCGTCACGGGCGACCCACCGGGTCGATGACCACCAGGACATCGCCCTCCTGGACGACGTCCCCCTCGCGCACCCGCACGACGCCGACGGTGCCGGCCCCCTCGGCGAGCACCGGGATCTCCATCTTCATGGACTCGAGGACGAGCAGCGTCGCTCCCGGCTCGACCGCATCCCCCTCGGCGACCACCACCTGGAAGACGTTCGCCACCATCTCGGCGCACACCTGCTCCGCCACCCTCGCTCCCGACTCCCCGACGACGCGTCCGGCGCATTCCACCACGTCCGTACGGCCTCCGGCGACGCTCCGCGTGGCGTGGCGCACGCGCCGGGGCAGCACACCGGGCGACCATGGGGGTGTGACGCTCGTGCTCATCGCGCTGGTCGGCGGACTCGCCGCCGGCTACGCCCGGGGTGGGCGCCTCACGCACGTCACCCGGCTCCGGCTGCAGCGGGCCAGGCTGCTCGGCAGCGCCCTGGGGGCGCGGGTGCTCGGGGTGCTCGGCGCGGCCGCCTGGGAGCCGTTGCTCCCCGCGCTCACCGCGGTGGCGGTCGGCTTCCTCGCCGTCTTCGGCTGGGTCAACCGGCGCGTGCACGGCGTGGCCCTTACCGCCGCCGGGGTCGTCCTCGACGCCGTGGGCCGCCTGTGGGAGGACGGCTGGCTCGGACCGTGGGTGCCGGTCGCGTTCCCGCCGCGGCCCGAGACGGTGTCCCCGGGCGGGGTCCTCCTGGCCGCCGGACTGGGGCTCCTCCTGGCCACGGCCATGACCGAGCCGCCGGTCGTGCCGCCGGCCCGTGAGACAATCGGCGACGGCGCGCAGGAGAAGTCCGCCGCGCGCACCTGACACCACCTGCCGACGAAGGAGCGCCGCCATGGCCCGGAGGTCCCGCAAGCGCAAGGCGCGCAAGCGCAGAAAGGCCAACCACGGCAAGCGCCCCAACGCCTGACACAGACCCGCACGACGTCGACCTCGGCCAGGAGGGCCGAGGTCGACCGACGTACGGAGGTGGGTCAGGCCTCGGTGATCTCCACCCTGACCTGCTGGATCCGGGTCAGCACCTTGGCCCGCAGCTCCTCGGGGGCGTGCTCGTCACGGCAGGAGCGGGCCACGAGGTCCTTCACGACCCGCTCCAGGTTGAACCTGCGCAGGCACGGAGCGCACTCGTGGAGGTGCCGCTCGATCTGGGTGTGGGTCAGGGTACGGTCGCCGCTGCCGTCGATCTCGTTGTCGATGAAGACGTAGATCCGGTCGAGGACCTCAACGCAGTCGACCTCGTGCGGCCGTCCGCAGCTCATGCCTCCCCCTCCCCGCTCGCGACCGGGGCAAGTCCTCGCTGGCGCGCGTAGTCCTCGAGCTGGTCACGGAGCTGGCGGCGACCGCGGTGCAGCCGGGACATGACCGTCCCGATCGGGGTCCCCATGATCTCCGCGATCTCCTTGTACGCGAAGCCCTCGACGTCGGCGAGGTAGACGGCGATCCGGAACTCCTCGGGGATCTGCTGCAAGGCGTCCTTGACGTCGGAGTCCGGCAGGTGCTCGAGCGCCTCGGCCTCGGCGGACTTCAGGCCGGAGGAGGTGTGCGCCTCCGCCCGCGCCATCTGCCAGTCCTCGACCTCCTCCGAGGCCGATTGCTGCGGCTGACGCTGCGCCTTGCGGTAGGAGTTGATGAAGGTGTTGGTGAGGATCCGGTAGAGCCAGGCCTTGAGGTTGGTTCCCTCGCGGAACTGGTGGAAGGAGGCGAAGGCCTTCGCGAAGGTCTCCTGGACGAGGTCCTCGGCGTCGGCCGGGTTGCGGGTCATCCGCAGAGCCGCGGAGTAGAGCTGGTCCAGGTACGGCAGCGCGTCCCGCTGGAATCGCTCGGCGCGCTGCTCGGGGGTCTCCTCGACGCTCATTGCCCGCGAGGATAGCCGCGCCTCTGCCTCGTCGCGTCCCGGCGTCCACGCCGGCCAACCCAACACCTCGGCACCGACGGGTCGCCGGGCGGCACGCTGCGCGAGCACGGTGGGAGCCTCCTCGGGATCGGACGGGCGGTCCGCCAGGAGGAACGTCGGCGCGCGCGCCGGTCATTCCCGCAGGTCATTCCCGCAGGTCATTCCCGCAGGTCATTCCCGCCGGTCAGTCCCGCCGGTCATTCCCGCCGGGCACCCAACCAGGCGGCGACCTGGTCGACCAGCACCTCGAGCGCCTCCGACCGGCTCAGCGGTGCCGACCGCTGGACCGCGAACGAGTGGTTCGCAGCCGGTACCGAGACCAGGTCGAAGGGACCGGGCGGGAACTCCGACGGCCGGCCGAAGGCGTCCCGGTCCCCCTGGACGACGAGGACCGGCACCCCCGCCCGCTCCAGCTCCTCGTACCGCGAGCGTTCGGGGCGGCCCGGCGGGTGCAGGGGGAAGGCCAGTGCGACCACTGCCTCCGCGGCCACGTCCCGCGCTGTCCGGCAGGCCACGCGGGCTCCGGCGCTGCGACCGCCCACGACCAGCGGGCCCTGGACGCCCACCTGCGGCAGGATCGCGCGCCACGCATCGTCGAGGACCGACGGTGCGGGCGCGAGCCGGCGCCCCGCCACCCGCCACGGCTGCTCCACCCTGACCACCGTGGTCCCCGTCCGGGGCGGCAGGACCAGCGCCAGCGCCACGAGGTCGGCGGCGCTCGCACCGACTCCCGCACCGTGCCCGAGGATCAGGGTGCGGCGGGGACGGACAGCGGCGTCGACCAGCAGCCGGGCGGGGCCGAGCGGCGTCGGCACCAACCGCTGCTCCGTCACGGAGAGCAACGCTAGACCCGACCGGGCCTAGAAGAGGACCTCGACATCCGGTCGCTCGTCGGGCGGCAGGGGCTCGACCAGGCGCGGCCCGTTGGTCCGGACGTCGTTCACGAGAGGGGACACCGGGTAGGCCTCCAGCCTCCCGGGTGCCGCCGGCACGAGGAGCGACCGCAGGGCGTCGGGGTCCTCGCCGGCCGCAGGGTCCAACCAGCGCGCCCGTCCTGCGCGGTCCACCGTCATCGGCATCCTGTCGTGCAGGTGACCCAGGGAGTCCTCCGCCGTCGTGGTCAGCACGGAGCACGACCACACGAAGGCGGCCGGGTCGTCGTCGTCGGCCACCGCGGGGTCGCGCCAGATCTCGTAGAGCCCGGCCATCGCGAGCACCCCGCCGTCGCGAGGCCGGATGAAGAAGGGCTGCTTGCGGCCGCGCACCTCGCCGTACCACTCGTAGTAGCCGTCGGCGGGGAGCAGGCAGCGCCGGGCGGCGAAGGCCCGGCGGAACGCCGGCTTCTCGTGGACGCTCTCGACCCGGGCGTTGATCAGCTTGCTACCGATCCGCAGGTCCTTGGCCCAGGAGGGCACGAGTCCCCACCGCAGGACCGACAGCCGGCGCTGGACCGCCCCGGACGTGCGGTCCCGCCGCACGAGCACCGCGGGCACCGGCTTCGTCGGCGCCACGTTCCAGTCGGGTTCCAGCTGCTCGCGCAGGTCGATCCGGTCGACCTCGAACTCCTCCGCGAGGTCGTCGGGGCTTCGGCTGGCGGCGTATCTCCCACACATCTCACTGCCAGCCTGCCACCTGGCCCCGACAACCCGTCGGCGTGATCCGGGGTTGACCGGTGGCGCGACGTGGTAATCAGGTCCACATGAGCCTGGTCCGACTGCTCGCCCGTCCGATGCTCGCTTCCGTCTTCGTGGCCGAGGGGGTTCGGGCGCTGCGCGACCCCGACGACCTCGCCGCCCGCGCCAAGCCGGTGGCCGACCGGGTGGTGCCGCTGCTCGAGCGCTACGTTCCCCAGGCCCCCACCGAGGCGCGGTCGCTCGTCCGGGTCAACGGCGCCGTCCAGCTGGGGGCAGGGCTGGCCCTCGCCACCGGCCGCGCCCCCCGGCTGGCCGCTCTCGCGCTGGCTGCCGCGGAGGCGGCCAGCACCGTGTCCGAGCACCGGTTCTGGGAGGCCAACGATGTCGAGGAGCGCCGGCGCGAGCGCCGCGAGTTCCTCGCCGGAGTGGCACTGTGCGGCGGTCTGCTCATCGCCGCCGTGGACACCGAGGGCCGGCCCGGCCTGTCCTGGCGAGCCCAGCGGGCCGCCAAGGACGCCCGCCGGGCCGCTCGCACCGCCCGTCGCGAGGCGCGGCTGGCGACCCGCACCGCCAAGGCCGAGGTGAGCCGGCAGGCCTCCGCGCTGGTGCACTGACGGCCGCCGCTGCCGCCGCCCCCGTACGCTCGGCCGGGTGAGCGGACAGCTGTGGCCGGCGCCGACGGCGTACGGGCCGGTGCGGGCGGAAGTGGTGCTGCCCGGCTCCAAGTCCCTGACCAACCGCGCCCTCGTCCTCGCGGCGCTCGGCGACGGCCCGTCCCGGGTCGGCGGCCCGCTCCGCGCCCGTGACACCGTCCTGATGGCGGGGGCTCTCACCGCGCTCGGCGTCGACGTGGCCGACGACGGCAAGGACTGGGTGGTGACGCCGGGCATCCTGAGCGGGCCCGCCTCGGTGGACTGCGGGCTCGCCGGGACGGTGATGCGCTTCGTGCCTCCCGTGGCCGCGCTCGCCACCGGGCCGGTACGCCTCGACGGAGATCCTCGCGCGCATGAGCGCCCGATGGGGGCCCTGGTCGGAGCCCTACGCCGGCTCGGCGTGACCGTCGACGACGGGGGTCGCGGCTCGCTCCCCCTGACAGTGCACGGCACCGGCACGGTCGAGGGCGGTCCGGTGACGGTGGACGCCTCGTCGTCGAGCCAGTTCGTGTCCGCCTTGTTGCTCGCGGGGGCCCGGTACCGGCGGGGGGTCGAGGTCCGGCACTCCGGTCCTCCCGTCCCGTCGGGTCCGCACCTGGCCATGACCGTGCAGATGCTGCGTGATCGCGGAGTCGAGGTCGACGACGCCGAGCCCGACCGGTGGGCCGTGCGCCCGGGACCGCTGCGCGCGCTCGACGTCGAGGTCGAGCCCGACCTCTCCAACGCGGCGCCCTTCCTGGCCGCCGCACTCGTCACCGGGGGCAGTGTGCGTGTGCCGGGATGGCCGGCCAGGACGACGCAGGCCGGTGACGCGCTGCGCCGGCTGCTCCCGCGTCTGGGCGCCCGCTGCCGCGTCGACGAGCGGGGGTTCACCGTGGAGGGCACCGGGCGGGTCGTCGGCGCGGACCTGGACCTGCGCGAGGTGGGCGAGCTCACCCCGGTCCTGCTCGCCGTCGCCGCGCTGGCCGACGGACCTTCCCGGCTGCGGGGCATCGCCCACCTGCGGGGCCACGAGACCGACCGCCTCGCGGCCCTGGCCCGGGAGGTGAGCGCGCTCGGGGGCGACGTGGCCGAGACGCCGGACGGCCTCGCGGTCGCTCCTCGGCCCCTGCACGGAGGCACCTTCCACACCTACGCCGACCACCGGATGGCCCACGCGGGCGCCGTCCTCGGGCTGGCGGTGCCGGGGTTGCTGGTCGAGGACGTGGCAACCACCGGAAAGACGATGCCCGACTTCGTGACGCTGTGGCAGACGATGCTCGCCGGGGGCGCGGCGGCATGACCCGGCGTCGAGGCGCCCGGCAGCTGGACGAGTCCGACGTCCGTGTGCGCCCCGGCCGGGGGACGCGGCCCCGCTCCAAGCAGCGGCCCCGCCACGACGACGCGGTCGCCGGGACCGTGCTCACCGTCGACCGGGGCCGCTACACCTGCCTGGTCGAGGAGGACGGCCCGCCGCGTCAGGTCTCCGCGATGAAGGCGCGGGAGCTCGGCCGACAAGCGGTCGTGGTCGGAGACCTGGTGTCCCTCGTCGGCGACGTGAGCGGGGAACCGGGGAGCCTGGCGAGGGTGGTCCGGGTCGGGCCGCGGAGCACCCTCCTGCGCCGGACCGCCGACGACGACGACCCGGTCGAGCGGGTCGTCGTCGCCAACGCCGACCAGCTCGTCATCGTCACCGCGCTGGCCGACCCCGAGCCGCGTCCCCGGCTGGTCGACCGCTGCCTCGTCGCCGCCTACGACGCCGGGCTCGAGCCGCTCCTGTGCCTCACCAAGGCCGACCTGAGTCCACCCGACGCGTTGCTGGGGATGTACGCACCGTTGGGAGTGCCGTGGGTCGTCGCGGGGGTCGGCCACGACCTCGGGCCCCTGCGGCATCGCCTCCGTGGCAGAGCCAGCGTGCTCGTCGGCCACTCCGGGGTGGGCAAGTCCACGCTGGTCAACGCCCTCGTCCCCGGCGCCGACCGCGCCATCGGCGCGGTCAACGTGGTCACCGGTCGCGGGCGGCACACCTCGAGCAGCGCGCTCGCCGTGGAGCTGCCCGGCGGGGGCTGGGTCATCGACACCCCGGGCATCCGCTCCTTCGGGCTGGCCCACGTGCGGCCCGAACACCTGATCACGGCGTTCTCCGACCTCGACGCAGTGGCGGCCGACTGCCCCCGCGGGTGCACGCACGGTGACGGTGAGCCGGAGTGTGCGCTCGACGACGCGGTGGCGGCCGGCAACCTGGACCCGGCCCGGGTCGCCTCGTACCGTCGCCTGCTCGCCAGCCGAGACCGCCGGCGCGGCGACTGACCGGGCGTGGCCGACCGCCCAGCCTCCCGCTGGAGCGCGCTGATGCAGAGGCAGGACCCAGCCACCACGAGCGCAGGTACACCGCGGGTCCGCGGCGGCGCTCCTGGCGCGGACGCGCAGCGACCTCCTACCATCTGCCGGATGCGCCGCGATCAGCGGGCCTCAGCCAAGTAGGTGGAGCATGCCGGTCCCGTCACCAGGACACGAAGCCACCCCGCGCCCCGCCGGTCGGGTCCATGTTGTCGGCTCGGGACCCGTCGGTCTCTTCCTGACCGCGCTACTCCAGTCGATCGACGGCCAGGCGGTCCGCCTCTACGAGCGGCGACCCGAGTTCACCCGGACCCGGATGGTGTCGCTCGCCCCCTATCTCGTCGCCGACTCGATCGAGAGCTACGAAGCCGATCCGATCGACGGGGAGAACGTCGAGGCCATCTTCGACCCGACCGAGCTCGAGACCAGACTGGCCTACCGTCGCACCGTCGCCCCGGACCTGATGTCCCTGTTGCGAGACTGGACGCTGGGGTTCGTGCCACTGAACACGGTCGAGCGATCGCTCAGCACGCTGATCGATGCCCGCCGCACCGGGACCGTGGAACGGATCCCCGGCGCTGTCTCTGCCGAGCAGGCGATCGCGATGTTGGAGCCTGGCGACACCCTCGTCGACTGCACGGGAAGCCGGTCGATCCTGCGTGACGCCCTGGTCCCGGGCTCTGACGAGTTCGGGCGCGATCGAAACACCGTGCGGGTTCAGCTCGAGTACGCCCTGGTCGTGACCTTCCTGTACGGCCGACGCTACGCCTGCAACGAGTACTGCAAGTACTACAAGAACCTCGAGAACTCCGAGTACAAGTTCATCCCGGCCGTCCACCGCACCTTCCATGACGGGTCGATCACTCACGTGACCGGCATCATCGGCATCAGCCAGGACCTGTTCGAGGCCATGCCGCCGGCATTCGACGGCGCGTGGCTTCGCGACCACTTCCCGTCGGTGGCGCAGTCGATGGATCGGTTCATCGACAAGATCAGGGCAGAGACCCACGGCGAGCTCGTGGGCGACCTGGAGATCGTGCGGATCCCGCTGTACCTGTACCGGGCCCGGAACGTGACGAGCCGGGCCTGGCGCGCGTCAGGTGCCGACCACCCGCTGGCAACGGCGCCGGTCTTCCTCCTCGGCGACTCTGCGATCGGCTCGCCGTACTTCCAGTCGATCTCGCTGGGCTTCGAGTGCGCGTTCTTCCTGGCCGGTCACATCGGCAACCGAAACCTGTCGGTCGAGGAGATGCTCGATCGCTATGAGGCATTCATGTACCGGCAGTGGCTGCGCGTCTACATGCGGACCCGGATGATCAAGCACAACAAGGACCTGCTCGAGTCCGTCGACGACACGTTCGGCCTGCTGGCGAAGCTGCACGTCTACTGATCGCCCCGGCCGACTCCCGCGGACGCCGGTGACGGCCGTCATCGGGGCCACGCGGTGCACGTCATCGGCTGAGTCGGCCTCGGCTGGCGCGGAGGTGGCCCGGCCGCCAGCGCTCGGAGGCGCGACGGGTCAGAGGCTGCCGGGGTTCCAGACGGCGGTCGACCCGCTGTGGCCGGCGAGCACTGCGGCACCCGTGACGACGAGGCCGGCCACGGCGGCCAGGACAGCCACCACCCTCGTGACGCCGTCGGGTCCCCGCTGCCGCTGCAGCACGTACGTCGCGACCGCCAGCACCGCGAAGGGGATCGACGAGACGGACGTCCACAAGCCGTACCGCCCGTGCAGCTCCACCTGCTCGGCGACCGGTCCCCCGAGCTCGAGGCTCTCGGCCAGGTTGTCACCAGCCTGCTTGGCGACGAAGGCGGTGACCGCACCTCCCAGGGCACCGAGCGCGACCAGCGGGGAGTACGGCGCGAGCCAGCGCGGCACCAGTGCCACAGCGACCGCCCCGAGGGCCGTGAGGGGGATCAGCACCACGACCGCGTGCACGACGAGAGGGTGCAAGGGCAGCCCCAGGACGGTTTCCGGCACGGTGCCTCCTTCCGGAGGCCCTCACTCTGGCACAGGCTCCGTGGGCACCCCGGTGCGCCGCGCTAGGTTGCGCCCCGTGCCCCACGACGACGACCTGCGCCTGGCCCACGTGCTCGCCGACGACGCGGACGCGCTCACCATGGAACGGTTCCGAGCACTGGATCTGCGGGTCGAGACCAAGCCTGACCACACCCCCGTCACCGATGCCGACCGGGCGGTCGAGGAGGCTGTGCGCCGTACGCTGTCGCGGGCACGGTCGCGGGACGCTGTCGTCGGGGAGGAGCTGGGCGCCACCGGCCACGGTCCGCGTCGGTGGGTGGTCGACCCCATCGACGGCACCAAGAGCTACCTGCGCGGCGTACCGGTCTGGGCGACGCTCATCGGCCTCATGGTCGAGGACCAGGTCGTCGCCGGCGTGGTGAGCGCGCCCGCTCTCGGCCGTCGCTGGTGGGCCGCCCGCGGCAGCGGCGCCTGGTGTGGGCGGTCGCTGACCAACGCGACCCGGTGCCGGGTGTCGGGCGTGGCGGGTCTGCACCACGCGTCGCTGTCCTACTCGTCCTTGGAGGGCTGGGACTCCGTGGGCCGGCTGGAGCCCTTCCTCGAGCTCGTCCGGAGCTGCTGGCGCTCCCGCGCGTACGGCGACTTCTGGTCGTACGTGCTGGTGGCCGAGGGCGCCGTCGACGTCGCGGCCGAGCCGGAGCTGGCCCTGCACGACATGGCGGCGGTCTCGATCGTGGTCGAGGAGGCGGGGGGCCGGTTCACCGACCTCGACGGCAGGGACGGTCCCCTCGGAGCCGACGCGGTGGCCACCAACGGCGTGCTCCACGACGAGGTGCTCAGCCTGCTGACGCCGTCCCGGGGGTAGCCGACCCGTCGGCGCCCGCGGTCCCAGCGCGCCAGCAGGGCGGGGGCCGCGATGACGGCAGCCAGGTCGAACCAGCCGTACCCGCCCGCGGCGCCGCTGGGCGGGTTGCCGATCGGCACCAGGCCCGTGGGGTCGCGGGCCTGCCACTCCCAGGTCCCGAGCGCCGTGCCCAGCACCTCGAGGTAGGAGACCACGACGAACGCGCCGACGTAGAGGAGCGGCGCTCTGCCCTTCGCCAGGAAGCCGACGAGGCACAGGTACCAGAAGGCACCCAGGACGTCCGTGCGCTCGGCCAGCAGGCCGTGGACGGCCCAGGTGCCGCCGAGCACGACGGTCGCGACGACGAACGGCCGCGCGTACCGGTGGAGCAGCGGCGTGCGACCGAGTGCCAGCGCCGCGAGGTAGACCAGGCCGTGGCCGGGAGGGACGTACCACGGCACGTTGTCGAAGCGGTAGACGTAGACCTCGAGCAGCGGTGAGAAGGTGTACTCGACGGCCGTGGCGAAGCCGATGACGACCGCGGTCTGGGCCCGGACCAGTCGCTCCTCGCGGCACAGCGCGACCGCCAGCCCGGCCCAGGTCAGCAGGCCCAGCACCCGCTGCTGCGGCAGCGATGCCGTCGTGTCCGCCAGCAGCACGAGCGTGATCCAACCGGCGGCGGCGGCGACCAGTGCCAGGTCGCCCGCCGACGCACGGACGGCGGCGGTGACCGTCGGCGGGTCAGCGCCGGTCGGCGAGGTCGAGGTGCGCGGGGGACGATCTGCCGCTGCCGGTGACCTGGGGTAGTGGGCTGCGCGTGCGCGGGTGCGCATCGCAACATCCTCGCGGTCGGCTCGGCTCTCGGCGGCCGATCTCGCATACCCAGCGGGGCTGGGTGCGCGATGCGTCTCGTCGCGGCGCAGGGCCGCGGCACCGGCCGGTCAGCCGGGGTGCTGGCCGGCAGGGGCGTGGTTGGGGCGGTCGTGATCGTGGGCGAGGAAGTTGCCCACGACGTTGGCGACGGCCACGATCGGGACGGCGACGACGGCCCCGATGATGCCGGCGGTGAGCGCACCGACGGTCACGGCGATGACCACGCCGAGCGGGTGGATGCGCACCATCCGACCGAGCACGAAGGGCTGGAACACGTTGCCCTCGAGCTGCTGCACCAGGATGATGCCGGCGAGTACCAGCAGGGCCGTGACCAGCCCGTTGGTGACCAGGGCCACCAGGACGGCGATCGCCCCGGTGACGAACGCACCGACCAGCGGGACGAAGGCGCCGAAGAAGACCAGCACCCCCAGCGGGATGGCGAGCGGCACCCCCAGGACGAGCAGGACGACACCGATGAAGAACCCGTCGAACAACGCGATCAGGACGGTGCCACGGATATAGGCGGTGAGGGTACGCCAGGCCAGCCGCCCGGCCCGGTCCGCGGTGCGCTCGGCGCTGCGCGGGAGCAGCCGCACGACCCAGGCCCAGATCCGCTCCCCGTCGTAGAGGAAGAAGATCAACGCGAACAGCGCAAGCACGAGCCCGGTGACCAGCTCGACCGCGATCGTGGCCGTGGAGAGTGCGCCGGATGTCAGGGCCTCCTGGTTCTCCCGGGCGGTCGAGGTGATGCGCTCCAGGAACTCGTCGTACTGGGCGTCGGTGAGGTTGAGCGGCGGTCCGGCCATCCAGGCGCGGACCTCTTGCAGGCCCTGGGTGAACTGGTCCCCCACCTCGGCGAGCTGCTGGCCGATCTCGCCGCCCACGAAGTACAGAACGCCGACGACCCCGCCCACGAAGCCCAGGAAGACTGTGGCGGCCGCGGGGCCACGGCCAAACCCCAGCCGCCGGAGGCGGTTCACGGCCGGGGTGAGCAGCGCGGCAAGGAGCAGGGCGGCCGCGAGCGGGAAGACCACGAGGCGCAGGCGCAGAGCGAGCCAGCCGATGAGCGCGACCGCCACCGCGACCACGAGGAGGCGCCACGACCAGTCGGCCGCGGCCCGCATGGACCAGGGCACCGGGTGGTCACGGTCGGCGTGATAACTCGGCGGTGCCTGCTCGACCACCACCCGGACCGGTTCGGCCTCGGCAGCGGGTTCGTCGAGCAGGGCAAGCTCGGACTCGGCCTCGGCCTCGAGCATGGCGCGGCGGCGTTCCAGCCGCTCGCGCATGGCGGCCACGCGGCGGGACATCCGGCGCGTGCGGGTCGACTCTGCCACGGCCACACACTGTCACAACCCTTCGACGCAACAGTGTCCGACGGGCGGGCCCGTTACCCATCAGTGGCTCCGGACGCGTACCGTCGTGCGGTCACCCCGGCGGGAGGACGACGACAGGAAGGGCGGCGTGGACGAGGTCGGTCGTGAGCAGGTCGTCGTCGACACCTTGTACGGCCGGCTGGACCAGCTCCGCTCGCGGGCGGCGGAGCAGCTGGCCCGGGTGCGCCGCTCGCGGGTGGGCGGCAACCCGCAGAACCGCTCCGAGCGCGATGCCATGGCCGCCCTCTACGAGGACCGGGTGGCGCGCCTCGGCTCGGTCGAGGAGCGCCTGACCTTCGGCCGGCTGGACCTGACGGACGGCCGGACCCGGTACGTGGGCCGGATCGGGCTGTCCGACGACGACCAACGGCAGCTGCTCGTGGACTGGCGGGCCCGGGCTGCCGAGGACTTCTACCGCGCCACGCCCGCCAGCCCCGGTGACGTGGTGCGCCGGCGACATCTCACCCTGCGGCGGCGGCAGGTGCTGACCGTGGAGGACGAGCTGCTCGACCTCGAGGCCGTCGACCGGGACGGTGACCTCGCGCTCAGCGGCGAGGGCGCACTGATGGCCGCGCTGTGGGAGCGTCGCACCGGACGCATGCGTGACATCGTCGCGACGATCCAGGTCGAGCAGGACGAAGTCATCCGGGCGCCGCTGGCCGGCGTCCTGGTGGTCCAGGGGGGTCCCGGGACCGGCAAGACGGCGGTGGCGCTGCACCGCGCCGCGTACCTGCTCTACACCCACCGGGACCGGATCGCCCGCAGCGGGGTGCTGGTCGTCGGCCCGAGCCGGGCGTTCCTGCGGTACATCGAGCAGGTCCTCCCGGCGCTCGGCGAGACCGGCGTGGTGATGCTCACCCCGGCCGAGCTCGTCCCGGACGTCGAGGCTCGCACCGACGACGACCCGGCGGCCGCGGTCCTGAAGGGGGACCTCCGGATGGCCCAGGCGATGCGCCGGGCGGTGGCCGCGCGCCAGCGAGTGCCGATGCAGGCCGTGCCGCTGTCGGTCGACGGCGACACGGTGCTCCTGGAGCCGAGGGTCGTGGCGTCGGCCCGGACTCGCGCCCGCCGTTCCCGCAGGCCGCACAACGCCGCCCGGGAGGCCTTCGTCCGCGAGGTGCTGACCGACCTCGCCGGACGGCTGGGGCAGGCGCGCGGGCAGGCCGTCGAGGACGACGATCTGCCGGCGCTCGAGGCGGACCTGCGGGACTCCGCCGACGTTCGGCGCGAGGTCAACCTGTGCTGGATGCCGCTCACGCCGCAGCGCCTGCTGGCGGACCTGTGGGCTGAGCCCGAGCGGCTCGCCCAGGCCGCGCCGTGGCTCGACGCCGGCGACCGCGCCCTGCTCGCCCGGGACCGGGGTTCGGCATGGACCACCGCCGACGTCCCCCTCCTCGACGAGCTCGCGGAGCTGCTCGGCGAGTCGGAGGACGCCGACCGGGCGGAACGCCGTCGACGGGCCGCCGAACGAGCGGCCGAGGTCCGCTACGCCAGGGGCGTCCTGGAGATCACGGGCGGCGCAGGTGGCCTGGTGTCAGCAGAGGCCCTGGCCGACCGGTTCACCGGGACCGGGCCGCCGCTGCCAGTGGCCGAGCGGGCGGCCGCGGACCGGACGTGGACCTACGGCCACGTCGTCCTCGACGAGGCCCAGGAGCTATCGCCGATGGCCTGGCGGGCGATCGTCCGCAGGGTGCCGAGCAGGTCCATGACGGTCGTCGGCGACACCGCGCAGTCCGCCGCTCCGGCAGGAACCTCGAGCTGGGCCGAGGCCCTGGAGCCTCACGTACCGGGCCGGTGGCAGGTCGCCGAGCTGACGGTGACCTACCGGACCCCGGCCGAGGTGATGGACGTCGCGACGGCCGTCCTGGCCGCCGCAGGCGACCCGGCCACCCCGCCCCGCGCCGTACGGTCGGGAGACGCACCCGTCCTGATCCGGGTGACCGTCATGGGGCCCGAGGTCGTCGCCGACGCGATGCGGTCGGAGCTGCGGGACCTCGACGAGGGGCGGCTCGCCGTGGTCACTGCCCGCGGGCGCTCGAGCGAGCTGCGTGAAGCACTCGTCGCCCGCCTGCCCGAGGGCGTCGTCGCCGCGGACACCGACAGCGCCGACGCGGCCGCCGTGGTCGTGGACGTCCAGGAGGTCAAGGGCCTGGAGTTCGATGTCGTCGTGCTCGTCGAGCCCAGGGACGTCCTGGAGGGATCCCCGCGGGGGGTGCACGACCTGTACGTGGCGCTCACCCGCTGCACCCGGCGGCTGGTGGTCGTGCACGCGCGCCCGCTGCCTCCGGGGATGGAGGACACGGGGTGACGTCGACCTGGCGGACGGCCTGGGAGTTCACACGCCCCCACACCGTGCTGGCCACGTCCGCCACGGTCGCCACGCTCTGGGTCCTGCGCTGGGCGGGTGGGCAGGTAGGACCAGGAGCCCTCGCCGACCTGGTGCTGGTCCTGTTCGTGTGCCTCGCGACCAACGTCTACATCACCGGCCTCAACCAGGTGCTCGACGTCGACATCGACCGGATCAACAAGCCCCACCTGCCGCTGCCCTCCGGGGCGCTGACCCGCCGGGGCGGCCTGGTGGCGAGTCTGGTCTGCGGGGCGGTCGCCCTGACCCTGGGCTGGAGGCTCTCGGTGCCGCTGGGTGTCACGGTCGCGATCGGCGTCGTGGTCGGCACGGCCTACTCCGTACCCCCGGTACGGCTCAAGCGATTCCCCGTACCGGCAGCGCTGTCGATCCTCCTGGTACGGGGGTTGGTGCTCACCCTGGGCGTGTGGTGGCACCTCGCAGGTGGCTTCGGACCGGTGCCGGGGGCGGTGGCCGTGCTGGCGGGGGCGGCCACCGTCTTCGGACTCGTGGTGGCCGTCTTCAAGGACCTGCCGGACCGGGAGGGCGACGCCGCGTACGGGATCCGCACCTTCACCACCCAGGGCGGCGCGGTCACCGTGCTCCGGGCGGCCACGGCCCTGCTCACCGGGACGTACCTGGCGATCGCTGTGGCGGCGCCGTGGATCGAGGCGCTCCAGCCGGCGGTCCTGGCGGCCGGCGAGGTGCTGTGCGCGGTGCTCGTCCTGCGGTTGCGGGCGGGCACCGACGTGGGAGTGCCGGTCTCGGTGGCGCGCGGCTACCAGCGGACGTGGCAGACCTTCTACCTCCACCACCTGACCGTCGCCGCGGCGGCGCTCGCCGCCTCCGGCGTACCCGCCCTGGTCCTCCGCTGATCATGGACGGCTGGGCGCCGCGGGCGACAGCGACGGCGGCCGCGGTGCACGCCGCGACGAGTCCGACCGCCACCGCCTGGTAGCTGCCCGTCCACGTCCGTACGGCACCGGCAGCCAGCGGACCGGCCGCCCGCGCGGCCGTCAGGGCGACCCCGAGCAGCGCCGACAACGTCGCGTACGAGGCGGTGCCGTAGGCCTCGGCGAGCATGGCCGGCCTGGCGATGGTGCCGACGCCGAAGCCGATGCCGAAGAGCAGCACGAAGCCGACGGCACCGGGGAGCGTGCCACCGGCGAGCAGGAGCACGACCCCGCCCAGCGCCTGCGCCCCGAAGGCGACCGCGACGACCTGGCCGGTCGACCGGCCCCGGGCAGCCAGGGTGACCAGCAGCCGGCCCGCGACCGACAGCGCACCCAGGCACCCAGCGGCTGTCGCCGCGACCATCGCCGGGTGCCCCAGCTCGCGCAGGAAGGGCACCAGGTGGACGGCGACCACGACGACGGCCAGGGCGTTGGCCGTGAACGCCAGGGTCAGGAGGCGGAACCGCCGGTCGACGGCCGCCCACGCGATCGTCGACCCCAGCCGGTCGTCGGGGCCGACCGCTGGCTGAGGTGCCGGAGACGACGACGCCCCGTCCGGATGCAGCCCGAGGTCGGCCGGTTCGCGCCGGAGCACCAGCGCGTGCGGGAGCACCGTCGTGACGGCGAGGACCAGCGCGAGGAGCAGCAGCGCGTCGCGCCACCCGACGGCGCGGATCAAGGCCTGGGAGAGCGGCAGGAAGACGGTCGACGCGAAGCCGGCCACGACCGTCACCGTGAGCAGGGCCCGCGCCCGGTCGGCGGCGAACCACCGCACGACGACGGCGAAGGCCGGCTCGTAGAGGACGGCGGCCGACGCCAGCCCGACGCCGGCGAAGACCACGTAGAGGCCGGTCACCGTCTGCACGCGTGACCAGGCGACAACCATCAGCACCGCCAGCACGGACCCGGCGGTCATCAGGCCTCGCGCGCCGTGCCGGTCGAGCCACCGCCCGACCGGCACGGCCGCCACGCCGGCCACCAGGACCGCCAGCGACCACGCCCCGGCCACGGTCGCCGGCGACATGCCCAGCTCGGCCCGCATCGGCACCTGCACGACCGCGAAGGAGTAGTAGAGAACGCCCCACGACACCGTCTCGGTAACCGCAAGCGCGCCGACGATCCGCCACCCGTGGAAGGCCGGGACCGTCCTCACGAGCAGCAGGCGCCGACCGCGGCGAGGCCGGCCGCAACCCCGACCGCGGCGGCGGGCGAGCCCTCCTCGCGAGCAAGGTCCACCGAGCACACCCCGGTCTCGGGGAGCACCAGGCGTACCTCGTCCGCGGCCTCGAGGTCACCGGCGATCGCGGCAGCCACCGACCGCACCTGCTCGTTGCCGGTGGTGACCAGGAAGGTCGGCGCCCGGCCGTACGACTTCATGCCGACGACGTAGAGGCCCGGCTCGGGCTGGGCCAGCTCACGGTGCCCGTGCGGCGGGACGGAACCGCAGGAGTGGAAGGCGGGGTCGATGAGCGGTGCCAACCGAGCCGGGGACTCCAGGCCGGGGTCCAGCTCCACGCGCACCTCCCCGAGGATCCCCAGGTCGGGCCGGAACCCGGTGGCCGCCACGACGGTGTTCACGCCGCGGATCACGTGCCCGCCGTCCGGCGTGGCACCGACCACGTCGACCGACTCGCCGTCCGCCGCGACCCGAAGCTCGGTGGTCGAGAAGCCGGTGACCTGCTCGACGCCCCGCCCCCGGACGGCGGCGCGCAGGTCGGTGCCCAGCCGACCGCGGGCGGGGAGCTGATCGGCCTCGCCCCCTCCGAACACGCGGGAGGCGTCGGCCCGGCGGACCGCCCACACGACCTCGGTCCCGTCCTCCTCCTCGGCCAGCCGGACCAGGTCGAGCAGCGTGTTGGCGGCGGAGTGACCGCTGCCGACGACGAGCGTCCGCCGCCCGGCGAAGCGCTCCCGGTCGCGGCCGAGGACGTCGGGGAGCGGCCCGACGACCAGGTCTGCCGCCACGGCCTCCTCCTCGCCGCGCGCCGGCAGACCCGACGCACCCAGCGGGTTGGGGCGCCCCCAGGTCCCCGACGCGTCGACGACCGCCCGCGCCGTGATCTCGGAGACCTCGCCGTCCCGATCGCGCACCCGCACGACGAAGGGCGCCTGCTCCCGCCCGACGCTGCGGGCCTTGTCCGTGCCGAGCCGGCTCACCGCGACCACCCGCGCCCCCGTCCGTACGTGGGAGTGCAGTGCCGCTGCCAGCGGCTCGAGGTAGCGCGCGACGATCTCGCCACCGGTGGGGGGCACGTCGCCGTCGGGGCGCACCCAGCCGGTGGGGGCGAGGAGCTTCTCCGCCGCGCCGTCGACCAGGTAGCGCCAGGGGGTGAACGTCCGTACGTGGGCCCAGTCCCGGATCGCGGCACCGACCCGCTCCCCGGCCTCCAGGACGAGGGGCGTCAGACCGTACGAGAGGAGGTGCGCAGCCGCCGCGAGACCGACGGGTCCCGCACCGACGACGACCACGGGCAGGTCTGTGTCGTGGCTGGTGTGCACTGACTCGGGCGAGATCACCGGCGGCAAGGTCGAGGTCATGCTGGCACCCTTCGTGGAAATCGACGGATGTCGATGTGCTCGGTCGTGGCGAGAGTGCCTCAGCCATCGACGGTTGTCAATGATTGACGCCTGTCGATATGTCAGTCATCATGGCTGGCGTGCCACGCGCCCTCCCGGTGATCCAGTCGCCCAGTGCCGTCGATGCCTGCTGCGACCCGCTGGCGGTCGCCCCGCTGGACACCGACCAGGCCCGGGAGCTCGCCTCGCGGCTCAAGGCCGTCGCGGACCCGGCACGGCTGCGCCTGCTGTCGCTGCTGCTGGCGAGCGAGGGCCGGGAGGCGTGCACGTGCGATCTCACCGAGCCGCTCGGGCTCTCCCAGCCGACGGTCAGCCACCACCTCAAGCGGTTGACAGAGGCCGGTCTGGTGGTCGGCGAGCGCCGGGGCGTGTGGACCTACTACCGCGTGGTCCCCGAGGCCCTGCAGGGGCTGGCCGAGGTGCTCCTCCCCCGGCCCTGACAGCCGCCACGGGTCGGTGCGGGCGGTGGGAGGCGCCGGGTGGATCCTTGGCGGGGTTGCGCATCTTGGACGACGTCCTGAACCGGCGAAACCCGACACTTGATGAATGAGCCGCCCGGAAGTCCGGGGCACAGGCAGGGCTCCGGCCTCGGCATGCCCCCCGGTCGCCTGACCTGCTTGGCCCGGAACTCTGCCGAGCGCCCGCCGTGGCGGCCCTGTCGGAAGCGCCGTGCCGGGGATACCTTCGAGGCATGACGGGCGTGGGCGGACGCCCTCCGACAACGCTGGGCGAGGTACTCGCCGCCCACCGCCGTCGACGGCTGGTCGGCCGCTCCGCGGAGATCGAGCTCGTACGCGCGGCGGTCGAGGACGCCGGTGACAGCCCGCTCTCGGTGCTCCATCTCCACGGGCCCGGTGGCGTCGGGAAGACGACCCTGCTCGACGCCTTCGCCGACGTGGCCGTCGAGGCCGGCGCCACGGCCGTACGTCTGGACGGGCGGGACCTCTACCCGTGGCCGGTCGGTGTCACCGAGGCCGTCGGCCACGTCCTCGAGGTCCCCGCCGACAACGAACCGATCAGGCTCCGATCGGGTGACGCCCGGCTGGTCCTGCTGGTCGACAGCTACGAACGCCTGGCGCCGCTGGACGACTGGTTGCGTAAGCGGTTTCTTCCTCGCCTACCGGCCTCCACGCTGACCGTGCTCGCTGGAAGGGACCGCCCGAGCCCCGCGTGGCGGGCCGAGTCGGGCTGGGGCGACCTGATGCGCCAGGTCTCCCTTCGCAACCTCGACTCGGACGCGAGTCGACACCTCCTCGAGCAGGCGGGAGTCGAGCCTGGGCTGCACGACCGCATGCTCCGGGTCACCCACGGGCATCCCCTGGCCCTCGCGCTGCTCGCCGACGTCGTGGCGGGCGGTGGGGACAGCTCTACCGACGACCTCCCCCTCGACGTGGTGCAGGCGCTGGTGCCGCGCTTCGTCGAGACGGTGCCGGCCGCGCGGCACCGGCGTGCCCTGGAGGCGTGTGCCGTCGCCCGCTCCACCGACGAGGCGCTCCTCCGGGACGTGCTGGCGGACGACGACGTCCACGACGCTTTCGCATGGCTGCGGGAGCTGTCCTTCGTCGACCTGGCTCCTGACGGCTTGTACCCGCACGACCTGGCCCGCGACGTCCTGGACGCCGACCTGAGGTGGCGCGACCCCGCCGGCTACCGCCAAGTCTTCGACAAGGTCCGGCGGAACAGCCTCTCCCGACTCCGGGCGAGCACCGGAAGAGCACAGCAGCGGGCGATCTTCGACCTGAAGTTCCTGTTCCGAGGCGCTCGGGTCGCCGACTCACCGGTGGACTGGGGCTCGTGGGGCACGTACTACCCGGACCGCGTCGGCCGGGCGGACCACGAGGCCGTCCTCGACCTGGTCTCGAGGTGGGAGGGCGAGGAGTCCGCCCGCATCGCTCGCCGCTGGCTGGACCGGCAGCCGGAGGGCTTCTTCGCGGTCCGCCACCACGACGCCCGGCTGATGGGGGTCCTGGCGACGGCCGACCTGACTCGGGCGTCCCCCGGCGACCTCGCCGCCGACCCTGGCGCTCGAAGCGCCTGGGAGTACGCGCAGCGGTGCGCCCCACCGCGACCCGGCGAGGTCGTCACGCTGTGCCGCTTCCTGCTCGACCAGGAGGCCTACCAGGGCCCGTCGCCGACGATGAACGCCGCGCCGATCCTCCAGCTGCAAAGGCAGCTCGCGACACCCGCCCTGGCCTGGGACTTCCTGACCCTGGCCGAGCCGGAGCGGTGGGATGCGTACTTCCGGGCAGCCGACATGCAGCGCGCGACCGGGGCCGACTTCATGGTCGGTGGGCGCCGGTACGGGTTGTTCGGCCACGACTTCCGTCAGGTTCCCTTCGAGGCGCTGACGGAGCTGTGGGCGGAGCGTGCCCTGGCGCAGGACGACGCTCCCGCCAGCTCGCCGGAGCGGTCGACGGCCGTTGTCGTCCTTTCCCACCCCGACTTCGCGGCTGCGGTACGCCAGGGGCTGAAGGACCTCGGGCGACGCGAGCTCCTCACGCGCAACCCGCTCGTCCGTACCCGGCTGGTCGCCGAGCGAGCGGTCGGCGGCAGAGCCGCGGGCGAGGTGCTGGAGGCGCTACTCCGGGAGGCGGCGGCCGCGCTGGGCGACCACCCCCGCGACGACAAGCTGCTCCGGGCCGTGGACCGGACCTACCTGCACCCGGCGGCCACCCAGGAGTCCGCGGCCGCCGTGTTGGGTCTGCCGTTCAGCACGTACCGCCGGCACCTGGGCCAGGGAGTAGACCGGATCGTCGCCTGGCTCTGGGACCGCGAGGTGTACGGGCAGGAGCGAGCAGGAGTGAGCACCGCCTGACCTGGGATCCGAGCAGCTAGCCGGCGCACCCTCCGGATGACCGAGAGGAGGGTGCCATGCGGTACGGACACGGCAGGCATGGGCGTGCGGTGGTGCTCGGCGGCAGCGTCGCCGGCCTGGTGGCGGCACGGGTGCTCGCGGGCGGGTACGACGAGGTCGTGGTCGTGGAACGGGACCATCTCCCCGAAGGCGCCGAGCACCGGCGGGGCGTGGCCCAGGGCCGGCACGTGCACGCTCTCCTGGCGGGCGGCCAGCAGGCCCTGGAGCAGCTCTTCGCGGGGTTGACCGCCGAGCTGACCGCGCTCGGCGCTCCGGTGGGCGACATGCTCGGCGATGTCCACGCCCACCTCGGGGGGTATGCCCTGCGTCGAGGGCGCTCCGACCTGCTGGCCGTCCACGTCAGCCGGCCGGCTCTGGAGGCGAGCCTCCGAGCACGCGTGCGAGCGCTGCCCAACGCCACCCTGATGGACCGGTGCGACGGGGCTGGACTGACCACGACCGCCGACGCCACGGCTGTGACCGGGGTGCGCGTGATCCGCCGGGCCGACGGCAGCGCGGAGGAGACGCTGGCGGCGGACCTCGTCGTCGACGCCACGGGACGCCACTCGCGGGCCCCGGCGGCCCTGGAGGCGCTCGGCTACGGACACCCGCCCGTGGAGCGGATCGGCATCGGCGTCGGCTACGCCACCCGGACGTACCGGCTAGACCCCAACGCGCTGGGAGGCGACCTGGGGATCCTCGTCGGCGCCACGCCGCAGCACCCGCGTGGTGGCGCCCTCGCCACCGTGGAGGGCGGGCGCTGCCTGGTGACCCTCTTCGGGGTGCTCGGGGACCACCCGCCCACCGACGTCGCGGGTTTCGAGGAGTTCGCCTCGACGCTGCAGTGCCCCGAGGTCTACGAGGCCGTGCGCGACGCCGAGCCCCTCGACGAACCGGTCGCCTTCCGGCACCCGGCGAGCGTGCGGCACCGGTACGAACGGCTGCGCCGGTTCCCGGACGGGCTGCTGGTCATGGGCGACGCCGTCTCCACGTTCAACCCGATCTACGGCCAGGGCATGAGTGTCGTGGCGCTGCAAGGACTCGCGCTGCGTCGTCACCTGGCGGAGCCGGGGTGTCCACGACCACTCGAGTTCATGCGCGAGGTCGGCCGGATCGTGGATGTCCCGTGGGGCATGGCGGCCGGCGGCGACCTGTCGTTCCCGGGCGCGAAGGGCCGGCGCACCGTCGGGATGCGCCTGCTCGGCGAGTACGTGACCCGGCTCCAGGCCGGTGCGGCTCATGACGCTCGGCTGGGGCGGGCGTTCCTCCGTGTCGCCGGGCTGGTCGACCCTCCTCAGGCCCTGCTCGGCCCCGGGGTGGTGGCGCGTGCTCTCCGGCCGCGGCGCGACACGGGGATCCGACTGGCCGACACCCCAGCCGGCCGCCACCGCTCGAGGGAGGCGGCGCGGCCGTAGGCCCAGCGCTCCTCCCGTACGTGGGATGGGCGCGCTGACCCCTTCGCCGGACGGAGCCGGTCGAGCCGCCGACCAGGCCCCAACACTGCGGTTCGGCCGCCTCAGACCAGGGACAACGCGTACGCCAGCGAGAATCCGGCGGCCGTGCTGAGTGCGACGGCAGGTCCACCGTTCTCGTACGCCTCGGGCATCAGCGTGTCGGCGAGTGAGGCGATCACGGCTCCCGCGGCGAAGGCCAGCGGCAGGGAGATGGTCTCCTCGGACGCGGTGGACAGGGGGCCGGCACCCACGGCGACGGCGAGGGTGAGGAGCACCGCGCACGCCGACCACGTGCCGAGCACGAAGGCGTTCGAGCGCCCCTGTTCGCGCATCGACGCACTCCCCACCAGGGACTCGGGGAAGTTCGAGACGAAGATCGCGGCGAGCAGAGCCAGCCCGCCGGTCCCCTGACCCAGGGAGACTCCCAGCGCGACGTTCTCGGGAACTCCGTCCAGCGTCACGGCGGCGAGCAGGGCGAGGCCCGCCGCCCCCGAGGTCGACGCCCGCGACGGCGAATGTCCGAGGGCGGCGGCGTCGGTGTCGAGCTTCTCGCTGCCGTCGTCCCCGGCCCGTGCACCTGGCGCCGCAGCCCGGTCCAGCCAGGCGCTCAGCAGGGTGAACACCACAGCTCCGGCGCCGAGCCCGAGGACCGCGCGCCCAAGCCCCCCGCGCTCCTGCGACTCCTCGAACAGCTCGAACGCCAGGGCGGTGATCAGCGATCCGGCCGCGAAGGACAGCAGGACCGCCAGCACCCGTTTCGGGAACTGGACACGGGCGCCGACCACAGCCCCGATCACCAGGGCGCTCGAGGCGACGGCACCGAAGACCAGGGCTTCGACCATGCCGCTGACTACCCGATGGCCCTGACGGCAATCATGTGCCCATCTGTCGAGCCGCCCTGACCGACACCGTGCGTACATCGGTCGGTGACCAGGTTGAGGATGGTCTGCTTCGGGCCGATCGCACGCGGTGAGGCCGTCCACCGGGAGCGACGTCGACCTCGCCTTCGGCGCCCCGGCGGCTTTGACGGGCGAACCGACCATTCTGGCCTCCGGCCGCCACACCACCCCGGCTGCGGCCCCGTCATCCCTGCGAGCAACAGCTCCAAGGAGCCGCCCTCACCGCCCTCCCGCACCGGCCGGGTGGCCCCGCAGACAGGCGCCGGGGACGGGGTCTGCTCACGTCCCGGCGCCGTAGAGCTCGTCGATCGCGCGCAGGGCGTTGTCGCGGTACGCCGGGGCGTGCTGCTCGAGACCGAAGGACAGGTCCTCGAGCGCACGCACCCGGGCGTAGAAGTGCGCTCGTAGCACCGGCTCGACGGCGTCACCGCCGCCGGCCGCGAAAGCGGTCAGGGCGTGCTGGAAGCCGTCGACACCGAGATCGCGCATGATCAGACCGAGGTCCAGCGCCGGGTCTCCGATGGCCGTGTCCGACCAGTCGATGACGCCGGTGATCCGCCGCGGGGTCCCGGCCACGAACACGTGCTCGGCACCGAGGTCGCTGTGCGCCAGGTAGAGGCTGACGGGTGACGGCGGCAGGTCGGCCACGAGGAAGGAGGCGACCGCCTTCCGCTGGAAGGCTCCCAGCTCGGGATGCAGCGCCCGGGAGAGCTCCGCTGCTTCGTCGCGGTACTCGTCGAGTGCGGGCTGCTCGACCGGGACCAGGTCCTTCACGGCGGCCCGGGGCACCTGCGACAGAGCCGCGACGAAGCCTCCCAGGGCTTGCGCCAGGCGGCGCACCTCGTCCCGAAGCGTAAGGGGGAGGTGGTGGAGGAGCGGAGTACCCGGGACGCGTTGCATCTCCATGACGTCGTCCGAGATCAGCCGGACCACCTGCGGCACCGGGAGCGGGCTGCGGGAGGCAACGACTCTGAGCAGGTGGGCCTCAGCCGAGGCGGTCAGTCCGCCACGCTCGGGCAATCGGCGTCGGAGGAGCGTGGCCCGATCACCGGAGTCCTCTACTTCATGATCGTGACCGTCGTTACCGGTCCCGGTCACGCAGGAGCTCCACGAGCGCGGGAACGGTCACCATGCGCACGATGATGGCACCCGGGGCGACCGTACTGTTGCCGTCATGTCGGCTGACGGGAACGAGCCGGAGGAGCTGCTACGCCGATTCCAGGCGGCGATCTCCGGGATGGAGCTGGACGACCTGCGGCGGCTCGCCGCTGACCTGCCGCTGCTCACGGGACGGGTTCCGCAACGCCCCACGCGCCCCCGCCTGCGCAGGCCACCCCGGCACGACGTGGCGGTCTTCCGGATGCGCGTCGACCTCGACCACGCCCGACCGCCGATCTGGCGCAGGCTGGACGTCCGCTCGGACGTCACGCTGGACGTCGTCCACCAGGTGCTGCAGGCGGCCTTCGACTGGACGGACTCGCACCTGCACCGCTTCGCGCTCGGCGGCGGGCCCTTCGACCGGCACAGCGAGCTCTTCCTCTGCCCGTACGACGTCGAGGAAGGCGAGGACGACGGCAGTCCCGCGTGCGACGTATGCCTCGACGAGACGATGGGGGAGCCGGGCGACGTCCTGCGCTACGTCTACGACTACGGCGACTCCTGGGAGCTGACGCTCCGCCTGGAGCAGGTCCTCCCGGTTGCGGAGCAGACCCCGACCGCGACCTGCGTCGACGGCCGCCGCGCCGCCCCTCCCGAGGACTGCGGCGGGATCACCCACGCCGACGAGCTGTCCGAGGTGCTCGACGACCCCGCGCACTTCGACGTGGACGAGGTGAACCATGCCCTGCGCCTGCCCTACCTCGTCCTCCGCGAGTACGGCGTGCACCCACGGCTGGTCGACATGGTGAACCGGCTGAGCTTCACCGACGCGGGAGACGATCTCGCCGCGCGCCTGACCACCCTCGGCTCGCCGGCACAGGAGCCCACGCCGGACGAGATGGCCGCGGCCCTTCGCGCGCACCTGTGGTTCCTCGACCGGGCAGGCGACGGCGGGATCGAGCTGACATCGGCCGGCTACCTCAAGCCGTCCGACGTGGAGGAGGCCTCCCGGCTCGTGCCCTCGATGGGCGACTGGGTCGGCAAGAACAACCGTGAGGTCCACGCCGCACCGCTGCTGGACTTCCGCCAATCCCTGCAGAGGATGGGACTGCTGCGCAAGTACAAGGGCAGGCTCCTGCTCACCCGTGCCGGTGCTGCGGTGCGGGGACGACCGGAGCGGCTCTGGCAGCACATCGCCGCACGGCTGGCGCCGGCCGGGTCGGGCACGTTCGACGAAGAGGCCGGCCTCCTCGTCCTCGCCTACGCCGCCACCAGTCCCGAGGATCCCCTCCCTCGCGACTCCATCGTCGCGGCACTCGACCACCTGGGATGGCGCCGACAGGACGGGCGGCCACTGCAGTTCTGCGACCTCTACGGCATCGAGCAGAGCCCCTACGACGTGCTCGTCAACGTCTCCTCCCGACCACGGACGTACGGCCAGCGCGACGAGCTGGGCCCGATCGCTGCCGCACTGGCCCGGGCCGCCCTGCTGAGCCCGAGACCGTGACCGCGCGCGCCCTGCGACGGCCGATTCACGGGGCGAACCCGGCCGGCCACACCGACGGGCCAGGTACAGGCAGTGCCTTCCTCGGCCGTGCCGGACGACCTAGCGTGGGTGGCTCCTGCGGACCGCCGTGAAGGACTCACCCATGACCGCCTGGACCGATGACGAGCTACGTCGGATCGGCCGCGCCGAGCAGCTGCAGGTGTCCTCCTACCGCGCCGACGGCACGCTTCGTCCCTACGTCGCGATCTGGACTGTCCGGGTGGGCGACGACGTGTACATCCGCTCCGCCTACGGGCGGGACAACGGCTGGTTCCGGCGTGCACTCGCCAGCGGCACCGGCCGCATCCGAGCCGGCGGCGTCGAGAAGGAGGTCGCCTTCGAGGAGCCGGAGGACGACGTGCACGCATCGGTCGACACCGCCTACCACGCCAAGTACGACCGGTACGGCCCGCGCATCGTCGGCTCGGTAACCGGGTCGCACGCCGTCGGCGAGACGTTCCGCCTTGTGCCGCAGGCCTGAGCCGCCACGCCGGATCCCGGCCGTCCGCCTGCACAGGAGGGGTTCTCGGGCAGGTGCACAACTTCAGGTCACCAGCCGGGTGCCGTCCAGGTCGTGCGCCTGGGCTGGCAGGAGTCGTCAGCCGGAATGCGTCCAGCTGCCATCCGGCCAGCGGTAGTAGTCACCGAACCGCTGCGGCATCGAAGGCAGGACCGGTGTCCCGGGCTGCGAGGGCCTGGCCCACGAGAGGGCGCCACGCCAGGTGTCGCGCAGTGTCGACACCCACCCGGACCGCGGCTCCCGCTGTACGAGCTGCCTGGTGACAACCGACGTCTCTGTGGTCATCGCATCTCCCCTGCTCGGCCGCCGCGGTTGCCGTGGCGGGTACATGCCAGCCTTCCCGCTCGGGCACGTCCAGGGAATGGACCCACGTCGCCACTCAGGTGTGGACCCAGGTCGTCTGCCCTTCGTGGCCCCAGTCGTGCCACGCTCATGCCATGGCGTCTCCATCGGTTGGGCGCTCGCCGGCCGCACGCTCGGCCCACCTCGCGTTGATGTTCCTCGGCGGTGCAGCGGTACTGGTGGGTGCGGTCGAGATGGTGCTGGTGGTCGTCGAGCCAGTGGCCCCGGTCTGGCAGTTGGTGCTGTTCCTGCTCGTGGCCTGGACCTACCTGGCGGCCGGGATCGTCGCATGGTGGCGGCGACCAAGCAATCGCATGGGCGCGATCATGGTGGCAGGGTGCTTCGCCCTGCTCGTCGCCGGCCTGGCGAACACGAGCGTCCCTGGTCTGGTCGCGGTCGGGCTGGTCGGCGCGACGGTGATCCTGGCGGTTCTGATCCACCTGCTGCACGCATTCCCGTCAGGTCGGCTGCACGACGCCGCATCGCGACTCACGGTCCTGGCCGGGTACGGCGTCTCGGTGATCCTGCAAGCACCGCTGTACCTGTTCACGGCGGCGCCCCCGCCGTACGACGTGCTGATGGTCAGTGACTTGCCGGGCGTCGCCGACGCCGGGGCCTCGGTGCAGCGGGTGGCCGGCGCCGCGGTCGTGGTGGTGACTGCCGTGATCCTCGCCCAGCGGCTGCGCCGAGCACATCCGGCCCGCCGCCACGTGCTGGTGCCGCTGTTCGCCTATGGGATCGTCGCCGTGCTGTTCATCCCGGTCAGCACCCTGATCCAGCCGTTGCTCGGGTTCTCGTCGGGAACCCTCACCGTGCTCCAGCTGATCGTGATCGGTGGAGTCCCGATCGCCTTCGCCCTCGGAGTGCTCCGAGGCGGCTTCGCCCGTACCGGGGAGGTCGAGGAACTCGGGACCTGGCTGGGTGTCAGCGGCGGCGCCCGACCCACGCTCAACGAGGCGCTCGCACAGACCCTCGGCGACCCGACCCTGCAGCTCGCGTTCTGGGCGTCGGACCGCAAGGCGTACGTCGACTCTGCCGGGCGCTCGGTCGACCTGCCCTCCCGGGGTTCTGACCGAGCGGTCGCCGAGGTCGACCTGGAAGGCCGGCCGGTGGGCGCGATCATCTACGACGCAACCTTGATCGATGACCCCGAGCTGGTACGTGCTGCCGGCCGCGTCGTCGCCATCGCCGTCGACCGTGAACGACTCACCGCGCAGCTGCTGGCGAGCGAGGCGGCCCTGCGTGAGTCGCGGGAGCGGCTCGTCGAAGCTGGCGACCGGGAGCGCCGACGGGTCGCCCGGGATCTGCATGACGGGATGCAGGGCCGGCTGGTGCTCCTCGCGCTGGAGGCGCAACGCATCGCCGGCGATCCCACTGCATCGGAGCCTGTCACCGAAGCCGCCACCTCGTTGCGTGCTGGGATCGACGACGCCGCCCGAGAGCTGCGACGCCTCGTACACGCGGTTATGCCGGCGTCGCTGATCGAACGCGGCTTGTCGGCGGCGACCGAGGACCTGGTCGATCACGTGCCGGTTCCGACCCGGCTCGAGCTCGGCGTCGAGGACGGGACGCTGTCACCGGCGGTCGAGAGCACGGCGTACTTCGTCGTCGCCGAGGCCCTCACGAACGCTGTGAAGCACTCCCACGCCCACGAGCTCGCCGTGCGGCTTGCGCTCGCCGGCGGAAATCTGTTGATCGAGATTGACGACGACGGCGGCGGCGGCGCCCAGCCGGGCCACGGGGTCGGTCTGCGCCGCCTCGCCGACCGCGTGGACGTTCTCGGCGGTCGCCTCCGGGTCGAGAGCCCGCCCGGCCGTGGCACCCGTCTCGTCGCGGAGCTGCCGTGCGCGTCGTGATCGGTGAGGACGAGGCACTGCTCCGGCAGGGCCTTCAACTGGTGCTCGGGCAGGCCGGGTTCGACGTCGTCGCCACGACCGCCGATGCGGTCGACCTGGTCTCGCTCACCCTCGAACACCGGCCCGACTTGGTCGTCACCGACATCCGCATGCCGCCCAGCTACGGCGACGAGGGGCTCGTCGCCGCATTGCAGATCCGAAGGGTGCGACCCGAGACGGCGATCGTCGTCCTCTCCCAACACGTCCAGCGGCGCTACGCCATGGAGCTGCTGGCCGATCGGCCCGCGGGGGTCGGCTATCTGCTCAAGCAACGGATCGCCGACATCCCGACGTTCTGCGCCGACCTGGAACGGGTCTGTGCGGGCGGCACGGTGCTGGACCCGGAGGTCGTGGCACTGATGGTCGCCCGCGCACGACGCCAGGACGACGCCGTGGAGCGGCTCACCCCGCGCCAGCACGAGGTACTGACCCTGATGGCACAGGGGCGCAGCAACGCCTCGATCGCCCGACAGCTGACCCTGACCGAGAAGGCCGTCGTCCAGCACACCTCCCGCATCTACGACGCACTCGGCCTACCCGCCAGTGACGACGACCATCGGCGCGTCCGTGCGGTCTTGCAGTACCTGTCTCGGTGATCCCGCGAACGCCTGGCTCGGCGACCAAGGAGGGCATAGCCACACGCTCGACCGCGACGACGTCAGCTGGCTGCCTCAGCTCTCCCGCCACCACGGTCGCTCGTCGGTGCGGAGCAGGGAGTAGATCAGCACGTCCTGGCTCCGGCCGTCGTTGAAGAACGCCCCCCGTGCCGTGCCCTCCAGCACGAACCCGCACTTGACGGCGATCCGGATCGACGCGGCGTTCTCGGGGACGATGACGAGCTGGATGCGGTGCTGCTTCTTGGTCGCGAACAGGTAGTCGACGAGCTGCTGCACCGCCTCGGTCACCCAGCCGTGCCCCGAGAACCTCTCGTCGTAGAGCAGGTACGACAGCTCGAACGCGTCCCAATAGCTGACCGGCCGGAAGAACTCGATGTGCCCGGCGATGTCGCCGTCGGGCGACACGATCAGCAGGGTGCCCTCGTCCTTCTGCCAGAACCCGTGCTCGGCGAAGTCACGACGGAATGCCGACTCCGAGACCACGCCCAGTGGAAAGAACCTGCCCCGGTTCGCGATGGCGGTGTGCGCCTCGTACATCGCGTCCAGGTCGGTCTCTCGGACCGGGCGAAGGGAGATCGACTTGCCGTTCAGCATCCGTCACTCCCTTCCCGGTCAACCGTCCCGTGCGTGAAGGTCAGGGTCAAGAGTGAGGCAGCCGAGACCGTCGCGGCTGGCGGGCAGTCAGCCGCACCACGACGACGGCCCTGGCCGGCTACCGCCTCGGGGCCCGTCAGACCACGTCACGTCGCTGGACGGCCAGGAGGCCGATCGCAGCGGGCACCAGGCCGTAAGCGAGGAGCGCCGCGATGGCCGCCCACAGGGTGACCTCGGTGCTCACGCCGGAGATGACCCCACCGAGGGTCGGCGGGATCCAGGACGCGGCGTCGTTGAACAGCTGGACCGCCAGCGGCGGGAGCATGAACAGCGCCAGCACCACCGCGGTGGCCGCGCCACCAAGGTTGCGGATTGCGGCGCCGAGTCCCGCGCCGAGAACGGCACCGGTGGCCCCGGCGAGCGTGGACGCGGCCAGTAGCTGCGTGACGTTGCCGGCCGAGACCAGGAAGCCGTACGCGGTGCTCGGCAGCGCGAGAGCGACCCCGGAGATGATCAGTGCCTGACCGACGAGCCCCAGGACGGCACCGCCGAGCAGGACCGCGGTCAGCTGAGCCAGGACCGCCCGCGAGCGCTTCGGCGACGTCAGGAACATCGGGACGACGGTGTTGTGCCCGTACTCACGAGCCACGGCGATGGCGCCGAACAGCCCGGTGCCCAGCATCGCGTTGAAGGCAAAGGCCATCAGGGACTGCTGGTCCTCGGCGGTGGCGATGAACGCCTTGCTGCCGTCCATGTCGGTGCCCCAGAGGACGACTGCCGCGTCGATGCCGGCGATGAGCACCAGGACCGCGAGGAACCCCCACGGCAGCTTGGTCGTCGTGAGCTTGCGGAGCTCGCCTCTCACGAGTCGTAGCCACGTCATAGCGGTACTACCTCCGTCTGGGGCTCGTTCGGTGCATCCTCATCGGCCACGGGCGCGCCGGTCGGCTCGTCGGCTTCGGTCCAGTCGAGGAAGAGCTCCTCGAGCGAGCCGGCTTCGGGCGCCAGCTCGTGCAGGGCGATGCCGGCGGCGCACGCGCGGTCGCCGATCTCGGCGATCGGCAGTCCACGGACGACCAGGCGTCCCTCGGCTGCGCCGTGTACGGAGGCCCCGGCATCGGTCAGGATGCGATTCAGCTGGTCCGGGTCGGGCGTGTGCACCGACACGCCTGCCTTGCGCAGCGTCGACAGCGAGCCGGTGGCAACCAGGCGACCGTGGCTGATCACGACCACCTCGTCCGCCAGGTGCTCGACCTCGGCCAGCAGGTGGCTGGAGACGAACACCAGGCTGCCCGCGGCGGCGCGCGCCCGCAGCAGGTCTCGCAGCCAGCGGATCCCCTGGGGGTCCAACCCGTTGCCCGGCTCGTCGAGCACCAGGACGGGTGGGTCGCCGAGCAGGGCGGCCGCGATCCCGAGCCGCTGCCTCATCCCCAGCGAGTAGGCGCCGACCCGACGGTCGGCCGCGTAGGCGATGCCGGCCATCTCCAGCACCTCCTCGATGCGCGCCGGGTCGAAACCGGCGCCGTCCGCGAGGATCCGGAGGTGGTTGCGGCCGCTGCGGCCGGGGTGGAACGCGTTCGGCTCGAGCACGACGCCCACCGTGCGTACCGGGTCGTCCAGGTCTCGGTAGCGGGTGCCGCCGATCGTGGCGCGGCCTCGGTTCGCGGACGCGAGGTCGAGCAGGATCTTCAGAGTGGTCGACTTACCCGCGCCGTTGGGCCCGAGGAAGCCGGTCACCCGACCCGGCTGGACGGTGAAGGAGAGGTCGTCGACGACCACGTCGTGGCGATATCGCTTGGTGAGGTTCTCGATCTGCAGCGAGTACATGCGCAGGCTTCCTTTCGGTGGACGTGTCAGCAGGCGAACCGTGGCGGTGGCTCGCGACCTTGCTCTGGGTCCCGCTCCCTCGCCTTCACTGCGAGCGCTCGGCCGAGCTGTGAGCGACGCCCTCCATGAACTCGGCGAAGCGGCCGGGCTCGTCGGAGGGCGGGGTGTGCCCCGAGTTCTCGAAGACGACGTACTCCTTGCTCGGGGCTGAGAGGAGCTCGAACCACTGGCGTGCCAGCGTCTCCCGCCCGGCGGCCTCGTACCTGCCCTCCACCAGGTAGACCGGCACGTCGAGTTCCGGGACCTGGTGGCGGAAGTCGGTGTCCGCCAGCTGGGGGTAGAGCACGCTGAACGTCTCGGCGATGGCACCCATGCCGCGGAGCTGCTCGATCAGCGTGTACTCCGCGACGAACAGGCTGCTCGGGTACTCCGCGGCGGCGTTGTAGTCCTCCCCGTGCTCGAAGCTCATCCACTTCGGGTTCGAGGCGATCGCCACGGGATAGTCGAGCGTGCTGTCGTACGGCGGCTCGCCGAGCTCACGCAGCGCCTCGGCCATGTCGTCGTCACCCCGGGCCCCCGCGTCGGCCAGGCTCTCGGCGTACATGAGCGTGTCGGTCTCGAACTGGTCGACCATCTGACCGGTGCCCACGTAGGCGTGGAACAGCTCGGGTGACCGCTGCACCGCGAGCACGCCGACGGTGGTGCCCCACGAGCTGCCGACGAGGTAGATCTTCTGCTGGCCGAAGCGGTCCCGCAGGTACTCGGTGACCTCCAGCGTGTCGTCGACGGCCTGCTCCACGGTCAGGGTCGAGCGCGGCTCCAGGGCGTCGTAGGACTTGCCGGTCCCGCGCTGGTCCCAGGTCGCCACCACGAAGCTGCGCTCCAGGTCCTCCCCGGCGTTACGGATGCGGCCGATCCCGGTCCCGCCGGGACCGCCCTCGAGGTACAGCAGCACCGGTGCCCCGGCGGACACGCCGCGCAGCATGATGGCCTGGTCGTGCCCCCCGATCGGCACCTCGACGAGCTCGGCGATGCTGCCGCCCACGGGCTCCCCATCTGCCCCGACGATCGCCTCGGTGGAAGCGGGCCGGAGGAGCCCGGCCACCAGGGCGATGACCGCCACGGTGGCGGCAACGAGCAGCCCGCGTCGCACGAGGTGTCGCCCGTGTGCGGCGTCGGCGGGCCGCTGGAGCCGGCGGGCGAGGGCGGCTCCGTAGGCGGCGCCCACGACCATCGGCAGCAGCATGAGCACGCCGTCGATCCCCCGACCGGCGACCAGCACCAGCATGCCGTAGATCCCGTCCAGCCGGATGCCGTCGACCGTCGGGCCGTCGACGCGCATCCGGGCCACCTCGAACACGAGCATGAACGTGACCGGCGCGAGCAGCATGGCCCAGCGCGTTCGCAGCAGCCAGCCGGTGGTGAAGCCGACGAGCAGCGCCGCCACCACGGAGACGAGCGCCTCGACGGTCGTCACCGGGCCCATCGGGATCAGCCAGCCGGCGAGGACTCCGGCCAGGACGAGCACGAGCCCGGCCGTCACCGCCCTGGGCCGCGGTCCGGCCGGGGCGATCCTGTCCAGACGATCGATGCGTACGAGCACTTCCGCCTCCCGGGCGTCGAGCCGGGATCTGGTCCCGCTCATCCACCACCGTGCCGGGGTCGGGCGGCCCCCGGGTAGAGGCGTGCGCCCTGTAGCCCGGGATGGTGGGGACGACCCGCGATGCCCCGGGGATCCACCTGCCGGCCACCGGTCGGACGAGCGCGGTTCACCCGGGACCAGGCACCTCGCCCCTAGCATCCACGCATGGCCACCGAACCCCAGGCGCCCGTCCGGTCGATCGTCGAGCAGCACCGAGCGCTGCTGGCGACGCTTCCCTTCTCCGACACCAGGGACTTCGACGACGCCTCCCGCGGTCTGCTCGCCCGGCTGAACCCCTGCGTGGTCCGTGCCGACGACGGCCGTGTCGTCTGGAACAACGAGTCCTACGGCTTCCTGGGCGGGGACGCGCCCCTCACCGTCAACCCGAGCCTGTGGCGGCAGGCCGTCCTCGTCGCGCAGCACGGCCTCTACGAGGTCGTGGAGGGCATCTACCAGGTTCGCGGCCTGGATCTGTCGAACGTCACCTTCGTCGAGGGGGCCACGGGCGTCGTCGTCATCGACCCGCTGATCTCCACGGAGACCGCAGCGGCGGCACTGGCGCTGTACCGCGAGCACCGTGGTGACCGTCCCGTCACCGGCGTGGTCTACACCCACTCGCACGTCGACCACTTCGGCGGGGTGATGGGCGTCACCACCCAGGAGGAGGTCGAGTCCGGCCGGGTGCCGGTGCTCGCGCCCGACGGGCTGGTCGCCCACGCCGTAGCCGAGAACGTCTACGCGGGCACCGCGATGGCACGGCGCGCCGGCTACATGTACGGCGCCGCGCTCGAGCGTGGTCCGCAGGGTCAGGTCGGCGCGGGGCTCGGCCAGACCACCTCGACCGGGACCGTCACGCTCATCGCCCCGACCGTCGACATCACGAACACCGGGCAGGAGGAGGTCGTCGACGGTGTCCGCATGGTGTTCCAGATGGCGCCCGGCAGCGAGGCGCCGGCCGAGATGCACTTCTACTTCCCCGACCTCCGCGCGTTGTGCCTGGCGGAGAACGCCACCCACAACCTGCACAACGTGCTCACCCTCCGGGGGGCCCTCGTCCGCGATCCGCACGTCTGGTCGACCTACCTCACCGAGGCGATCGACCTCTTCGGTGACCGGACGGACGTCGCCTTCGCCTCGCACCACTGGCCGACCTGGGGCACCGATCGGGTGGTGGAGTTCCTGTCGCTGCAGCGGGATCTCTACGCCTACCTGCACGACCAGACGGTGCGGATGCTGAACAAGGGCATGGTCGGCCCCGAGATCGCCGAGGAGATCGTGCTGCCCCCCGCCCTGGAGAACGCCTGGCACACGCGCGGCTACTACGGCTCGGTGAGCCACAACGTCAAGGCGGTCTACCAGCGGTACCTGGGCTGGTTCGACGGCAACCCCGCCCACCTCTGGGCCCACCCGCCGGTCGAGGCTGGACGCCGGTACGTCGACTTCATGGGCGGCGCGGATGCGGTGGTCGAGAAGGCACGGGCGTCCTACGAAGCCGGGGACCTGCGTTGGGTGGCGGAGGTCCTCAACCACGTCGTCTTCAGCGACCCCACCCATGCTGCGGCGCGGGAACTCCTCGCCGACACCTACGAGCAGCTCGGGTACGGCTCCGAGAACGGCACCTGGCGGAACTTCTACAGCTCCGGCGCGGCCGAGCTGCGGCACGGGCAGTTCGGGACACCGACCGTGGCTGCCTCGCCCGACATGATCGCGCAGCTCAGCCCGGCCATGCTCTTCGACAGCCTCGCGGTCCGGGTCGACGGGCCCCGAGCCTGGGACGAGCGGCTCACGATCGACGTGCACCTCACGGACAGCGAGGAGCGCTACCGGCTCCGGCTGGCGAACGGGGTGCTGACCTACAGCGCCGCCCCGCAGACCGGTCCGGCGGACGCGACGATCACGGGACAGCGGACGGCCCTTCCCGCGCTGGCCCTCGGGGCACTCAGCGCCGACACCCTCGCCGCGGCCGGGCTCGAGGTCACCGGGGATCCCGGAGTCCTCGGCCGTCTTGCGGGGGTGCTCGACATCCCCGACCCGGACTTCGCGATCGTCACGGCCGAGACGTCCTGATCTGCGCGGTCACCGATCACTGCGCGGAGGTTGCCCTCCGATCGCTGCGGGTCTCGGGAGCGCTGACCGCCGATCAGCTCCGCAAGAAGTCGGCGATGCGGGGAGCCAACTCCCCCGCCCCGGTGACCAGCCCGAGATGGCCGTCGTCGTACACGTGCACCTCGGCGCGAGGCAGCACCCGGTGCATGTTCCGGACGTTCACGAGCGGGATGATCGGGTCGTCGCTACCGGCCAGGCGATAGCGCCGCGGCGTGACCATCGTGTAGGAGCAGCCGGGGGCGGCTGGACGCGCTGCGCATGGCCACGTCAGGCAACGCCGAGCTGATGCACCTGACGGGTGACCGTGACCCGTACGGGGACGCACCGCTCGGCGTCATCCGTCCTGACGCGTGAAAGGCCGTGTACGCCGCTCAGGGCAAGCTGGGCTTCCCAGGGGGCCCGGAGGTGCCGACGAGCGAGTACGACCGCTACGCCCAGGAGGTCATGGACGTCACGGTCGCTCAGTGGCTGGCCACGGCAACGGGCGTGCTGGGTGCGGTCCTGGTCCTGGCGACGGTCACGCCGTTCGGACGCAGACTGCCTCGGCCGCTCATGCTCACGTTGCTAGTGGTCGCCTGCGCAGGGGTCGGTGGGGGTGCGGTCATCCTCGTCGTCGACGGGTTCTTCGACGTGGGCATCGGCTGGAGCCCCTGGCACGGCGTACTCGGACTCGTGGTCCTGGCCCTCTTCTCGATGACCGTGCTGTCGTACCACCGCGCTACTCGACCGCGCTGACCAGGGACGCCGCCGCGACGCTCCGCGGCGGGACTGACCGACAGGCTGACCTGGAGGCATCACTGCCCGGCGCCGGCGATCCCGTACGTCCCTGACCCGAGCCGCGAGGTGGGCCCTGGAATTTCGCGCTCTCGCAATGGTTGCACATGCCTATGAAGGGCGGATCTGCCACACGTGTCCGACCTGCGAACCGTGAGGGTTGGCTGATGACTCGAAGCACTGCCCGCGCCACCCGCCTTCCCAGCGCTGACGCCGGGCCTGCCGTCACCGCGATCGCCGTGCTGACGGCACTGGGTTGCCTGGGCTTCGCTCTGGTCAACGTCGTGTTCGAGGTGACCGATCGATTCGCTGAGGGCTCCTACGCCGAGTACGCCTCGGCGTTCGCGGTGATGAACTGGCTGGTTGTCGGCCTGAAGCTGCTCGGGGCGGCCGTGGCGCTGATGTCGGTGACCCGGCACCAGCGACACGTCTCCCCCTCCGCGATGACGCTGCTGCTGTGGGGAGCCTTCGCCACGCTGGCTGCGTACGCACTGGGAAGCGTCGTGCAAGCAGTCGGGATGGCAACCGGCCTCACCGGCAGTGCCGCCCAGATCGACATCGCCGGTGTGGCCTACGTTCTGGGTTCCCTGGGCTTCGCAGCCGGTTTCGGCGTGCTGGCCATCTCCTACGCCAGGCGCCATGGCGTCAAGAAGCGCGCCGTCGTCGTCGGCGTGCTCGGTGCCCCGGCGCTGCTGGGGCTGCTCCTGCTGGCCATCCCCGCGCTGCTGGCGGCAGCCGGACTCATGCCCGCCACCTGATGACCAGCCTGAGGCTCGGACCGTACCGAACCGGTCGGTAGGAAGACGGACGGCCGGAGCGAAGGAGCGGCCATGTCGGCCGGTGACTGGAAGGACATGTTCCGCGCGGCCTGCGACGGCGACGTCGAGCTGGTCCGCTACCACGTCGAGAACGGCGTGGACGTCGACTACGCGCACCCCGAGTTCCAGTCCACGGCACTCGTGGCCTGCATCCTCGCCGGGCACGATCAGGTGGCGCACCTCCTGCTGGACCACGGCGCCGACCCTCTTCTCGTGTCGCCGTTGGAGGGGCTCACGCCGGTGCAGGCCGCGCACCAGGCCGGCCTCACCGGGGTGGAGGCCCGCCTGCGCTGACCGGCCCGTCACTCGGGGGACGAAGCTCCTCCGGGTGCAGGGCGGCGAGAGCCTGGAGCCGCCTTCAGCTGCTGGCTGACCGCAGGCGGCACGCATCGCCGTACTCTGCAACGAGGCCTACGTACGTCTTGTCAGTGTGCCGCTGACGGCGTGGACGCCGAGCTGCGACCCGCTCCCCAGGTACGGTCCCGATCAACGGAGCCGAGGAGGCAGCGCGATGAAGGCCCTGATGCACACGCTCAACGACGCCGACCGCGACCTGATCCGCGAGACCGAGCGGGACCGGATGGCCGAGCTCGACGAGGACGCCCTCGTCGACCTGCACAAGCGCGTGCGCCGAGCGCGGAACAAGTACGTCAAGCGCTACCGCCGTGAGGCTGCCGGCAACGTCCAGGACAAGGGCGGCCGCGGCAGGGCCCGACCCAAGGGCAAGCACAACGCCGCCAAGGCCGAGGTCTTCGAGGACGCGCTGTCGCGGGTCAGCCGGCAGCTGGCCACCGCGGC
>DATHUJ010000028.1:0-22565 GCA_035462375.1 Jiangellales bacterium
CGGCCGCGGCTTGCGGGAGTAGGAGGAGGCGCCCACGTCGTTCTGGGCGACGGGCCGCCGTGACCAGGCCCAGGCTTGGGTTCAGGGGTTCCAGGAACCGGTGGCCGGTTCCGTCGAGCAGCGGGTCGAGGGACGGCCGCACAGAGGTCAGTGCCGTCTGGAGGTCGACGGCGTCGAAGCCGACTGTGCGGCGCGCCTCGGCCCGATAGCCGCGCTCCCACATGGCGAGGTCGGGAACGTCGAAGGCGCCCGGCAGCTCGAGCGTCTCGTCCTTCCAGTTTCCATGGCCAGGGCCAGAGCCGCGGCCTCGCGGACCTGGCGCTCGACGTCGTCGATCGCTCCGGCACGGTAACGCCGATGTCGACGGTGTTGAGGACGGAGATCCTGCGGGCCAGCAAGGCTGTGGCGCGCTTTGATCACCCAGGCGTCGTCGACGCGGTGAAGCCGCTAGACGAGCTGGTCGTTGGCGTACCGGCGCTGGAGATCGCCCAGGTGCCACGGCTGGGCCTCGGTCCTGAGCTTGTCTTTGACCCGCGGCGGGCTGCCTCTGAAGACTGGTATCGCCGCTGACCACTCGGTCCAGCTGGTCGTGGTCGATGTGTTGCAGGTCCCGCCGGCGGCCCACTCGGCGATACGCCGTGTACGAGGTCTCCCCGGCCAGCACCGCGCACATCGCGATGCCCAGGATGGTGGTGCACCGGTGCCGCACCTCGCGCCGGCCCGCGGGTCGCTCATCCCGGTCTGCGCCTCGAGCAGGCTGCCGGCGACGTCATCGACTGCCTCCGCCGAAGCGGTGTGGGTGTGGTCGGCCAGGGACGGGATGAGCGACAACACGGACACGGGCGCGGCACCTGCCTCGATGATCGAGGCTGTGTGAGCACCTCCATGATCACCAAAGGGTGCCGCGCCCGCCCCTTGACTCCATCACCGGCGTGTCCCCCTGCGACACGCCGCAACCAGCGACTATGTGCCGGAGCCCTGACCCAGTCCTCCACCTGCTGCCGGCCATGTGTCCAAGCCTGCTCATTCGAAGGAACCTGTGGCGCCCCTGAGCCGCCGGGCACGGTTTGATTCGCCGGCCCGTTTCACAGCTACGGTTGGGCTAACCACCCGGTAGGGAGGGCGGTTCGATGACCTGGCTCGCGTGGCTTGTTGCCGCCGCCGCCTTGGGTGTCGCGGAGTTCTTCACGCTGTCCCTGGCCCTCGGGATCCTGGCCGGCGCCGCGGTGGTCGCAGCGGTCGTCGCCGGCGTCGGCGCGCCGCTGCTACTCCAGGTGGTGGCGTTCGGCGCCGCCGCAACGTTCGGGCTGATCGTCGTCCGGCCGATCGCCAAACATCACATGTCGCAACCGTCGATCACCCGTGACGGCAGCGATGCGCTGATCGGCAAGAACGCTCTCGTGCTGCGGGAGGTTTCCGCCACCGGCGGGTTGATCAAACTCGCGGGGGAGGAGTGGTCGGCGCGGACTCTCGACGAGTCGCACGTCATTCCGGCCGGCGCGATGGTGGACGTCATGGAGATCGACGGGGCGACCGCTGTGGTCTACCCCCGCGACATGCTTCCCTGACCGGTGCTTCGACGGACGGAGGATCTATGGACGCCCTAACGGCTGTCTTCATCATCGTGGCGGTCGTCGTGGTCTTCAGCGTGCTGTCGGCGATCCGGATCGTCCCGCAGGCAAGGCGATACAACATCGAGCGATTCGGCCGGTACCGGACGACGCTCCAGCCTGGGCTGAACTTCGTCATCCCGGTTGTGGACCGGGTCAACACGAAGCTGGATATCCGCGAGCAGGTGTACTCGTCTGAGCCCAAACCAGTGATCACCGAGGACAACCTGGTGGTGAACATCGACACGGTGCTCTACTACCAGATCACTGACCCGCGGGCAGCGGCCTATGAAGTGGCCAACTACCTGCAGGCAATCGATCAGCTGACCGTGACGACGCTGCGCAATGTGATCGGCACCATGGACCTGGAGAAGACGCTCACCTCGCGGGAGGCCATCAACACGCAGCTACGCACTGTCCTCGACGACACGACCGGTAAGTGGGGAATCCGGGTGAACCGCGTCGAGATCAAGGCGATCGACCCGCCGCACACCATCAAGGAGGCGATGGAGAAGCAGATGCGCGCCGAGCGTGACAAGCGCGCGGCGATCCTCCACGCTGAGGGGGAGCGGCAGGCCAAGATCCTGACCGCGGAGGGAACCAGGCAGCAGCAGATCCTCGAGGCGCAGGGTGCCCGGGAAGCGTCCATTCTCCGTGCGGACGGCGAGTCCAAGGCGGTCGACCTCGTCTTCAAGGCTGTGCACCGCAACGACGCTGACCCGAAGGTGCTGGCGTACAAGTACCTGGAGACGCTGCCCCACCTGGCGAAGGACGGGAACACGTTCTGGGTGATTCCTGGCGAGCTGACCCAGGCAGTCCGCACGATCACGGAGGCGTTCCAGCGCGACACCGGCCCAGGGGAGCCAGTCACCGAGGGCGCTGAGGAGAGCGCGGAGCGGATCCAGGAGGGCACCCGCGAGTTGACGTCCGGCGATCATCTCGCCATGGATGCTGCCACCGCCGCCGACCAAGCGGTCGAGGCTGCTCGGGCCGCGGTCAGCGATGCGAGGGCGGAAGCGGAGGCCGCAGAAGCCGGGACTGGGACGATGCCGGGCCGCCGGCTGCAGCGCTAGCGATCCTTTGATCGCACGGCATGCCGTGCGAGATCTCCGCGCCGGGCACGGCGCCCGCCAGGCGTCGCGTAGCGGTACTCCTGCGTCGAGGGCGTTGGTGATCGCCGCCGGTCATCGGTTGGCCCTCCCTGGCGCGTTGCAGCTTGCCCCGCCCGGTTGCGTTCGGAGACGCGTTCAGCCTCGGCGGCGTCCACGCTGGCCTTGACGGGCGACCGTGCGTCCAGTCCGTCCTCGGTGTCACGCCGTCGTCCCCGGACACCACCGTAGCCAGCCGCAACCCGGTGCATTCGTGCAGCCGGATCAGCTCCTCCAACTCCAACGGGCGGCGGGTGAGCCGTCTGTTCGTGTTGGCCAGGTCACGTCGAACTCCCGCCCGCCGGGCCCGCTCCAACAACGACGTGTACAGCGGTCTGGGTCTGCGCGAGGAGGAGGCGCCCACGTCGCACCCGCGGCCGGGGCCGGTCGGGGACCTCGGGCCCTTCCCTCGGGGCCCCAGGCACGGTGGACTGGTGTCCGGGATCACCTGCAACGACGAGGGGAGCGACGATGGCGCACACCAGGACCTGGCGGGTCGACATCTACCTGTCGGAGGAGGACCCCGGCACGCAGGCGCACGCCGTGCTGCACACGGACTCCGACTCCGAGCTCGAGGGCCGGGGTTCGGCTCGGCGCAAGCCGACCGATGCTCAGGTCCCCGAGATCGGTGACGAGATCGCGGCCGCCCGGGCACTCCGGGAGCTCGCGGACCGCCTGCTCGGAGCCGCCTCGGACGACATCGGGGCAATCGAGCACCGCGAGGTACACCTGCCCGGCTGACCCGTCCCGGACCCGTCAGGGGCCCGTCCCACCCGCCTGCGGAGCAGGCGGGTCCGACGCGCTTGAACGGTTGAGGCGGGTCGCGGTCCGGGCGGTCTCGCGCGGGTGGGCGGGTCCCACGCCGGAGCGCCCGCGGCCAGCCAGCCGTCGGCGGGTCAGCGGTTGACGGAAGTCAGGGCGGCCCGCAGGCCCCGGCCGGCCAGCGGCCCGACCAGGCGGCCAGCCGGTCCGCCCCGGGCTCCTGCCGCCAGCAGGGCGGCACGTGCCGCGTTGGCACCGCAGGCGCCGTGCACCCCGCCGCCCGGGTGCGCTGACGCCGAGGCCAGGAAGAGCCGGTCCACCGGGGTCTCGCTGCGCGCCAGGCCGGTCCACGGCCGGAAGACGAGCTGGTGGTGCAGCTGCGACGTGCCGGCGTTCACGGCTCCGCCGACCAGCGAGGGGTTGGCCGCCTCGAGGTCGCGGGGTCGCTGCACCTGCCGGGCGAGGACCAGGTCGCGGAACCCTGGTGCGTGCGCCTCGAGCACCTCCTCGACACGTTCGGTCTGGCGGTCCATCGCCGCGCGATCGCCCGCCAGGGACCGCGGGACGTGGGTGTAGGCCCACAGCGACTCGGTGCCGGCCGGGGAGCGGGTCGGGTCGGTAGTGGTCATCTGGCCGACGAGCAGGAACGGGCGTTCGGGCGCTCTGCCCCTGGCCACGTCGGCGGCGAAACCCGTGAGGCCGTCCAGGTCGGCGCCGACGTGGACGGTGCCGGCCTCGCGGGCCTCCGGAGCCGTCCACGGGACGGAACTGGACAGGGCCCAGTTGACCTTGAGCGTGGCGTCGTCCCAGGGGTAGTTGTCCAGCTTGCCGCGGGCCCGGGCCGGCAGCAGGTCCCGCGGCACGAGCCGGCCGAAGAGCGTGGGAGCGGGCACGTCGGCCAGCACACCCCGCCGGGCCCGCACGGCGTCGCCCCCGGCGGTGCGGACCCCCAGGGCGGTGCCCGCTCGCACGACGACCTCGGTGACCGGGGCCCCGGTGACCAGGACCGCACCGGCAGCGCGGGCCCGGGAGGCGAGCGCCTCGGCCAGCGCACCCGCCCCGCCCCGAGGCACGGGAAAGCCCACTTGCTGCCCCATCATGGCGAGTAGCCAGCCGAAGACCCCCGACCCGGGGCTCTCCGGTGCGAGGTCGGCGTGCAGGGCGTTCCCCGCCAGGAGCAGCCGGGCCCCCTCGCCGTCGAACTCCTCGTTGCCCAGCCGCTGGACCGGCAGCAGCGCGCGGCGGGCCAGGTCCCCGACCCCGGCCGGCCCGGCTTCCCGCAGCAGTGCCCACCCGGCCCGTACGGGAGGGAACGGTCGGAGCAGCGCGTCGATGACGAACTCACCGATCCGGTCCCACTCCGCCGCCAGGTGCCGCCAGCGAGGGCCGTCGGCGGTCGCGAACGACGCCATCGACTCGGCGGTCCGGTCCAGGTCGCGGGAGAGCACGGCGCAACGACCGTCCGGCAGCGGGTGGGCAAGGACCGTCGGCGCGTGCACCCACTCCAGGCCGTGCCGCTCGAGCTCCAGGTCCCGGATGACCGGCGATGCGGCGCCCAGCGGGTAGAAGGAGCTGAACAGGTCGGTGACGTAGCCCGGCGCGACGGATTCGGCGCTGGCGACCGCCCCACCGAGCCGGTCGGTTGCCTCCAGCAGCACGACGTCCCAGCCGGCGTCGGCGAGCAGCGCGGCCGCCACGAGACCGTTGGGCCCGGACCCGACGACCACAGCGTCAGCGTCGGCGGGCGGGCGCGGCGAGGATGTCGGGATCAGCCGCCCTCCTCCATGTTCACCAGCCCGGCCCGCCCGGCCTGCTCCAGCACGGAGCCTGCCACGGTCCGGAGCTTGACGTTGAGCCGTTGCGACTCGGCGCGCAGGAGGTCGAACGCCGCGACCTCGTCCACACCGTGGAGGGCCATGAGCACGCCCTTGGCCTGGTCGATGATGGCCCGGCTGCGCAACGCCTGCTCCAGCTGCCCGGCTAGACGGTCGGCGTCGGTATAGCGGAGGAAGGCGCCCACCAGGTCGCCCGTCCGCCCCGCGAGCAGCCCGACCAGCTGCTCGTCCACGTCATCGAAGGCTCCCACCGTCCTCGCGTAGAGGTTCAGGGCGCCGATCGGCCGCTGCGGGCCGGGCAGGGGGGCGGCGAGGAAACCGACGACCCCGTCGGCTGCGGCGGCGCGGGCGAAGTCGGGCCACCGGTCCGCCGCCTGTGTGACGTCCACGTGCTGGAGGCGGCCGCTGTGCATCGCCTCCAGGCAGGGTCCCTGGCCGCTCACGTACTGGTCCCGGTCGATCGCCAGAGTCCGCGCGTCGCTGTGGGCGGCGGTGACCGGTCGGGAGCCCGCGGACACCGTGACACCCGCGGCATCACACCCCGGTACGAGCCGGACGGCCAGGGCCACGACCCGGTCGAGCACCTGGTGGAGGCGCTCCTCGTCGGTGACCACCCCGGCCAGCTCCTCGACGAGCTGCGCGACCTCGTCCGGGCGCGCATGCACGAGCCGACGCAGCGCGTCGCTCCCGGGCTGTGGCTCGGCCCGCGCCGCCAGGTCGACCACGTCGTCAGGCCGCCCGCCCGGTCGAGCTCCAGGCGGCGGGCAGGGGGGCGCCGTCGACGAGGTGCTCTCGGAGGCGGGTGAGGGTGCGAGAGATCAGGCGGGAGACATGCATCTGCGAGATGCCCAGCTCCTGGGCGATCTCGGCCTGCGTCCGCTCCCCGAAGAACCTCAGGGTCAGGATCCGCCGCTCGCGTGCCGGCAGCCCGCCGATCACCCGCCGGAGGGACTCCCGCGCATCGATGTCGTCGAGTGACGTCTCGGGCTCGCCGAGGCGATCGGCCAGGGTGGGGCCGTCTCCGTCACCTGCGGAGGGTGCGTCGAGGGACGCGGCGTGGTAGGCCCACGACGACTCGAGCGCCTCCAGCACCTCGTCCTCGGTCACGTCGAGCGCCCGGGCCACATCGGCCGCGGTGGGCGACCTGCCCAGCTCCCTGGTCAACCGGTCGGTCGTGGCGGAGACGCGGAGCGAGAGCTCCTGGAGTCCGCGGGGGACGCGCACCGCCCAGCACGAGTCACGAAAGTAGCGGCGGATCTCGCCCAGCATCGTGGGGACGGCGTACGCGGCGAACTCGCTGCCACGATCGGGTTCGAATCGGCGGGCCGCCTTGACCAGTCCGACCCGGGCGACCTGGACCAGGTCGTCCATCGGCTCCCCGCGCCCGGCGTAACGGGCTGCGACGCGGCGGGCGAGGTCCAGGTGCTGCTCGACGAGGACGGCGTCGTCGGAGCGGTGGTCAGCAGCCACAGTGACCTCCTGGGGATCCGTGGGACCCCGGCGACCTACCCTCGACGCCAGCGGGCGAAACGCCCTATTCGCTGCGACGGGTAGGCGTCCCCTCAGGCGTCGCTCCGCTGCTCGAGCGCACGCTGGAGCTCGGCCCGGCTCATCGAGGAGCGCCCCTCGATCTGCAACCGCCGCGCCCGTTCGTACAGCTCGGCACGCGTCGCCATGGGGCGGTTCAGTCGGCTCGTGCCGCGAAGCGCCGTCCGGAGCGCGGAGTCCCGGCCGCGGCGCAGTGCGTCACCGAGGATGCGGAGGCGGTGCACCTCGACGGCGTGCCCGAGGTCGCCGAGGAGCGGTCGTTCCTGCTCGACGTGGCGCTCCCAGGCGCCAACGAGGCGCTGCGCCAGGTCGGCGGGCACCGGGTCCTCCACGTCGCCGAGCTCGTCCGCGCGGGCGACCAGGGCCTGCAGCAGCGCCTCGTGCTGCTCGGCCCCGCCGGCGAGCGCCGTCAGCCGCTCGATCGCGAAGGGCAGGAGCACGTCCCGCGTGGTCTCGACGTGCGCACGCAGCTCCGCGGCTGCCTGCACCCGCAACGACTCGCCGGCGCGATAGGGTCGGCCGAGCCGCCGCACCAGCTCCCCGATCCGACGGTGGTCGGCCTGGATCAGTCTCACGGCATTGGTACCCACGGCGAGCGGGTACCCGCTCAGCGGCGTCGGTAACTCTTCGGGCGGCTTCTCGTGACCGGCGAACCGGGGGTTGAGTCCTGTCAGGTGCGTGCCATCCTGGCCGCGTTCCTGCGCCGCCGGGTCGACCTCGTGCGCGGCACGCTCGAGGTCAGGAGCCCGTCGGCACAGGTCCGACGGCTGCTGCGCACTCCACGGGCTCGACGGCACGGGTCGCTGAGCGCCTGAGCCGCCCTCCGGCGTAGACCCGTTCGGTCTCCTCGGCCAGACGGTCCCAGCCGTAGCGGACCCGGGCGCGTTCGGCCGCCGCCAACCCGTACCCCTCCCGCCTCAACGGGTCGCGCAGCAGATCGCGCAGCGCCACCGCTAGAGCACCCGTGTCGCCTGGGGGGACGAGCATGCCGGTCGCCCCCTCCACCAGCGCATCGAGAAGGCAGCCGGCAGCCGGGCCGATCACCGGGACCCCGACCGCCATGGCCTCCACCACGGTACGGCCCGACGGCTCGTACGGATCGGTGCGCACGAGCACGTCGGTCGAGCGGAGCAGCCGCACCAGGTCCTGCCGCGGGATCGCGCCGAGCAGCCGGACCCGATCGGCGACCCGGCACCGGCGGGCGAGATCCAGCAGCCGACGGGCCCCGAGGTCGCCTCCTAGGTTCTCGGCCGGTGGGCCGCCGACGACCAGCAGCTCGGCGTCGGGTACGGCACGGAGGGCCCGGACGGCGAGGTCGACCCTCTCCTCCGCCCTGAGCCTGCTCACGACCAGGAGTCGCGCCGGAGCGTCCCCTCCGGCGCGGTGCCGGGCCGGTGGGCACCCGTTGGGCTCGACGCCGGTGGGCACCACCTCGACCGCGGCTCGAGAGGCGCCGAGGGCGACCAGGTGGCCGACCTCCTCACCGGACAGCGCCACGACCCGGTCCGCGCCGCGGGCGATCGCCGCCTCGAGCCGCTCCCTGGCGGGACCGGACCCGGACGTGGAACGCCTGTCGAGTGGCCCACCTGCTCGCCGGCCCACGGCCAGGCCGTGGAACGTCTGGACGACAGCGGGCGGGGTCGAATGGCTCGGCAGCAGGTGCACAGCAGCGAGCGAAGCAAGGCCGGCGTGCCACCCGTGGGCGTGGACGACGTCGGGCCGATCCCGCGCCCACGCGTCAGCGAGTCGACCGCCCAGTTCGGGAGCGGCCCGGAGCCGGTCCTGGCCCGGTAGTGGCCGGGCCAGCCCGGCGGCTAGTCGCGACACGACGACGCCCGACGGGGTCTCCACGCGGTCGGGCACATCTACGTCGGTCCGTCGGACGTGCACGACCACCTCGTGACCACGGGCCGCCAACGCTCTCGACAGCCCCAGCACGTGGGCCGTCGCGTCCTCGACCGGGTCGCCCGTCACCTGCTGAGCCCACCTGCCGTCGGCGGGTTCGAGAACCATGTCGACCCTCATCGGGACACCGCCCCGGCGGACGCTGAACGTGCTGCCGATGGACACTGTGCGGGGTGCTCGGGCAAGGCGGCCTCCGAGGGCGTTCGACGTCGGACCGCGCCTCGCTGCTCAAGCGCTGCGGGGACGGTACCCCTCTCTGAGGCCGCGCACACGGAGCGGTGGCTCGGGAAAACGATCGAGGGTGCCGAGGTGCGAGCCGGCCGTCTCCTGGGTACACGGAGGACCACACCACCCAGTACGCGACCAGCGGCGGGAACCCAGCCGCCGGCCCGTACGTGGACGCCCCGGAGGCCTGATCGTGACCCACCGGACCATCGCAGTCCTGCGGACCGCGGCGCTGGTACCCCTCCTCGGGCTCGCCCTGCTGGGCGCCGCCCTGGCCGTGGCCGGGGACGAGTTCACGGTCCTGCTCTTCCGCGTCGCCTTCCTGTCCGCGAGTGCGGCAGTGGTGACCGGGGCCCTCCGGTGGTCGGTGATCCCCTCGGCCTCCCCGGGGCTGGTCGCCGGCACGGTGGCGCTCTGCGTCATCGCGCTCCACGGCGCCGCGGCCGTGGGCGGGCCCACTGTCCTGGTCGCCACCGGGGCCGGGCTCGCGGTCGTGGCCCTCCGCTACGTCGGGCCCGCCGACGTCCACCCCCGCATGACGCACGCCGACGTGCACCCCCAGACGCCCCCGGATCAGGGCCGTCCCGTCGAGGAGCACCTGGTCGGCCGGTCGACGGCGGACCTCTGCCGGGTCTGGGCCAACACTGGCGCCGAGATCGGGCGCGCCACCCGCCCGGACGTGGTAGCCCGCCTGCTCCGGGTGCGCGAGGCCGTCCTGGCCGAGCTCGAGCGACGCGACCCGTCCGGTGTCCAGCGTTGGCTCGACACCAGCCCGCCGGCCACCTCGAACCCCCGGTCGTACGTGCGGGAGCAGTACGAGCCGCCGCAGGCCGCCTGACGTCCTGGGACGAGGAGAAGCCCGTGACCGAGCCAGAGCAGCGCCCCGACGGTGTCACCGACGACCGACGGACGAAGCCTGGGGCGCACCCAGACGAGGACCCACGCACCGTCGACGCCGAGTACGCGTCTCCGGAGATCCTGGAGACGTGGCGGCGCCAGGACGGGATGGTGCACCCGGAACCCGGTGAGACAGGTCTCGGTGCCTCCAGCGACACCGCCCCCGGCAAGGACCTCCCGCACGACGCGGATCCGACGCAGGGGGAGCGCTGAGCGTCAGGGGGCACAGGGACTGGGGAACCTGGCCTCAGCTGCCGGACGGCTGGAAGCTCTCGACGGCCGTCTCGAAGACCCCGAAGCTGTCCGCCCAGCGGGACTCCGACGTCGACCAGTAGATGGCGTAGGCCTGCCCGTCGTCGACGCGGACGTTGCGGTTGACGACGTGGACGCGGTCCCCGTCGCCGGCGAAGGTGAACTCCCAGTCGACCGCGTCGTAATCGCGGTACTCGACGCGCTCCATCGAGACGCGCTGGTAGTCGGCGAGCCGCTGCGACACCCCTTGCTCGTTGGCCTGCCAGTCGACGAGCGCGTCGTCGGCCGGCTCGGTCGTCTGGTCCACCATGAGGTAGCGCGAGCTCTCGGGGTCGCGGAAGTAGGTGCGCGGTCCCTCGGTGGACCGCTCCCAGCCCTCCGGCACGCCGATGCGGAAGCCGGTGGGGTCCTCGTGCAGAACGTAGCCGTCCGGCAGGGATTCGGCCGGGGCCTGCTGGCCCTGCTCCTGGGGTTCCGCCTCGGCCGGTGCGCCGTCGTCCGGCGGACTTGGGGCAGCCCCGTCGTCCGGCGGACTTGGCGCAGCCCCGTCCTCAGGTGCGGCCTCGTCTGCGGACTCGCCCTCGCCACCCGGGTCAGCCGGGCCGGGGGAGACGCCCGGTTCCTGGCCCTGTCCGTCTCGCAGCGCGTCGGTCACGGCGAGTGCTCCGGCGGCGAGGACCAGGGTGGCCAAGAGCAGCGCGAGCACCGGCCGTACCCGTCGGCGATCCGGCTGCACGACCACAGGGATAGGCGTCGTCGAGTCGGAGACAGGGGCCGGCATGGGTCGGTCGCCGAGGGGCCGGTCCGCCTCGGGTGACCGCAGCACCGCCTCGAGCATCTCGCGGAGCCGATCCGGCTCGGGCCGGTCACCCGGATCCTTGGCCAGCAGGGCGTGCAGCACCGGCTCGAGCGGCCCCGCCGCCGGGGCGGGTGGCGTCTCCTCGCCGACGACGGCGGCCAGGGTGGCCAGCTGGCTGCCCCGCTCGAAGGGTGCCCGCCCCTGGACCGCGGTGAACAGCGTCGCTCCCAGGGACCACAGGTCCGAGGCCGGGAGCGGGCCCTGCCCACGGGCTCGCTCCGGCGCCATGTACGAGGGGGACCCCACCAGCATGCCGGTGCTGGTCAGCGCGGGATCACCCTCGAGCGTGGCGATCCCGAAGTCGGCGAGCACGGCCCGGCCGTCGTCCACCATGACGTTGCTGGGCTTGACGTCGCGGTGCAGGACGCCCGCCTCGTGCGCGGCGGTGAGCGCCTCCAGCACGTCCAGGCCCACCTCGGCGGCGCGACGCGGCGTGAGAGTCCCTTCCTCGCGGAGCAGGTCGGCCAGGCTGCGGGTGGGGAGGAGCTCCATGACCACCCAGGGCCGGTCGGCCTCCTCGACGACGTCGTAGACCGTGACGGCGGTGGGACAGCTCACCTGGGCCGCTGCCCTGGCCTCGCGCAGTGTGCGCTCCCGGAGCATCCGCCGCTCCTCGGGAGACAGCGACGGTGGCGCCACGATCTCCTTCACTGCGACGTCCCGGCCGAGGACCTCGTCGCGGGCGGCCCAGACGGTGCCCATTCCGCCTCGGCCCAACTCGCTCCTCAACCGGTAGCGTCCACCGACGATCCGGTCCTCCGTCACAGATCCCATCGGCCCCGTCCGTACCCGTGCTGCGGCTTCGGAACCCTCGCGGAGGTCGCGAGCCTCGGCGGGTCACCGACACCCGCCGACCGGCAGTCGGATCAGTCGCCGGCCTCGTCAGAGCCGTAGTTGGCCCCGGCCGGTGGTGCGACCCGCCGGGGAGGGGCTGGTCCCTCTCCGTCGGTCCGCCAGGCGCGCGCCGCCGCGAGCATGCCCAGGCCGTTGACCGCCCAGTACAGGCCGACCGGCGCCAGCACACTGCCCGTACGGCGGCGGAGCTCGGCCGGCAGCACGCCGGCGAGGGTCGTCACGACGACGGTGACCACCACGGTGAGGAGGGCGGTGCGACCGCGGTGGCGGCGCAGCGCCACGTTGCGCCGGGCCATGTCCAGGGCGGGCAGCACGTGCCACAGCCCGAAGACGGCGAGCGCCGTGCGTGCTGCCGAGCGCGGTGGCATCCGGTAGCGCTCGTCGCGCAGGGCCCGGCGTACCCGCGGGACCGCCAGAACCACCCCGTACCCCACGGCGACCACTGCCGACGCGGCGAGCCCCAGGGCCTACCGGACGGAGGCGGCGTCAGCCGAGCAGCAGGGCAGCTCCGACGGTTCCCGTGTAGAGGTGCGCCCAGAACGGCGGGTTGAACGGTCCCGCGAACCGTGTCGCCACGAACCCCGCCGCGAAGGCGAGGCCCCACACGACGCCGACCCAGCCGAGCCAGGTGGGCAGCGCGTCCGAGGCCAGCGCGGCCATCCCGAGCACCGCGGAGCCGACGTAGGCGGTGAGCATGTGCACGACGTACAGCGCCCCGGCCCACCGGTCGTAGGCTGCGAAGCCCTCGGGTACGTGTCCGTCGGTGACCGTTCGCTCCGCCGCCCAGGGCACCACGGTGAGGCGGAAGGCCAGGGACGCGATCCAGCAGACCCCGCCGGACACGTAGACCGCGGTCGCCATCGCCGTGAGGACCGTGGCGGTGGACTCCTCCAACGCGACAGCCAGCCCCGCCAGACCGGCCGGAGTGACCACCAGCGCTGCGATCATCCAGGTGTGGATCCAGGCCCTGCGACGGCGGTCCCGGTGGATGACTGGCAGCGACTGCTGGAGCGGGCGCTGGTAGTCCAGCCGCCACGCGGCGGCACCTACCAGGAAGATCACGAGCCCGGCGACGAGGACACCTCCGACGAGGACCGAATCGTCCATACCGGCATCGTGCCAGCGCTGATTGTGAGGGGAGCCCGTTCAGTGCACTCGTCTGGCCTCGGCGCGGTGTGGACGAGTCGACGAGCGCCGCCCACGATCGGCGCCATTCGCGGAGTCCGCGGATGCGCTTCCCGAATGACCGATTCCGCCGACGGTTCTCGTGTGTCGCTAGTCTCCCGGTCCGGCGGTGTGGCAGACCGCCTCGACGTTGTTGCCGTCAGGGTCGCGGACGAACGCGCCGTAGTAGTGGTCGTGGTACTCGGGCCACAGCCGCGGCTGATGGAGCACCTCCGCCCCCAGTCTGGTTGCAGCTTCGAAGAAGGCCCGCACCGTCGCGGCGTCCGGGGCGGTGAACGCCATGTGGATCTCCCGGTTGGGGCCGGAGGCAGACCCCTCCGTGGGCTGCGCGGCGATCCAGAACGCCGGCGCATCGGTGCCGTAGCCGATCGCCACGCCGTGGTCCATGACCCGGCGGTGGCCGAGGACGCCGAGGACTTCGTCGTAGAACTCCGCCGAGGCCGCCAGTTCGGTGCAGTTGATACTCACGTGATCGATCACCGGTTCATGATGCACTCGGCCGCCGATGAACGCACTCACTCATGGTGATACTTGGGACCACCGCTCCGGAGCCATCGACTGGGTACAGCACCAGCACGACCGCAGTACGTAGCATGCAGTACCCCCGTCGGACCCCCGTCGGACCCCCGTCGGACCCCCGGCAGGTCGAGGTCCTTCTGCCCTGCTCATGGAGCTGACAGTCAAGCAGACTGTGATCATGCGACCTCGAACGCTGGCCGTTCTCACTGTCCCAGCAGCAGCGGCCGTCTACAGCCGTTTCGTGCGTCCCTGGCAGCTCACGTGGGGCGCCACTACAGCGGAGGTCTCGCGTCCACTGCCCAGCGACGAACTTGTGAAGCACCCGACCTTCAACGCGACCCGCGCCATCACCATCGCTGCTCCACCCAAGGATGTGTGGCCCTGGCTGGTTCAGGCGGGTGTGACTCGGGCCGGCTGGTACAGCTACGACCTGCTGGACAACCTCGGGCATCCCAGCGCTCGGCACATCATCCCGGAGCTGCAGAACCTTGCGGCAGGTGATGTCGTTCCGATGAGCCCAGACGGCAAGCACGGCATGAGGGTTCATTCACTGGATGCGCCACATTCGATGGTCTGGGGCGAACCTGGGAGCACGACTTGGGCCTGGCAACTCGAGGAGACCGATGACGGTACGACGCGGCTCATCACCCGGGTGCGTTCCCGCTACAAGTGGCTGTCGCCATCCATCGCCTTCTCGGTACTCCTGGAGTTCGGTGACATCTGGATGATGAGAAGGATGCTGCTGAACCTGCGTGAGCGCGTGCCCAACGCCTGACCTGATGTGTGGCGGTCAGGTTCGCGCGCCTGCTGACCGCCACCAGGGGCACCCCGACCGCCCGCTCATCGAGATCGTCGACGAACACCCTGTGCAGAGCATGGCCGGCGCGCTCAGCCAGCTCCTCGATGTAGCGGTATCGATACTCGTCGAGTTCCCACACCGCCTCCGTCGCGTCAGGAAGGAACGCCGGTTCGGAGCCCAGCAGTCGCTCGCACCGAAGCCCACCGCCACGTCGAGGGAGGGCACGCGAAGGGAAACGTCGTCGTCACCGTGAACCCGTCGTCACCGTGAATCGACAGCACCGCCGGACCCGACACCGTGGGGCCGATCAGAACGCCGCGAGCTGTTCGCGCGTCAGCCCGGACAGGCCCATGTTGTCCATGGTGCGGGCGCGCTGAGCGGCGAAGTCCTCACCGGCGACGATGGAGGCGATGTGGATGACGGCGTCCATGGTGGGGGTCGGCACCGACAGGTGCCGGGCCAGGTCGGTGAGGAACACCATCGAGTAGCCCACGTCTTCGGTCAGGTAGCGGTGGTGCAGCTCGTTCTGCGCCTTGATGCCGCGGAAGCCCGGTGCGGTGGAGTAACCGGTGGAGTAGTTGGGCTCGGTCATGTAGCCCTGTCGCACCCCGAGATCCGGCTCGGTGAGGATGGAGACTCCGAGCGCCCGCGCGATGGCGAGCCGCTCGTTGTCGACCGCCTCCATGAAGCGGCCGACCGCCTCCGTGACGCCCTCCTCGTAGAACATGAAGTCGCCCCCCGTGCGCTCGATGAGCGCGGCGTTGAGCAGAGTGACTGCCGGGTGGATGACCGGGTTGCCGTTCTGGAGCGTGGTCTGGAAGATCCCCGCGGCCTCCTCGGTATTGCGGTACACCTGGCGGAGGATCTCCAGGAGTCGAGGCGTGTTGCCGCGCGGGGCGGCAGCGGCCGAGAAGCCGGTGTCGAACCGATGGAAGATCCGCACACTGGCGTGCAGCGACGCGCGTGATGCGTACGGCAGCGTGCTGGTCTCGCCCACGACGATGCTCTCGTCATAGAGGTCCACCCCCGCGGCGTGCTTGAAGGCGAGGCTGCCGACGCACGAGCTGGGGCAGACCACAACGGTCATCCCGGGCTGCAGGTGACCGCGGGTGTCGGCGCCGAACGGCTCGGTGGCGTAGGCGGGGCCGACGACGAAGACCACCTCCACGTCCTCCAGCGCCTCGGCGATGTCCGTGGTGACCGTCTCCAGCGGGACGAACCCCTCGAGCAGGCCCTCGGCCTGGATGCCGCCGCGTTCGCGGACCGGCGCCAGATGGTGGTCGTGGGTGCGTTGTGCGTACAGGGAGACTCGGTGTCCCTGGCTCGCCCACTCGTAGGCGACCGCCAGCCCTCCACCGCCCGCCCCCAGCACTGCGACCTTCATGAGGCTGACTCCAATTCGCCCGAGCGTCTCCGGCATCGTCGACGGCAACCGTCTCATGGACGGTGCACGCTCATCCGCCCCGGGCGGAGAAGTGCATCGGGTCGTGGACGGACCGCCAGGCACCTCCCCAGTCCCAGCCGCGCCGGGTGAACGCCGCGACGGCAGGGCCGCCCGCGAGGAGCATCCCGGGCCGGAGCAGCGTGCGGTCGGTGTAGGACCGGGCCAGCTCGGGGAGCACGACGTCCCCCCGGACGTACGGGTTCTGGAATGGGTTCACGTCGATCGCCAGGCCGTAGGCGTGCTGGGAGTAGCTGGTCGACCCGCGGGCGGCCCGGCAGACCAAGGCGGCGGTGTTGTTGCCGTCGCCCGTCGGGGCGGCCTCCAGGTCGGCGGTGGTCACCAGCCGCATCTCCTCGATCGGGAACCGCGCGTCGAACAGCTCCTGGAAGACCTCGATGATCTCCTCGGCCACCGCCGCGTTGACGACGAGCTCGCCGGTGTGGGCGCGGTCGTCGAACCCCCAGAAGCTGAGGGTCAGGTAGCGCAGCTCCGCCAGCGGCACGGGGCAGTCCGGTGACCAGGTGCTGCCCATCCGCTGCCGGATGTCCGCGGTGACCGGGCCGATGGTGCTCGCGAAGCGGCCGTCGACCGGGGGTGGCAGCACGTCGCGGGTCGGGAACCTCCGGTCCCGAAGCTCCGGCGGGGTCTGCTGGGGTGGCACCGAGCCATCAGGGTTCTGGGGCAGCGGCCGGGCTCCGAGCACCCACCCCGTGGGGGCAGGTGTGGGACCGGCCGCGGTGGGCGACGGGCTCAAGGCGTCGGGGCGGTCCGAGGGCCGGTGCGGGGTCGTCGAGGTGGCAGTCGGGGAAGCAGTAGCCGGACGAGTGGGTGCGTAGGGTGCTGCGGTCGGCTCCGCCGAGCCGCAGCCCGCGGTGACGAGCACGACAGCAAGGCCCCACCCCACCGCCTGTGCGCCCCCACTCCTCACGCCTCGAGGATGCCACCCCGCCGCGCGGCCGATCTCGCGCGAGAGGGGCGCCGACGCCGTCCGCGAAGAGCCCCCGAGGCGGTGGGGCTCAGCTGCGGCTGGTCAACAGCTCCACGGTCGACTGCACCGTGGTCAGCCGGGGGTAGTCGTCCTCGTCCAGCCGGACCCCGGTGTCCTGGCTCAGCGTCTCGACCAGCGAGAGGAAGTCGAGGGAGTCGAGCTCGAGGGTCTCGCGCAGGTCGTCGTCCGGGCCGATCGACCCGACGTCGGCGTCGGGGACGATGCGCAGCAGTGCGGACTCGAGAACGCCTCTGGCCTGATCGCGTGTCACAGCTCCTCCGGTCTCTGCAGAAGGCGGTCGACCCGGTCCAGCAGTCGGGCGCCGGTGAAGCCGTCGGTCGCCCGGTGGTCGGCTGCCAGGGTCGCGACGACGAGCGGCCGGACCCCGATGAGCCCGTCGACGGCCCACGGTCGGCGTTGTACCTGACCGAAGCCGACGAGGGCGACCTGCGGCGGGTGGATGACGCCGTGCACCGACTCGACGCCCTGTTCGCCGAGGTTGGTCACGGTGATCGTCGGGTCGCTCAGCTCGCTGCCGCGGAGCGTCCCGGCACGGGTCCGCAGGGCCAGGTCCTTGAGTGCGGCCATCAGCTCGACGACGCCGAGCCGGTCGGCGTCGTGAAGGGCCGGCGCGACCAGTCCGCCGCCGCGCAGCGACACGGCGACGCCGAGGTGGACCCCGGACCCGGCGACGAAGGCGCCGTCGACCCAGAAGCCGTTGAGTGCCGGGACGTCCCGTACGGCCAGAGCGGTCGCGCGCAGCAGGAGGGCGGCGGGCAGGAGCCGCTCCCCGACGGGCAGCTCACGATTGCGGTCGCCCATCCAGGTCAGCGCGGCCTGCAGGTCGACGGTCTGGGTCAGGTAGTAGTGCGGGATCTCCCGGTTCGACCGGGCCATCAACCGGGCGATGGTGTCGCGGATGCCGGCGGCAGCGCGTGGTGGCGGTGTCGTCGGGGCGGCCGGTGCGGGTGCGACCGGCGCGCGAGCTGCTTGGGCGGGGGGTGTCGACGGTCCGCCGGCCGCCGCCCGGACGTCCGCCGCCCGCACCGTTTCGTCGGGGCCGACCTGGCCGACCACCGTCGTGAGGTCGACACCGAGCTCCGCGGCCAGGCGGCGCGCGTACGGGGTCACCTTGGCCCGCCCGTCCGGCCGAGCGGGTGCCGGCGCCGGTGGTACGGGTACGGAAGGTTGCGGCCTGCGCCCCCGGGCGTCCGCTGCGGCTGCTGCCGCCGCCCTGATGTCGGCCCGGGTCACCCGTCCACCGCGACCTGTCCCGTGCACCGACTCGACGTCGACACCGGACTCGGCGGCCAGTCGCCGGACCAGCGGCGAGACCGTCACGTGCTCCTCGGCGGGGACGGGGGCCGCAACCGAGGCCCGGGGGCCCGCTGGCGGGGGACCGGCGGCCGGGGCGGCATCGTCGGTCCGGACTCGGGCGAGCGGCGTGCCCACCGGCACCCGGGTGCCCGGCTCGACGAGAAGGTCGTCGCTCACGCCCTCCTCGACGCATTCCCCCTCGATCGCGGCCTTAGAGGTGTCCACGACCGCCACCACGTCGCCCCGGTGCACCGGGTCGCCCGGCTGCACGAGCCACTCCAGCAGCGTCCCCTCGTCCATGTCCGCGCCCAGCGAGGGCATCCGGAAGTCGCCCACGTCACCCCACCGTCCTGCGGGCGGCGGCCACGACGTCGGGGACCTGGGGGAGGGCGGCGTCCTCGAGGTGCTTCGCATAGGGCATCGGCACCTCGGCGCTGCACACCCGCTCCACCGGGGCGTCGAGGTCGTAGAAGGCGTGCTCGGTGATCCGGGCGGACACCTCGGCGGACAGGCTGCCGCTGCGCCACCCCTCGTCGACGACCACCGCCCGGTGCGTGCGGCGCACGGCCTCCAGCACGGCGGAGTCGTCGAGCGGCCGAAGCGTGCGCAGGTCGACCACCTCGGCGGACACGCCCGATTCCGCGAGCTCCTCGGCCGCGGCGAGCGTGGTCCCCAGCGTGCCTCCGTACGTGACGAGGGTGACGTCCTGGCCGGGACGACGGACGGCGGCGTGGTCGATGTCCACGGGACCCGCGTCCGCGGGCAGCGTCCCCCGGGCGTTGTAGAGGGACCCGTGCTCGAAGACGATGACCGGGTCCGGGTCGAGCAGGGCTGTCCAGAGCATGCCGCGCGCGTCCTCCAGCGTCGCGGGCGCGACGATCCGGAGGCCGGGGATGTGCGCGTACCAACCATCGAGGCTGTGCGAGTGCTGGGCCGCGAGCTGGCGTCCGGCGCCCGTCGTCATGCGGATCACGAGCGGGACCGCCAGCTGGCCCCCTGACATGTGCAGCAGGGTGGCGGCGTTGTTGAGGATCTGGTCGAGTGCCAGGAGGCTGAAGTTCACGGTCATGATCTCGACGATCGGCCGCATCCCGGCCAGCGCCGCACCGATCCCGGCGCCGACGAACGCCGACTCCGACAGCGGCGTGTCGCGGATGCGCTCCTCGCCGAATTCCTCCAGCAGCCCGAGGCTCACCCCGAAGCACCCGCCGTACCGGCCGACGTCCTCGCCCATGAGGAAGACGCGCTCGTCGCGCCGCATGGCGTCGCGGATGGCCTCACGCATCGCCTCGCGGTACGTCGTCTCGACGGCTTCCGGCGCGGCGCTCATGGCGACCGCACCGGGTCGGAGTGCACGAAGCGGGCGAGGTCTTCCACCGGCTCGAGCGGGGCGGCCTCCGCGGCGGCCACGGCCGCGTCGATCTCGGTGGCCACCTGCTTGTCCATGTCGTCGAGGTCGCCGTCGCCCAGCGAGCCTTCTTCGCGCAGCCGGTCGGTGAGCAGCGTGATCGGGTCCCGCTGCCGCCACACCTGGACCTCCGCCTTGTCGCGGTAGCGCTCGGGGTCGTACATGGAGTGCGCGCGGAAGCGATAGGTCCGCAGCTCCAGGAAGCACGGTCCCGCCCCCGACCGGACGGAGTCCACGGCCCGTCGGGCCGCCTCCCGGACCTCGAACACGTCCATGCCGTCGACCGGCCAGGAGGCGATGCCGTACGAGGCGGCCCGAAGTGCCAGGTCCGTCTCGGCCTGTGCCCGGGCGATCGCCGTCCCCATCGCGTAGAGGTTGTTCTCGCAGCAGAAGAGCACGGGCAGGCGCCACAGAGCGGCGAGGTTGACGCACTCGTGGAACTCGCCTTCCGCGACGGCGCCGTCGCCGAAGAAGCAGGCGACGACCTCCGGGCGCCCCTGCATGCGCGCCGCCAGGGCCAGCCCCACGGCGAGCGGCAGGCCTCCCGCGACGATGGCGTTGCCGCCGTAGAACCGGCGGCTCGCGTCGAAGAGGTGCATCGACCCACCACGTCCGCGACTGCACCCGGTGACCCGGCAGAACATCTCGGCCATGACCGCGTCCATCGGGACGCCACGGGCCAGCGCGTGGCCGTGCTCGCGGTAGGTGGAAACGACCGGGTCGGTGGGATCCAGCGCCGACATGAGGCCGACCGCAACGGCCTCCTCGCCGATGTCGAGGTGCAGGAAGCCGCGGATCCGCTCGGCGCTGTAGAGCTCGACGCAGCGCTCCTCGAACCGGCGCACCCTCAGCATCTCGTGCAGAAGCTCCAGGTCGGTCATGTCGTCGGCTCCAGGGTCGAGAGGTCGCCTTCCGGCAGGCCGAGCTCGCGGGCGCGCAGGAGTCGACGGAGCACCTTGCCGCTGCGTGTGTGCGGCAGGTGCTGGTCGAAGGCGATCTCGCGGGGCGCCACCGAACCGAGCCGCCGCCGCCCGAAGGCCAGGATGTCCAGGCGTACCGCCTCGGAGGGCCCGGTCCCCGCGGCCAGTGTGACGAACGCCTTGACCAGCTCCCCCGCCACCGGGTCGGGCACCCCGATGACGCCCGCCTCGACGACAAGCGGGTGCTCCATGAGCGCACTCTCGACCTCGAAGGGCCCGATCAGGTGGCCGGCGGACTTGATCACGTCGTCGCCGCGGCCGACGAACCAGAAGTACCCGTCGGCGTCCACCCGGGCCAGATCTCCGGAGAGGTACCACCCGTCGGCGAAGCAGCGGCGGTAGCGCTCCTCGTCGTGGAGGTAGCCCCGGAACATCGAGGGCCAGGGAGTCCGCAGTGCGAGCTCGCCCACCTCGTCCGGCGCGTCGAGGACCTGGACGCGGCCGTCGGTGACCCGTGCCCGGCCGTCTCCTCCCCGGGCGAGGACGGCCGCCTCGACCCCGGGCACCGGCCGCCCCATCGAGCCCGGCCGGATGTCCATGGCCCGGTAGTTGCTGATCATGATGGCGCCGGTCTCGGTCTGCCACCAGTTGTCGTGCACCGGTCGCCCGAAGACCTCCTCGCCCCAGACCACGACCTCGGGGTTCAGCGGTTCGCCGACGCTGGCGACGTGCCGCAGGGCGGACAGGTCGTACTCCCGGGCCAGGGCCGAGCCGTGGCGCATGAGCATGCGGAGCGCGGTCGGGGCGGTGTACCAGACGGTGACTCGCTCCTCCTCGAGGATGCGGTACCAGCGCCGTGGGTCGAAGTCGCCGGCGTCGCTGATCGCGGTGACGCCCAGCGCGAGCGGGGCGACGATCCCGTACGACGTGCCCGTGACCCAGCCGGGGTCCGCGGTGCACCAGAAGACGTCCCCCTCGCGGAGGTCGAGGACGGCCGCAGCCGTCGCGCGGTGGGCGACGACCGCCTCGTGCACGTGCACGGCGCCCTTGGGCAGTCCCGTGGTCCCGCTCGTGAAGTGCAGAAGGGCGACGTCCTCGGGCCCCGTGGCCTCGACGTGGAAGTCCGGCGACGCCGTGCGCAGCCCGCCATCCAGCGAGACGGTACCGGCGGGCGCGTCCTCACCCACGACCACGACCTGGCGCAGGTGCGGGAGCCGGTCGCGCAGCGGCTCGACCTTGCGGCGGTAGGCCTGCGCCGTGGTCACCAACGCCCTGGCCTCGCCGAGCTCCAGGCGCTGGCGCACGGGCTCGGGACCGAAGGCCGGGAAGAGAGGCGAGAAGACGCTGCCGTTCCGCAGGGTGCCCAGCGCGGCCACGTAGAGCGCGGCGCCGCGAGGGAGCAGGGAGAAGACCCGGTCGCCGGGGTCGACGTCGAGGTGGCGCATGAGGTTGGCGAAGCGGTTGGTCAGCAGCTGCAGCTCGTGGTAGGTGAGGTCGGTCCGCCGCTCCTGGCGGTCGAGCAGGCGCAGTGCCATCGCGTCGCCGCGGCCCTCCGCAACGTGCCGGTCCAGCGCCTCATACGCGATGTTGACCCCGCCGCCCGGCAGGCCGGCCAGCTCGGCCCGTGCGCGCGTCCAGGAGAAGTCGCGCCGCGCCGTCTCGTAGTCGCGCAGCCGAGGCGGGGCACCATCGACGGTCGAACGGGTCGGCTTGCCGGCCATGGCGTCCTCCTCGACGGGCGTGGTCGCCAGGCCGCCACTCCTGGCGCCTCACCCCCATTCACCCGTACGGGGATGGGCCGAGGTCAGGGGCGAAGGTCCCTCGGCCCTTCCTGTCGGGGTTCCGGAGGACGAGGCTGGGACGACCTGGGACGGGAGGTGTGCGATGTGGCACCGGTGGGGCGGTCAGGAGGGTGCGATCCAGTTCCGCGACCGCACGGAGGCTGGTGGCGCGCTGGGACGCAGGTTGCGCGGGTCCGTGGGGCCGGACGTGGTCGTCGTCGGCCTGCCCCGCGGCGGCGTCCCGGTCGCGGCGGAGGTCGCCGATGCCCTCGACGCGCCGCTGGACGTCGTCGTCGTCCGCAAGGTGG
>DATHUJ010000029.1:0-41477 GCA_035462375.1 Jiangellales bacterium
TCCCTCGACGGCGACGGTGATCCCGTCGTCGTCCCCGACGCAGGAGGCGGTGAGCCGGTGCTCGCCGGCCAGCCGCTCCTCGAGCCGACCGAGGTCGACCCGGAGGCCGTACAACTTGAGGAAGCGAGAGCGGCGGCCCACGACCTCGTACAAGCCATCGGGGGCGAGGCGGGCGAGGTCGCCGGTGCGGAGCTCCTGGACCGTGCGGCCGTGGCCCAAGTCCTCCGGTGTCTCGGCGTAGCCGAGCATGACGTTGGGCCCTGAGTAGACGAGCTCGCCCACCCCGGGCTCGTCGTGCTCGGCGACCGGCTCGACTCGCAGGCTCCCGCCGGGTACGGGGACGCCGATCGCCTCGGGGCGGGCCTCAGCCAGGTGAGGTGGCAGGTAGGCCATCCGCGCCGTCGCCTCGGTCTGGCCGTACATGACGACGAGGTCCCACCCCTGCCGGCGGCCGACCCGGGCCCAGTCGCGCACGCGGTCGGGGGGCAGGCGGCCGCCGGCCTGGGTGACGTAGCGCAGGTCCGGCAGGTGCATGCGCGCGAAGCCCACGCGCTGGAGCAGGTCGAAGGTGTGCGGGACCCCCGCGAAGCTGGTGATGCCCTGCTCACGGACGAGGTCCCAGAAGCAGGCGTCCACGACCGAGACCTCGGTGAGCACGATGGCTGCGCCGCGCAGCAGGTGGCTGTGCAGGACCGACAGCCCGTAGCAGTAGTGCAGCGGCAGGGTGGTGACCGCCCGGTCGGTGGGGCGGATGTCGAGGTAGTCGGCGATCGCCTCGGCGTTTGCCTGCACGTTGCCGCCAGAGAGCCGGACGAGCTTGGGTGATCCGGTCGAGCCCGAGGTGCTGAGCAGAAGGGCGAGGTCAGGGTGCAGGTCGTGGGTGGAGCCGTCGCGTCGGTGGTGGTAGGTGGAGGCGTCGCTGCTCGGGTGGACGACGACGTCAGGGTCGTACGTGTGGACGAGCCCAGCGATCGCGCGCTCGTCGGTGGCTGGGGCGAGCACCACCGGGTGGCCACCGGCCAGCGCACCCAGGTAGGCGACCAGGGCGTCGAGCGTCGTGGACATGCCGAGCAGCACCAGCCGCCGGGTGGCGCCGAGTCGCCGGGCTGCCTCGTCGACCCGATTGGCGAGCTCGGCGTACCTCGTGGTCCCGCCGCCGCTCACGACGGCGACCCGGTCCCCGTGCTCGGCCAGCCGGGCGACCAGCGGGACGGGGGGCTCCGTGCGCGCTGTGGGTCGCTGCAGGTCGGGCGCCGTGGTCACGCCGGCAGAGTGTAGGTGAGGCTGCCCTAAGTAACGCAAGGTGTCCAGCGGCTGGAGGGGGTGGGTCCTCGCCAGCACGGCCGGGCGCGGGTAGCCTCGCCGGGATCCGCCCCCTCGCGTGAAGGCCCCTCTCGTGCCCCTCGCCGCCCGGGCGCCCCGCCGCCCCCGACGAACCGTCCGGCTCACCGCCGTGACCGTGCTGGCGGCGCTCGCTCTGACGCTGGGAGGTGTCGGGCCGGCCCAGGCCAGGCTCCCCCAGCCGCTCGACGTGAACACCGTCGCGGTGACGATCGACGTGGATGACCGCAGCTTCCGGGCGCGCGTGACGTACCCGCTCGTGGGCCGGGACTACCCGGCAGTGGCATTCGGCCACGGGTACCTCCAGCGGCCGGAGCGCTACGCCCGCCTGCTCGAGACGGTCGCTGCCCAGGGCTTCGTCGTCGTCGCCCCGGCGAGCGAGAGCAGCTTCTGGCCCAACCACGGACGGCTGGCCGAGGACCTGCGCCACTCGCTGACCTGGCTGGTCGACCAGGGCCACACGAGCGGGAGCGCGCTCGCGGGCAAGGTCGCGGACCGGAGCCTCGCCCTCGCGGGGCACTCGATGGGCGGCGGGGCGGCGGTGCTCGCCGCCGAGCGCGACCCGCGGGTCCGAGCCGTCGCCACACTGGCGGCGGCCGAGACCGTCCCGGCCACGTCCAGGGCTGCAGCCGGCCTGGACGTGCCGTCGTTGTGGGTGGCCGGTTCCGCCGACGGCGTCATCCCGCTGGACACCACCCGGGCCCTGCGGGCGGCCAGCCGGGCGCCGACGTTGCTGGCGGTGATCGACGGCGGCTGGCACTGCGGCTTCGCCGACTCCTCCGCGTACTGGGGGTTCGGCTGCGACACGGGGGCACTGGCCCGCACCGAGCAGCAGGCGAGGACCGCCGACCTCCTGGTCCGGTGGCTCGCCGCGGCGCTGCTGGGCGAGCCCACCGACGTGACGGGCGTCGACGGGGTGACCTACGAGCGGGAGCCGGCCGCGAACTGAACCGTGGGGCGCCGGGTCAACGGGTGGCAGGCCAGCTCCCCCACCGCAAGTGGATCAACGGGTCGCGCTGCGGGCCAGCTCCCCCACCGTAAGTGCGAGCTCGGTCGCGAGTTCGAAGGAGCGCTCGTCCCGCGGGTGGTTGCGCATCCACAGGCACACCGTCTGCACGACCGCTCCGGCCCAGGCGGTGTCGCGCCGCAGGGCGTTCCGGACCGACACCGGGCGCGGGGTGAAAGCGGTGACGTCGTACCACTGTCCATCCCGAAAGGCGATCAGCGGGTAGCCATGGGCGTCGTCGTAGACCACGTCGTACTGGCGGCCGCCGAGCAACCCGTCGTACCAGGGTGGCTGCGTCGAGCTCTGCCCAGGGACCAGGGAACCGGTCACCGGACCGCTCGTCATGGAAACCCTCACCTCGCCGCCGCAGACACCTCCCGGGGACGCAACGGCCCATAGCCGGACCACCGGCCGCGGGTCCTCCAGGGGTGCGGGGTTCACGGTACGGCACGCGCGGGAGCCCAGGAAGACCTCGGCCCGCCGTCCTGACCGGATGGTCACCGACCGCCCCGGGTATCGCGGCCCTCCGCGGGTCAGCGGTCCACGAGAGAGGTCACCAGCCAGCTGACGAAGCTGATGACGAGCCCCCCGAGGAGCGCCGCCCAGAAGCCGTCGACCGTGAACGGCAGCCCGAACAGCCCGGCCAGCCACGAGGTCAGCCAGAGCATGAGCGCATTGATCACGAAGGCGATGAGCCCCAGCGTCAGGAGGTAGAGCGGCAGCGCCACAAGCTGGGCCAGCGGCTTCACGACCAGGTTGACCAGGCCGAAGACGACGGCGACCAACAGCAGTGTGAGCACCCGGTCGGCGTCGTCGTCACCGGTCAGCCGGATGCCGGGCACCGCCCAGACGGCCACGGCCAGACCCAGGGCGTTGACGAGCACCCGGAGGACGACAGTCACCGAGCGAGCCTAGCCATCGGAGGTCGCTTGGGGATCACTCTGGGATCACTCTGGGATCACTCTGGAGCGCGGACCACGGCCACCGGGCAGGCGGAGTGCCGGAGCACCCCCTGGCTCACCGAGCCCAGGAGCATCCCGCGGAAGCCGCCGCGCCCGCGCGAACCGACGACGACCAGGCCGGCGCGCGTCGAGGCATCGACCAGGGCGTCGACCGGGTGCCCGCGCACCGCGACCTCGGTCACCGCCACGTCGGGGTACTTCTCCCGCCAGCCGGCGAGCGTCTCGGCCATGGTGAGCCGGGCCTGGGTCGAGACGGCGGACTCGTCGGCGAGGACGGTGATCACGTCGGGCACGTACGGGTTGGGCAGGTTCCACGCGTACAACACCGTCAAGTCCTCGTCGCGGCGGGAGGCCGCCTCGAAGGCGAAGTCCATCGCGGCGGTGGACAGCTCCGAGCCGTCGAGTCCCACCGCGACGGGGCCTTCCCACAGGGGGGCGCGCTCACCGCGCACGACCACCACGGGGACCTTGGCGTGCGCGCTGGCCTCGATGGAGGTCGAGCCGAGGAGGAGGCCCGCGAAGCCGCCCTTGCCGTGGCTGCCGAGCACGAGCACCGCTGCGTCCTGGGCGTTGTCGAGCAGCGTCGGCGTGGGGGCGCCATGGGCGAGCACACCGGTGACCTGCAGGTCGGGCGCCTGCTCGCGAGCCACCATGACGGAGTCGTCGACGATCTGCTGTGCGAGGGTGCGCAGGGCCTCGAAGTCCGGGGGGATGTAGCCGAAGGCGCCGGCCGAGGCGTCCCAGACGTGCACCACCCGCAGGGCGCGCCGCTCCGCCTGGGCCTCACGGACCGCCCAGGCCAGGGCCCGGTCGGCGGACGGGGAGCCGTCGACGGCGACGACGACGGGGCGTCCGGTGGGTGTGCCGAACATCGTGGGCACCTCCTCGCAGATCTCTTCATCCACCTCCACGGTCCCCGATCCGTCAACGGCGGGCACCTGCCGCTCGGCCCGCGTCCAGGGCCGGAGGTCCCACGTACGATGCCAGCGTGTCCACGCCGTTCACCACCCCCGGCGTCGACCTGCCGCACCAACGCGTCGAGGAGCTGCTCGCGGCGGTCCTCGTCGTCGGCGAGGACCTCGACCTGCCTCGGGTGCTCGAGCGCATCGTGGCCGCCGCGTGCCGCCTGGTCGGCGCGCGATACGGCGCCCTCGGAGTGCTGGCCGCCGACGACAGCTCGCGGACGGAGGAGAGCTCGGGCGACCGGCGTACCGCAGGCAACCCAGGCGACCCCCGTACGGAGGGAGGGACCGTCGACCGGCGTATGGACGGGAGTTCGGGCGACCGGCGTACGGAGGGGAGTTCGGGCGACCGGCGTCCCGAGCGCCGGCTCTCGCAGTTCGTCACGGTTGGGGTGACGCCAGAGCAGCGCGCGGCGATCGGGGACCCGCCGCTGGGTCGGGGGGTGCTGGGCCTGCTCATCGACGACGCCCGCCCGCTCCGGCTGGCGGACCTGGCCGAGCACCCGGCGTCCACCGGCTTCCCGCCCACCCATCCACGGATGGGCAGCTTCCTGGGCGTCCCCGTGCGGGCGGGCGACCGGGTCTACGGCAACCTCTACCTCACCGAGAAGGCGGGCGGTGCCGAGTTCACCGAGGCCGACGAGCAGGCGGTGGTCGCCCTCGCGGCGGCGGCGGGGGCCGCCATCGCGAACGCGCGGCTCTACGCGGAGTCGGAACGCCGCCGGCGCTGGGTCGAGGCGAGCGCCGAGATCACCAGTACGATCCTCGGCCGCGTGGACCGGCGGGGCGCCCTCCAGCTGGTCGCGACCCGGGCGCGAGAGGTGACCGAGGCCGATCTGGCGGCCGTGGTGGTGGAGGACGATGACGGACGGCTTGTCGTGGAGGCCGCCGCCGCGGCCGAGGCGTTCGACGGAGTACCCCCGGTCGGCACGGTGCTGTCGGGTACCGGGCCCCTCGCGGAGGTCCTGGCTGCGGGCGAGGCTCGGGCCGTCGCGGGCCTCGGCGACCCGGGCGGTCTCGGCGAGGGCAGCGCCCTGCTGGTCCCCGTCGCCGGCCCGCAGGGTCGCGACATGCTGCTCGTGGTCTCCGCACGCCAGCACGGGAAACGGGCGTTCGGCCCCGCCGACCTCGAGCCGGTCCGCAGCTTCGCCGCCCAGGCCGTGCTGGCTCTGGACCGGGCGCAGGCGGAAGAGGACCGGGCCGCCCTCGCAGTGCTCGAGGACCGGGACCGGATCGCCCGTGACCTGCACGATCTGGTGATCCAGCGGCTCTTCGCCACCGGGTTGCAGCTGCAGGGCGCGATCCGGCTCACCGGCAAGCCGCAGGTGCGGGAGCGGATCGAGGCGGCCGTGGACGACCTCGACGCGACGATCCGCGACGTCCGGGCGTCGATCTTCGCGCTGCACCGGCGGCCGGGTGACGGCGACCTGCGCGGGCTGCTGGCCGACCTGGTGGCGGACTCGTCGCACGGGCTCGGCTACGTCCCGACGCTGTCCGTCGAGGGGCCGGTCGAGCACGCCGTGCCCGAGGAGGTGCGCTCCCACCTGCTCGCCGTCCTGCAGGAGGCCCTGTCCAACGCCGCGCGGCACGCCCAGGCCACCCGGGTCGACGTCCGGGTCGCCGTCGCCGAGGGCTGGGTGGTCGCGACCGTCCGCGACGACGGCACCGGCATCCCCGCCACCCGTCGGGAGAGCGGGCTGACCAATCTCCGGCGGCGGGCCAAGGAGTGCGGCGGGTCCTTCGAGGTGGCCACCGCCGAGGGCGGTGGGACCCTGCTCACCTGGCGTGCCCCCCTCACCTGATGTGGAGCGGGCCGGCCGTTCCATGCTGACTGACCGGGCTTCGAGGTGGAGCGGCGCGGCGGTCTCCTGATCGGGTGCGGCGCCGGCGATCTTGAGGTGGTGCCGCGGCGATGAGCGCAGCAACGTCGCAGGATCGCTCCGCCGCCTCGCGATCATGATGCGTGGGTGCACCAGTGTGGGCAGGAACGTCGCAAGATCGCCACACCGGAATCGGGCCAGGACGTGGTGACGGCGCCCTCATCTACCAGCGTGACGTGACGACGTCCGAGGCTGGCACCGATGAGTCGGACATGGGCCCGACCGCACCCTCCGACCTCTCCCCCACCCGACCGGGGAGCCGGCCGGGCCGGTGCTGGCCCAGACCGCACCCTCCGACCTCTCCCCCACCCGACCGGGGGCCGGCCTGGGCCGAGGCCGTACATGGGACCTTCGGTTGGGCGCACCCGCTTGACAGTGAGTCGTCGCTGATCGAACGCGGACTTGCGCAGCTTTGCGTATCCGAGAACCTGCACAACCCCGCCCGATCGCCCGCCACCCGCCGTCACGCGGACCGATCCCGGGCGAGTTGAGATGCCGGGGGCTTCGGCAACCCCTGGCGGCCGTCCGAGCAGGCGATCGCAGGGAGGCGCTGGGCGACATCGCTCCGGCAAGATCACCGTGCCGCTCGGGTCCCGCCCTCCGCGACCGGGGCCACACGCCGGTCACCGCCGAGCGGCACCCGCCACCCGGCAAGATCACCGTGCCGCTCGGGTCCCGCCCTCCGCGACCGCGGCCACACACCGATCACGGCGGCCAACCCGGTGCCGTCTCGGCCCGAGCTGCCGCCTACCGGGCGAGCAGCCTCGAGGCCAGCACCGCCGCCTGGGTCCGCCGCTCGAGCCCGAGCTTGGCCAGCAGGCTGGACACGTAGTTCTTGACCGTCTTCTCGGCGAGGTACATCCGCTCGGCGATCTGCCGGTTGGTCAGCCCCTCAGCGATGAGCGCCAGGATCCGCCGCTCCTGCTCGGTCAGCGAGGCCAGCTCCTGCGGCACGGACTTGCCAGACCGGACCCGTTCGAGCACCCGCGAGGTCACGGCGGGGTCGAGCAGTGACTGCCCGGCCGCCACGCGCCGGACGCCGTCGACCAGGTCGTCGCCGCGCACCTGCTTGAGCACGTAGCCGCTCGCCCCGGCGAGGATCGCGGCGAAGAGCGCCTCGTCGTCGTCGTATGACGTGAGGATGAGCGCTTTGATCGACGGGTCCACACTGCGGATGTCGCGGCACACGTCGATGCCGCTGCCGTCGGGCAACCGGGCGTCGAGGATGGCCACGTCGGGCCGGAGCGCGGGGATCCGTCGTGAACCCTCGGCCGCAGTGCCGGCCTCGCCGACCACCGTGATGTCGTCTTCGGCCTCGAGCAGGTCGTGCAGGCCACGCCGGACCACCTCGTGGTCGTCGAGCAGGAAGACCTTGATCGTCACGGCATGCTCCTCCGTCGTACGGGCACCTCCCACGGTATCCGGTGACCGCACTGATCACGGCAGCCGCGTGAATGGGCACCGAGCCAGGGCGATACACCGCGGCACGCACCCATCTACGCGGCTGCCGTGATCGATGGGGGGGAGGGCGGAGAGCGCAGGAGGGACCGGCGGGTAAGGGGCCGCGAGGGTGTCCGGTCCGGGACCTTGGACCCTGCCTGCTCGACGCGGCGATGGCGCACCGTCGCTACATGGCCACCACGACACGACTGACCGGCGCCGAGGTACGAACGGTCGTCGAGGCCGCACACCGCGCCCCGAGCGTCCTCAACACCCAGCCCTGGCGGTGGGCCGAGGTCGAAGAGGGCCTCGAGCTGCGAGCCGACTCGGTCCGAGTCCTGCGGGTGGCCGACCCCCTGGGCCGCTTCCTGGTCGTGTCCTGCGGCGCGTCACTGCTCAACGCCCGGCTGGCGTTGCGCCACCTCAGCCGCGAGCCGGTCGTGCGCCTCGGCCCCGACCCCGACGAGCCGCGCCTGCTCGCCCGCATCCGGGTGGTGCCCGGGCAGCCGACCACCCAGGAGGAGGACTGGCTCTACTCGGCGATCCCGCACCGGCACACCAACCGCGGTCCCTTCCACGAGCGCCGGCTGGGCGCCCACCTGCTGCGCCGGCTCATCGATGCCGCCGCGGCCGAGGGTGCCGTCCTCACGCCCCTCGACGGGACGCAGGCGGCGCGTGTGCTCGAGATCGCCGACGAGGCTGCCGCGCAGATCGCCCACGACGAGCGCCGCACCACCGAGCTGGGGACCTGGGTCCGCCCGGAACGCTCGCCCGACGGCATCCCCGTGAGCGCGCTGGGCCCCGAGCCGGCCGAGGGCGGCCAGGCCGTGCGGGACTTCGACCCCGAGCACCGGCTGCCGCCGCGCGGCACCGCCCCGTACGAGAAGGAGCCGACCGTCGCGGTGCTCTCCACGTACGGGGACAGTCGAACCGACTGGCTCCGTGCCGGCGCGGCCCTGCAGCGGGTGCTGCTCGTGGCCACCCTGGAGGACGTGCAGGCGTCGTTCCGCAACGAGCCGCTGGAGATCCTCGAGCACCGCTGGCGCGTCCGCGACGCCGCCACCGGGGTGGGGCACCCGCAGATGGTGCTGCGGCTGGGGTACGGCGCCCCCGTGGGCCCGAGCCCCCGGCGACCCGTGGGCGAGGTGCTCGACACCTGACCCGTCGCCGCCGGAGGTGGCAGGTCAGGATGGGAGACATGAGCGCACCGTTCCGCGTCGTCCTGGTCTGCCTCGGCAACATCTGCCGCTCCCCCATGGCCGAGGCCGTGCTGCGCGACCGGGTCGCCGCCGCCGGTCTCGCCGGCCGGGTCACCGTCGAGTCCGCCGGGACCGCCGACTACCACGTCGGGTCCGGTGCCGACTCCCGGGCCCTGGCCGCCCTCGAGGCGCGCGGCTACGACGGGTCGGAGCACCGGGCCCGCCAGTTCCGCCGGGACTGGTTCACGCGGGCCGACCTGGTGCTCGCCCTCGACGACGACAACCTCGCCGCGCTCGTCGCGCTGGATCCCGAGGCGGCCGCGCGCGGGGAGCTGCGCTTGCTCCGGTCGTACGACCCCCACGCCGTACGGGAGGGAGACCTCGAGGTCCCGGACCCGTACTACGGCGGCCCGGACGGCTTCCGGCACGTGCTCGATCTGGTCGAGCGCGCGGCCGACGGCCTCGTCGCCGAGCTCGCCCGCACGGTCGGCGACGGGGCCGCCGAGGGGTCCGCACGGCATGGAGGGTGACCGGCTCGCCGACCTGCTCGACCGCCCGGTCACGGAGGTCACGCCGGTCTCCGGTGGCAGCATCTGCGCCGCCTACCGGGTCCGACTGGCCGACGGGAGCCAGGCCTTCGCCAAGACGTCGCGGGACGGCTCGCCGCCCGGCTTCTTCGCCGCGGAAGCCCGCGGGCTGGGCCGGTTGCGGGCCGCGCACCAGCACGGGGGGGTCGGGGTCCCGGACCTGGTCGCGGTCGCGGACGACTGCCTGGTGCTCGAGTGGGTGGAGCCGGGACGTCCCACCGTCGACACCGCCGAGGCCCTCGGTCGCAGCTTGACCGTGACCCACCGGATCGGCGCCGAGACCTTCGGTGACCCGATCGGGCCCTCGTTCATCGGGTCCTTGCCGCTGCCTTCCGGGCCGTACGGGTCGTGGGCGCAGCTGTGGGCCGAGGGCCGGGTGCTCCCGTACGTCCGGGCGGCCCGTGACCGCGGCTCGCTCGGTCGAGTCGACGCCGCCGATGTCGAGCGCGCACTGGCGGGAATCGCCGAGCTCCCGGGGGCCGACGAGCCCCCCGCGCTCGTGCACGGGGACCTGTGGTCGGGCAACGTCCTCTGGACGGCGGGCGAAGCCGTCCTCGTGGACGCCGCGGCAGTGCACGGCGGCCACCGCGAGTCCGACCTGGCGATGCTGGCGCTCTTCGGGCTGCCCTACCTGGACGTGATGCTGGCAGCGTACGAGGCGGCGGCCGACCCGCCGCTCGCGGACGGCTGGCGGGACCGCGTCGGGGTGCACCAGCTTCACCCGGTGCTGGTCCACGCCGTCCTGTTCGGTGGTGGGTACGGCGCCCAGGCAGGACGGCTGGCCAGGCAGGCCCAGCGGCTGCGCTGACCCTCCGCAAACGACCACGGCGGCCGCGCTGGTGGGCGCCGGGCCGGGCGTCTGCACCCGGTCGGGCGCCCACCGGGGGAACCGGCGTCGGCCTACCAAGCGGCCTACCAGCGGTGGGCGACGTCGATCACCAGGCGGGACCCGTTTCCCGGTCCCTGCAGCGTGAACGCCCGGAACGGCAGCCGGGCCCGGACCCCGAGCCCGAGCGTGGCCTGGCTCTCGTGGAGATCCACCAGGGCGACCTGCCGGAAGGTCCGCCAGCCGTCCACCCGGACCAGCTCCCAGCGGTTGCTCGGCCGGTAGTCGCGGTAGAACGACGGCGCGTCCTCTCCGTAGGGGACCTCGATCACGACCGCGAGCCGCGCACCGCCACGCACGGCGACCGGCGAGGTCGAACCGATCCCTCGGAGCTGGTCCACGTAGCGCACGCTGTAGTCACCGGCCCGGCCCGCGAAGTCCAGTACCAGCCGGTCGAAGCACCGGTGCTGACCGGCGCGCACGTCGCTGAGCGTCGAGTCGTACGCGGACACCGCGGACCTCGGCAGCGAACCCCAGGTGATCCCGCAGTACGGCTGCCGCGGCCCGGCCTGCGCCTCCTGGGCCGCGGCCGGGGCCACGAGCACCGCGGCGAGCAGGCCCAACACCGCTGCGCCCATGGCCCGTCTCGCCCAGCCCGCCTCCCGCACGCGGCCCTGTCTCCTCTTGCTGGTCATGACCGTCACCCCTCCCCGGGTCCGGTTCACCTCTGATGCCTGTCAGACGCCGTACGGGTCGTATCGGTTGTCCTCCCCGCGGACGACCTGGGTACGAGGGCGCGCTCGCCCCCGGGGGGACGGTCGCACCACCGGGCGCGGCTAGGTTGGACAGCCCAGCACCACCGACCACTCGGGGGACCTGCGTGATCACTGCCGTCGGGCTGCGCAAGGAGTTCGGGCCGAAGGTCGCTGTCGACGACCTGTCCTTCGAGGTACGGCCCGGAGTCGTGACCGGCTTCCTCGGGCCCAACGGCGCGGGGAAGTCGACGACGATGAGGCTGATGCTGGACCTGGATCGCGGGGGCGGCGAGACCCGCTTCGACGGTCGTCGCTACCGGGACATCCCGCGGCCGATGTGCCAGATCGGGGCAGTGCTGGAGGCCAAGGCCTTCCACCCCACGCGCAGCGCGCGGAACCACCTGTTGATGCTGGCGGCGGCCAGCGGCATCGGCTCCGGCCGGGTCGAGGAGGTCCTGGCGCTCGTCGGCCTCTCGGACGTCGCGAGCGGGCGGCCCAAGGGCTTCAGCCTTGGCATGAGCCAGCGCCTGGGGCTGGCCTGCGCCCTGCTGGGCGACCCCCACACGCTCGTGCTCGACGAGCCGGCCAACGGACTGGACCCCCACGGCATCCAGTGGCTGCGCGACGTCCTCAAGTCGCTGGCGGCCCAGGGCCGTACCGTCTTCGTGTCCAGCCACCTGCTCGCGGAGATGGCCCTGATGGCCGACGAACTGGTCGTCATCGGCCGGGGGCGGCTGATCGACTCCGGACCGGTGAGCGAGTTCGTCGGCCGCTTCACCCGGACCTCAGTGCTCGTCCGGAGCCCCCAGGCGTCCAGGCTCGCCGATCGGCTGGCGGAGGAGGGGGCTGCGGTCGACCCCCTGCCGGACGGCTCGCTGGTGGTGGCTGGCGCCGATGCCTCCGCCGTCGGTGAGATCGCCGCCGCGTCCGGGGTGGTGCTGCACGAGCTGACGACCCGGAGCGCCTCGCTGGAGGAGGCGTTCCTGTCGGCGACCGGCGCCGCGGAGGAGTACCGCGGTGTCTCGGCCCCGGGAAGCGCCGCATGAGCGACGCGCTGGCCTTCGAGGCCGTCCGGGTCCGGACGATCCGCTCCAGCTATTGGCTGGCCGGCCTCGCCCTGCTGCTGGGTGCGCTCGTCGCGCTGGCCCTCGGTCTGGCGACGCGCAACGACCCGGTGGACGCCGCCCTGGTCGGGGTCGGCGTGACCGGCGGGTCGCAGTTCAGCCCGTTGCCCTTCGCCGCCGTCCTGGTGGGCATCCTCGGGGTCTTCGCGACGGGACACGAGTTCCGGCACGGGACCGTGCAGCCGACGCTGCTCGCCCTGCCGCGCCGGTCGGTCGTCGTCGCCGCCAAGCTCGTGGTCGTCGCCCTGGTGGGCGCGGGCACCGCCGTAGCCGGTCTGGCCCTCAACTGGATGGTGACCATCGCCTCGCGCGGTGAGGCGGTCGCGCTGCCGGACGTCGGGGTCCTCGTCGGCTACATGACCTTCGTCGTGCTCTGGGGCGTGCTCGGGGCGGGCCTGGCCCTGCTCTTCCGCAACATCCCGGGCGCGCTCGTGGTGCTGCTGGTGGTGCCGCTCGTGGTCGAGCCGCTGCTCAGCGCCCTCTCCTTCGTCCCGGCGCTGAGCTGGCTGCGCGACCTGGTCCCGTACCTGCCGTTCTCGGCCGGGACGTCATTGGTCTCGGTCATCGACGTCGGGGCGGCCACCGAGGCGGCCGGGGGGCCGGCCACCCTCGGCCGCTGGGAGGGCGGTGCGATCTTCGTGGGCGTCGTCGCCGCCGTCTCGGCAGCCAGCTGGGCGCTGTTCGAGCGCCGCGACGCCTAGGCCCCGGAGTGTCAGATCCGGACGACGCCCACGGGTGTGAGGAAGTGCACCGCCATGATCCCCGGCGTGCCGTTGGGGGCGATCCAGTCCACGTCGACGTCGTCCAGCGGATGGTTCTCGGGCTCCCCGAGCCACTCGGCGACACGGTGCGGGTCGCCGGCGATCTCCAGCCGGGCCAGGTCGACGTCGGTGCCGCCGCGGGACGGGTGCTCGGCCCAGGCCGACTCCCACTGAAGGAAGAACGGCAGCTGGGGGTCGTTGATCAGCCCCTTGATCCCGACCTGCCGCCAGTGCAGCTCCACGCCATCGGGCCGGTGCCGGTTGCCGTGGACCGCCGGCCGGCCCAGGCGCGTCTCCACCGGGCCGATGTCGTCGACGGCCACCACCCAGCCCAGCCAGCCACCACCGGCCTCCGACCGCGCTCTCACCGCCTGGCCGAACGGCACCTTGTCGGCGACCGGGTGGTCGAGGACCGCGACCACTTCGAGGTAGTGGTCGCCGGCGAGCGGGAGGATCTTGTTCCTCGTGCCGAACCGCGGGTGCACGCCGCCGTCGACCAGGTTCACGCCCAGCTCCTGCGCCAGCCGCCTCGCCGTGGCCTCGAGGCCCTCCGGGCCCGCGGCGTAGGAGACGTGGTCCAGGCGCATGGCCACAGTGTGGTGGTCCCGCAGGCAGGACTCGACGGCGGGGTGCGCCGCACGCCAGAACCCGCCGACCGCTCCCTACGGCGAGCGCGCCGGTGGCCGGACCGGAGCGCGCCGGTGGCCGGATCGGGACGCGCCGGGGCCTGGCACGTCGAAGAGCACCCGAGCCGAAGCCGACTCGTCCCCAAGTGCGAGGATCGGACCCGTGCGCACGATCGGCAACGTCCTGTGGTTCCTGCTGGCCGGGGTCTGGCTGGCGATCGGCTACGTCGTGGCCGGCCTCATCGCCTTCGTCCTGATCATCACCATCCCCTTCGGCATCGCGGCCTTCCGGCTCGCCGGCTTCGTCGTCTGGCCCTTCGGGCGGACGGCGGTGTGGCGGCGGCAGGCGGGTGCCTGGTCCCTGATCGGCAACGTCGTCTGGGTCCTGCTCCTCGGCTGGGAGCTCGCGCTGCTGCACTTGATCGCCGGTCTGATCCTGTGCGTGACGATCATCGGGATCCCGTTCGGCATCGCCAGCTGGAAGATGGTCCCCCTCGCCCTGCTCCCGCTGGGCCGCGAGGTCGTGCCCATCGACCAGGCGGACCGCGACCCGTACGCGATCCCGGGCTGATCAAGCCGACCCGACTGCGGGAAATCCGCCTCGGTTGACCTGCCCCTCGGGGGAGACGTCCGGCACCACCGCGTCATACAGTCGTGGTCTGCGAGGAGAGGAGGGCCCGATGGCGCTCGAGTCCCTGCCGGTCCTGGCCCGAGGCAAGCACCGCAACCCGCGCAAGGGTGCCTGCTTCATGGAGTTCGCCTCGCTGCTGGCGGGCGAGCGGTGGAGCGACCACCCGCGGTGCACGCACCCCCTCCTCGGGGCCCTGGCGCGCAGCGTCAACGACTGCACCACCGACGAGGGCCGGCCGCAGCTGGCGACCCTGATCCCCGACGTCATCGGGACCGAGTCCGACGACCCGCGACTTGCCCCGGAGCTGGTGCTGTTGACCTGTCGGCGCTCCTTGCCGTACGTACGGGGGCACCCGCGCTTCGTGCTCGGCGTGGCCCTGCTCTCGGCCGAGCGCCAGCTCCGCGAGGTCGGCGCGGCGTCGCCGGAGACCGAGCCCGACCCGCTGACAGCGGCCGAACGCGCAGACGCCGCCGCGTACGTCGACCGGTTCCGGGTGTCGCCGCGGTTCTACCGGCGCAAGGGTGCGCTCGGGGTGCTGCAGTACGCCGTCGGCGCAGTGGCGCTCGAGCGCGGCTCCCGGACCGACGCGGTGCTGCGCGACATGCTGGCCGCCGCGGTGCAGCGCTACCACGAGGTCGTGCCCGGACGTCGGCAGCAGGACGCCGCCGAGAGGTGGGCGGCGGCCTGCGCGGTCGTCGGCACCACCGAGTGACCTCGGGGACGGCCGAGGACGACCTCACCTGGTCGCGGCTGCTCCGGGCGCGGACTCCCGCGGACGCGGCCCGGCTCGGGCTGATGGACGGGGCGGGCACGGACCCGTTGACCGATCTCTACCTGCCGTTGGCGCTCGCGGGGCCCCGGCACGTGGCCGCACAGCTCGGGCAGAGCCTCGACGGCTGCATCGCCAGCCGCACCGGCGACGGGGCCTGCGTCACGGGCCGGGAGGACCACGTCCACCTGCACCGGCTGCGCGCGCTGAGCGACGCCGTCGTGGTCGGGGTGAGCACCGTGCTCGCCGACGACCCGCGGCTCACGGTGCGGCACGTCCCCGGCCGGCACCCGGTCCGGGTGGTCCTGGACCCGCGAGGCCGCGCTCCCCGCGACCGGGCGATCTTCCACGACGGCACGGCTCCGACGCTCTGGCTGGTCGGCCAGCGGACCCGCGTCCCGAACCCGCCGCCGCACGCGGAGGTCGTGCGACTGCCGTGCGGCCAGGACGGCTTCGACGAGGTGTGCGTGGTCGAGCAGCTGGCCGAGCGGGGCCTGGGGCGGTTGCTCGTCGAGGGGGGCGGGGTGACGGTCTCGCGGTTCCTCGCGGCTCGTGCGCTGGACCGGCTCTACCTCACCGTCACGCCGATGATCGTCGGGGACGGCCGGCCCGGCCTGCAGCTGCGGGGGCCGGACCGGCTCGACGACGCGCTCCGGCCACCCAGCCGGCGGTTCCCGCTCGGCGAGGACGTGTTGTTCGAGCTCACCCTGCGATGACCGAGCCTGGAAGACCACCCTTCTGACCCTGGCCGGGTCCGTCTCGGGACTGGCGGCAGGGCCACCTTCCCCCAATCCGGACGGAGCAAGGCCGCCGCATCTGGTCCAGGTCGGGAGGAGGGCAACCTTCCTCCGGTGACGAGGGTCAGCGTCCTGAGGGAGCCGAGCGCCTCGGGCCGGAGATGTCCGGCTGGGGTGCCGGCGGGTTGGGCGGTAAGGGGTCCGGTCCCGGTCCAGGCACGGGGGGTGCCGGAGTGGGCGGTTGCGGCTCCACCGGACCCGGCCCGGGCTGCGGGGGTACCGGAGGCGCTGGCGCGGGCGTGGGGGGCGGGGGTTCCACCGGAGGTGCGGTCATCGAGATCCCCTTCATGGTCGTGTCGGAGCAGGTGACGCGCCGCAACAGGCGCGGCAGCCAAGGACGGTTCCCGGAGTCGTACCCACCGGCAGCGGTCCGAGACCTGGCCCGGGCCGGGGCGTCCGACTGCTGCGATCGGTCGCCAACCGAAGCCGGCCCCGAGAGCCCCGGCACCTCGGTGTGGCACCCCCCACGCGTGCCAGGCGTCCTCCTCCGTCCTCGCAACCTCCCGTACGAGATCACGACCCTCGGCTGGGTAGCGCCAGCAGGTCGACGTGCCCCACCTGGACGCGAAGTTCCCCTCGAGCGGCCTGCCGCCGACGGACGGTACGAGCGCGGACTGCCCCCTCGGCGAGGTCCGGCCGCTCCTCTGCGGCGGCCGCCGCCCAGCCGTCGTACCAGGTCATGGCGAGCGCGGCGTGGGTAGGCCCCAGCGACCACGGAGTCGCGGCCCCGCGTACGTCGTAGCCGTACCGACGCAGCAACCGACGGGCGTGGCGTGCGGCCTCGGAACCCAGCTGATGGGCGCCGTCTCGTTCCCGTCGCTGATGGGCGTCGAAGGCGACCCGGAGCCCGGCGTCCTCCGGCAGCGGCGGCTCGAGCGTGACGCGGCCGTCGACCGAGAGCGCCAGGAGCACCGGAGTGCCCGCGGACGCGCTGACCGCGACGAGGTGCTCGAGCTCAGGTCCGGTGAGCACGTCGAGCAGTGCCGATCCCGTCACGAGGTCGATGTCCGCGAGGTCGGAGCTGCGGAGGTCGGACAGCGAGAGGGGGTGGCCCGTGACCGACAGCAGCACCTCCGACCACCCCTGGAGCGAGGCGACGGCGTGGTCGAGCAGGGCCGGGTCGTGGTCGACGAGCACCCAGTGCTGCGGCGCGGGTAGCCGTGGGGCGAGCCAGCGGACGTTGGACCCGATCCCGCAGCCCAGGTCGAGCACGCGCACCGGTCGTGTCGCCGGGAGCCGCTCGACCAGGGGCGGGAGCAGCGCCGTCGCTCCCGCCGACCGGGCCGCATGGTCGGCGGGCTCGCGCAGAGCCAGCCATCCGGGGTCGAAGACCTCGCTCATCAGCTGCCGACGCCCACCAGGACCGCTGCCATCCGGCGGGCCGCGGTGTCCCAGGTCGGTAACGCCCGACCCGCCTCCCGCGCCCGGGCGGCCAGCTCCGCGCGAAGCGTCGGCTCGGACAGCCACCGTTCGAGTGCGGCCCTCAGCGCATCGGAGTCACCAGGTGGCACGAGCAGGCCGGCCCCCGCCGCGGTCCGTTCCGCCTCGCTGCCCGTCGTCGTCACCACCGGCACACCGCGTGCCAGGGCTTCGGCGAGGACCATTCCGTAGGTCTCCCAGTACGAGGGGAGTACCAGGAGGTCGGTAGCCGCCCAGGTCTCGTCGAGCTCCGAGTCGTCCAGCACACCGCAGACCTCGACCCGTTCCCGGAGTCCATGCCGGCGGACGGCCTCCCGGACTGCTTCCGCGTACGGGGGGTTGCGGTCGACCGGGCCGACGAGGCGGCACTGCCAGGGGCGGTGGGCCAGGCCGGCCAGCGCGTCCACGAGGTCGAGCTGGCCCTTGCGCGGGACGATCGCGGCGAGGCAGAGCAGTGAGCCTCCGTCCAGCCTGCCGGGGGCCGGCGGGGCCGGATCGGTCCCGGGCTCCACCAGGTGGACGCGCGCGGCGGGGACGCCCAGCTCCTGCACCCTCGTCACCGTCAACGAGCCGGTGACGACCACCGCGCGGCACGCGGCGAGCGCTCGGCGCTCGGACTCGCGGAGCCGCGCGGCCTCCGCCGGGTCGAGGCCGGTCTCGTCGGCCAGCGGGAGGTGGACGAGCGACACCAGCCGCAGCCGCTCGGCGTGCGGGGCGACGACCTCGGGGAACCGATCGAGCACCAGGCCGTCACCGAGGACCGTGGCCCCCTCGGGCAGTGCGGCCAGCAGCTCGCGGAGCGCCCGTCGCCCGGCGTCGCCTCCAGCGGGCCAATCGCCCGCCACCGGACGTACGGCGACGTCCACGCCGAGCTCCGTCAGCGCCGCACAGAGCCGCCGGTCGTAGACGTTGCCGCCGGTGGGGGTCTCGACGTCGCCGGGGACGACCACCGTGACGGGGGGAGTCACAGCTCCCGCTCGTACGACGCCCAGGCCACGTGCGACTCGCGGAGGGTGACGGCGAGGCCGACGAGCCCGGCCGCGGCGGGACCCAGCTCACCGGCCGCGACCCGAGCGGCGAGCCCGTCGGCCACCACGCGGGCCAGGAACTCCGTCGTGGTGTTCCGTCCTGTGAACGCGGGCTCCTCGTCGAGGTTGCGGTAGTCCAGCTCGTCGAGCACCGCCCGCAGGGCCCGGGATGCCAGGCCGATGTCGACCACGAGCTCGTCGTCGTCGAGCTCCGCCCGCCGGAAGGTCGCATCGACCACGTAGGTCGCACCGTGCAGCCGCTGCGCCGGGCCGAACACCTCCCCGCGGAAGCTGTGGGCGATCATGACCGAGTCGCGCACTGTCAGTCCGTACACGTCGTGTCGTCTCCCGTCGACGAGCCGTCAGGGGTCGTAGCGGATCCGGTGGCACAGCGCCCCGGACCCGGGAGTGGACAGCCTGGTCATCACCTCCGGCAGCTCCCGGAACGGCGACTCGCCCGACACGAGCGTGTCGAACGCCGGGTCGAGCAGCAGCCGCAGGGCCAGCCGCAGCCGGTCGGTCGCTGTCCGCCGGGCCGCCCGCGCCGGCGAGACGGTCCCGACCTGGCTGGAGCGGATGGTCAGCCGCCGCGGGTGGAAGTGCTCGCCGAGCGGCAGGGTGACCGGACGGGCGCCGTACCAGGACAGCTCGACCACCTCCCCCTCGGGTCCTAGCAGCGACAGGGCCGTGGTCAGGCCATCGCTGCTGCCGCTCGCGTGGACGACGAGGTCGCGCCCGTCGCGGGCGGTCTCGGGTGCGCGCATGCTCACTCCGAGGGCCGCCGCCTGCTCAGCCCTCGCGGGGTCGACGTCCACGAGCTCGACCTCCGTGCCGGGGATGCCTGCCACCAGTCGGGCGACGAGGCAGCCGACCACGCCCGCCCCGACGACGGTGACCCGGTCGCCCACCCGGGGTGCGGCGTCCCAGAGCCCGTTGACGGCCGTCTCCATGTTTCCCGCGAGGACGGCGCGCGGCGCCGGTAACCCGTGGGGCAACGGGTGGACCGCCTCCGCGGGCAGTACGAATCGCGTCTGGTGGGGGTGCAGCGCGAAGACCTCCCGGCCCTCCAGCCCGGGTGGGCCGCGCTCGACCACACCGACCGAGAGGTAGCCGTACTTGACCGGCCCGGGGAGCTCCCCCACCTGGAACGGTGCGCGCATCTCCTCCCGTACGGCAGGAGGGACCCGCCCGAGGAACACCGTCGACTCGGTGCCCCGGCTCACCCCCGACCACACGGCGCGCACGACGACCTCGCCCGGTCCCGGATCCGGCAGGCGCTCGCTCCTGATCTCCCCTCGACCGGGCGCGGTCACCCAGAACGCCTCCGCCGTGCCGCCCACGTCGCCTCCTTCCCCGGTCCAAGCCACCCTAGGGGCGCGGGCGGACACATCCCCCGTACGGGAGGTGGCGCGCGCGTGGGTCCACAGCTGCCGCTGCCGTGGGCGGCCAACGCCGTCACCGCCGTACGGCTGGTGATCACCGTCGTGGTGGCGGTGCTGGTGCTGCGTCCGGAACCGACGGATGCACAGGTGTGGTGGGCGGTGGTCCTGGCCTCGACGGCCTTGGTCCTCGACGGGATCGACGGGCTGGTGGCGCGGCGCGGTGAGATCATGAGCGGCTTCGGGGCGCGCTTCGACATGGAGGTCGACGCGGCGCTGATCCTCGTGCTCGCCGTCGGCCTGGCGTGGTCGGGCAGGATCGGCTGGTGGGTGGTGGCGATCGGCCTGGCCCGCTACGCCTTCGGGCTCGCGCGGCGGCTGTGGCCGGTGCTCCGCGGGGAGCTCGCGCCGAGCTTCGCCCGCAAGGCGGTGGCCGTCCAGCAGGGGGTGACGCTGACGGTCGCGACCGCGCCCGTGGTGCCCGAGTGGTTGGCCGTGACGGGCTCCGCCGTGGCCCTGGGCTTCCTGGCCTGGTCCTTCGGCCGGGACGTCCGGGCGCTCGTCCGGTTGGGGTCGGGAGCTCTTTGACCTGGGGTCGCGGGCCATTGACCGAGGCTCGGGGGACCCCTCGACCCGGGCTCGGGGACCCCTTGATCCGCTGAGTGGGGCCTCGACCCGGTGTCGGCGCCGGGTCGAGGACCCACTGACGGTCGACGTGGCCGTTGCGGGACGCTCACCAAGGCGAGCCGAGCCCCACCGCCCCCAGCTCCCGCAGCCCCTCGGCGGAGACCACGGTGAGCGTCGAGCCCCGCGGCCCCTCGTCCAGTACCGCGAGCCGCCCGCCGTCGACCGGGATCGCCCGGACGATCCAGCCCTCGGCCTCCGGCGACCACCGCCCGGTCTCGCCGAGCCGGCCGGCCTCGTCGACCTGCAGGCCCCACAGCTCGGACCCGGTCATCCCCGAGATCGGCAGGAGCGCCGTCCGCAGCGACGGCAGGTAGGTGAACTGCCGGGAGTCGCCCTCCACGTCGGACCAGCTGTCGGGCTCGACGACGTTGTCCACGCGGACGGGGGCGGCGAGGTCGGACAGGTCGAACGTCGAGACCTGGGTGCCGATCGTCTGCCCCTCCTCGGTGGCGTCCTGCCCGACGCCCAGCAGGAGCCCGTCACCGAGCGGGTGGAGGTAGGCGGAGTAGCCGGGCACCTTCAGCTCGCCGAGCACCCGCGGCTCGGTCGGGTCGGAGAGGTCGACGGTGTAGAGCGGGTCGGTCTGACGGAAGGTCACGACCGTCGCCACGTCGCCGAACCACCGCACCGCGCGAACCTGCTCACCCTTGCCCAGCCCGCCGACGGAGCCGACTGCGGTGAGGCGGTCGCCCGACTCCTCGAGCACCGTCACCGCGGCGTCGGTCTGGGGCACGGAGCCGTCCGGGTTCCAGGCCTGCCCGCGGGTCGTCGCCACCCGCAGCCTCCCCTCGTGCTCGCTCATCGCCCAGCGGCCCATCAACCAGCCCTCGACCTCGCCGGATGCAACGTACGAGGTGGAGTCCGGGCCGGTCACGTCGAAGGCGTGCACCTGCGTCGTGACCTCGTCACCGCCCGGCCGCCGGGCCGTGGACGCCGGCCCCGGCTCGACCGGCATCGGCCAGAGCCAGCCGCCGCGGGTCGTCGCCACGTACATGCGGTCCGTCGACGCGTAGACCAGGTCGCCGTCGGCCGCCACCGCGATGCTCGCCGGCTGCTGGGGCGCCGCCAGGTCGAGCGTCAGCACGGTCAGCACCCCGAGGCCCGCCGGCTCGGCCGGCCGGCTCACGTCCGCGCAGTCGAGCAGCGAGACGGTACCGGTGACCTCGCCGGACGCGTCGCGCTCGACCCGTTGCGGCAGCCAGTCCTGCGCCCCGGCGTCCTGGACGATCCGCCGGTTCTCCTCCGCCGCCTCGTCCTCGGAGCCCGGGCCCTGGGGCATCACGAAGGGCATGACCGGCGAGGTCTGCACGACCACCCGCACCACGCCGTCGTGCGCGCGGGCCGACACGTAGGACCCCTCGACCTCGTCGGTCCGGACCACCCGCGGCTCCGCGGGGTCGGACAGGTCGACGGTGGTGAGCATCGTCGTGGGCTCTCCCACCGGCATGATCATCGGTCGCGCCACATCTCCTCCTGGACCTCCCGGCTCCACTAAGCCGCTCGAGCCACCGCCCTCCGGCAACGGCCTGGCCCACCAGGAGGTCCCCATGACCAGCGCCATGTCCCCCGCGACGAGCAGCTCCCCCGCCGACCCTGGGGAGAGCTCGAGGCGCCCCAGCTCCCGCGGCGAGGCGCCAGAGACGTCGATGATCACGAGCGTGTCGCCCCTTACCACCAGGAGCCGACTGCCGTCGGTCTTGAGCAGGTCGGGCTCGTCGACACCGACCTCCTGCACGTTGGTGCCCGTCTCCCCCGGCCCCACCGCCCCGGCGTCCAGTCCGGCCGAGGACTCCTGTCGTACGGCCTCCGGCGCCGCGGCTCCAGCCGAGTCCGCCCCGGCCGCGTCACCCGCCACCGCCGATTCCTCCATCGCCGTGGCGGGGACGTCCATCCCGCCGTCGCCGTACCATCCGAAGCCGTACGGGCCGACGGTGTCCTCGGCGGCGTCGCGGAACCAGGCCGCCAGCTCGTCGCAGTCGGCGAACGGCGTGAGGGAGGCGGCCTGGGCGCTCTGCTCCCCCGGACCGCCCGGCGCGAGGAGGAGCGCACCCGCCAGGGCGACGGCGGCACCCCCGCCGACGGCCACCCGCGTGGCCGTCCTGCTCCCGGTCAGACCCATCGCGCACCTCCGTCGGCACCCGCCCTCGGTGATGGTGCGACGCAGCGGGACCGAGTGTGGTTCCCATTCGGCTTGGTCGGGGCCTGCTCAGCGGCGGTCGGACTCCATGTATCGCTTCAGACCCACCCAGTTCCGGCGCTCCCAGCCGGGGCCGATGACGGCCAGCGCCGGGGACAGCACCCGCATCCGCCCGACCAGGCCCATGTCCCAGTCCCACCTCAGCCGCGTGCCACCGTCGACCTCGTCGAAGCTCAGAGTGCCGTCGACCTGCATGTACGACGAGCGCACGAGGTTGCGGAGGCGGTGCGGCCGGTCGTACTCGAGCACCTCCAGGACCATCTCACCCTTGGTGCCCATGCTCTTGGGCTCGGCGACGAAGCGGGTACCCCGCCCGACCGGACCCGCACTCACCTTCTCGACCCGGGCGATCCGAGGGTTGTACCTCGGCTCGTTCCGTTCGTCGGCGACCATGTCGAACACCTCGTCGACCGGCGCGTCGATCGTGACCTCTCCGCTGATGTGGGCCATCGCGATGCTCCCCTACCCGGCCCTACGGCCCGTTCCCATGAGCGTCGCACCGAGACGCCGGGCGTACCAGGGCCCTTGGTCGGGCCCGACTGTGCGGGCGGAACTGCCTATCCGAGAGGCGAGGAACGACTCCCCACCCGTTCCGCCCGAGCAGGCCGAAGGTTCCGGCGGCGCGAGGCGGGTACCGGTCCCTTATGACCCGTCACCGCGCGACCGTCGCCGTCGTCACCGGTGCCTCGAGCGGCATCGGCCGTGCCACCGCCCTCGCCTTCGCCGAGCGCGGGGCCTGTCTCACGCTGATCGCCAGACGCGAGGAGGCGCTCGAGGACCTCGCGGCCGAGTGCCGCGGGCTCGGCGCCGAGACCCTGGTGGCGGCCCTCGACGTCACCGACGAGCAGGCCGTGGCGAGTGCGGCCCGCCGGACGGTGGCTCGCTTCGGGCGGATCGACGTCTGGGTCAACAACGCCGCGGTCATCCTGTACGGCCGCGCGGAGGAGGCCCCCGGCCACCTGTGGCGCCGCGTGGTGGAGACCAACCTCTTCGGCGCCTACCACGGCGTGCGGGCCGTCCTCCCGTGGTTCCGCGAGCAGGGCGAGGGCGTGCTGGTCAACGTGTCCTCGATCCTGGGCAAGACCGGGTCGCCCTACCAGAGCTCCTACGTGGCGTCGAAGCACGGACTGCGCGCCCTCGGCGACTGCGTCCGCCAGGAGCTCCTCGACGTCCCCGGCGTCAAGGTCTGCACCGTTCTCCCCGGCCCGGTCGACACCCCGCTCTTCCGCAACGCCGCCAACCTCACCGGACGGCGCATCGAACCTCCTGGAGCCCCGGTCGACCCGCGCCGGGTCGCCGCCGCGATCCTCCGCTGCGCCGACCGGCCCAGGCGTGAGGTGATCGTCGGTGGGTCGACGCGGCTCGGCCTCCTCGCCAACCGGCTGGCCCCTGGCCTCACCGAGCGAACGACCGCACGGCTCATGGAGCGCGAGCACTTCGCCGACGAACCGGCCGAGCCGACCGAGGGCAACCTCCTCGAGCCCCGCCTCGCGGAGGCGAGGGTCGACGGCGGCTGGCGCGACCACGGCGCCTGGCGCAGGGCGGGAGCCCTGGCCGCCGCTGGCGCCGGCGCGACGGCCGCCGCCGTCGCCGTTCGGCGGTGGAGGGCGTGAGCACCCGGACCCTCCTCCGCCCACTCCCGCCCCCGGTCGACACGCCACCCGAGGACTTCGACGTCACCGTCCCGGCCCCGGATGCGTGGCGACAGCGAGCCGGGCGACGAGCCGCCCACGAGTGGCGCGTCCGCGGGCTCCGCTGGCCCGGCGAGGCTGCCGACCGCCCCCCGGTCGTCCTGGTCCACGGGCTCGTCGTGGCCGCTCGCATGGTCGAGCCGCTGGCCCGCCGCCTCGCCGTCGACGGCCCGGTGCTCGCCCCAGACCTCCCCGGCTGCGGGCGTAGTGACAAGCCGCGCCCCGTCCCCGACGTGGACGAGCTCGGCGAGGTTATCGCCCGGATCTGCCGGACCGCCACGGCCCGCCGACCAGTACTGGTCGGCACCTCCCTCGGGTCGCAGGTCGCCCTCGCCGCGGCGGTGCACGACCCGGGCGCCGTCGCCGGCGTGGTCCTGGCCAGCCCCACCGTGGACGAGCAGCGGCGCAGCTGGCCCTCCCAGCTCCTGCGATGGCAGCGGGAGCAGGGCACCCAGGGGCTGCGGATGCGCGCCATCCAAGTCCTGGACTACCGCCGCGCCGGCATTCCTCGGGCGATGCGAACCTTCGCCGCCGCCATGCGGCACCGCCCCGAGCACGACGTCCGCGAGCTCCGGGTCCCTGCCCTCGTCGTCTGGGGTGGGCGCGACCCGCTGATCCGGCGGACCTGGGCCCGCCGGCTGGCCGGCCGGGCTCCCGACGCCGACCTGGCCGTCCTCCCCGGGGCCGTGCACGCGATGTCCCACGAGAACCCCCTCGAGCTGGCCCGCGTCGTCAACGGCTTCGTCGACGCCCTGGCCGACCGCCCGCCCGACCACCACGAGGTCCGCCAGCCGCACGACCGCCCGACCGACACCGCCGACAGGAGTGAGCACCCTTGAGCCCGCCCGGCTTCCTCGCCGCCTTCGACTCGGCGTCGACCATGCTCATGGCCACGGCCGCCTCGCTGCGCGGCGAGCCCTTCCCAGCTCTCGGCAACCCGACGGCCCTCAAGCCGGTGGTCAAGGCGACGAAGGTGCTGCCCCGTCCCGTACGGGAGAAGGTGTTCATCCTCAGCGGCGCCGCCGAGACGATCAGCCCGCGACGGCTGCGGCGCATCGACCTGGAGGACGTCTCCGAGTGGGTCGCCGGCGAGTACCCCGAGCGCGCCTACCCCGCCGTCGCCGTCGGGTCTTCCAGCGGTGCGCTCGTGCACCTGTGCGCCGCCCTCGGCATGCCATGGCTGCCGCAGACCTTCCTGATCCCCGTACGGCAGCGGGTCCACCCCGACGACCCGGTCGAGGCGATGGAGAAGGGCCGGGAACCGGGGCGCCGCTTCGTCGAGGCGCACCCGGACGTCCAGCTCCACCACATGCACGACGCCGCCCAGGACCGCCTCATGGTCCGGGCTCTGACCTACTTCCGGTACAAGCGGCGCACCCTCGGTCCCGGGTACGAGCGCTTCCTGAGCCGACGGCTGCAGCCCGGCGGCACCGTTCTGGTCAGCGAATGCCGTGCCTCCTGGTCCACGACGACGATCGGGCCGCGTCACGTGTTCCAGCACGGCGCGCTGGGCGGTGCCACCGAGGAGGAGTTCCACCGGGGCGGGCCGCGCGTGGAGGAGTACCTCGAGCGCTACGACTCCCCCGTACGGCGGTGGGACGAGCCGCCCACGGACCAGCGCAGCCCCGAGGCGGAGTGGGGCTTCGCCCCGGCGCTGCGCGACGACGTCGAGCGCTTCGCACGCGAGCACGGCGCCCGCGTGCGCCGCCTGGCCTTCGACCACCCCGACGCCCTCAGCCCGCTGGTCGCGGACCTGTACGCGTGGTGGTACCGCCGCCGCAACGTCCCGGCCCGGCGGCTCTTCGTCAGCTCCTTCGCCATCACCGAGCCGTGGTGGACGATGCGGACCGGCTCCGTCCCGTACTGGATGTACTTCAACGACGAGAACTCGCTCGCCGGGCTGGAGCGCTTCCTCGACGGGCGGGACACCTTCGACGACATCGTACTGTCGCTGTTCCAGAACGGCGTCGAGACCATCGGTCAGCCCACCGGCGAGGAGTGGGGCAAGGTCATGGACCGGGCCCGGCAGCGAGGGATCTTCTCCGGCACGTCGCTGGAGGAGTTCCCTTACGACTTCGGGCAGTTCGCCCGCTACGAGGAGGCGCTGCAGGAGCTGCCCGCGCGCTACCCCGTACCGGCGCCGCTGACGTGGTCGGAGCTGGAGGACTTCCTGGCCGAGTCGGGCGACTATGACGGGGTGTCCTGGGAGGAGCTCGCGGTCGCGCGGTGAAGCGCGACGTGACGCCGGAGCACGAGCGGCCGGTGCTGTGGCCGCTCGGCGCCGTCACGGTGGGCGTGACGGCGTTCGGCGTCGCGGGCGTCCTCCCCGCGTGGCCCGGGTTGGTGCACCTGGTCGCCCTGCCCCCCGTCGACCAGTACGCGGACCTGCGGGTCCTCGTCGGGCTCGCCCCGTCGTGGCCGGTCGCCGTGCTCGGACTTGCGGCGCTCGTCGCCGCTCGGATGGTGATCCTGGCTGCGCTGATGGGTGGGGTCACAGCGGCCAGGCTGCGGTTCGCGGCCGCCTTCTACGCGCTGACCTTCGTGCCGCTGCTGCTGGCGGCCTTCATCGCCGGGACCGCGGCGACCGTCCTCTACTCGCGGCTCTTCTGGCCGGCCGTCGCGATCGTCGGCATCCACGCCTTCGGCGCCGGGCCGTTGCCGTGGCAGGGGACGCTGCGGCTGCGCACGGCGATCGCCCGGGCCTGGCGCGCCGGCCTGCGGCTGGACGTGCTGCTCCCGTACGTGCTGGGTCTGCTGCTCCTCGGAGCCGTCGCCGACCTCGCCTCGCGGGAGGCGCCCTGGCTGGTCGCGTGGCTCGTCCCGGTGTCGGCGCTGCTCACCGTCGGGGCGGTGTGGCGGCTGGGCCGGCCGGTGCCCGCGCGGCCGGTGCTGCGCCTGGCGGCGTTCGGAGCGGCGGTCGCCGTCGTGGGGGCAGCATTCGTGCTGACGCCGCGTGACTCGATGCCCGAGCCGGGGCCTTCGCGACCCGGCTCGCTGGTGATCATGTCCGGCATCAACAGCTCGTCCGGGCGGGGGGCGATCTTCGAGACCGACGTGGAGCACCTGGGGTACACGTGCGAGCAGACCGCCTACTTCTCCTACGCCGGGCCGGGGGAAGGGCAGCCGCGGGGCGTGGCGACGTGCCCGATCACCTCCGGCGCCCCGTACGTCGCCGACGACACCCAGCGGCCGTTCGCCGAGCAGGTGGCCACGCTCACCGAGCAGGTCGCGGACCTCCCGCAACCAGTCGTCGTGGCCGCCCACTCGCACGCCGCCTGGGTCGCCTGGGAAGCCGCGGTCGAGGGGGCCGCCATCGACGCGCTGCTGCTGCTCGGGCCGTTCCCGGACAGCCCGGTCGGCTACCCGCCGCCGGACGAGGACGGCAAGGGGCGGGTCCTCGGCGACCTGATCCGGGCCGGGGTGCCGCTCACCGACGCCGTCGACTTCAACTTCCGGCCCGACGCGCCGGCCGCCCGGGAGCTGCTGGCGACGCCCAGCGGGGCGGCCGACGTCTTCGAGCAGCCGCTGCCCCCCGGCGTCCGAGCCATGAGCCTGACGTCGGCGACCGACCTCCCACTCATGCCGGCCGGGTGGCGGTTGCCGGTGGAGCGAAACGCGTGCCCGGCGCGGGAGGCGCACCCGTACCTGCCGTTGCGGCCCGTGGTCTACGACGAGAGCATCCGCTTCCTAGCGGGGGAGCCGGGCCGGGAGTGCCCGCCCTGGCGCGACTGGGGCGCGGTGCTGACGCGGGCGCTGGGGCCGCCGCCGGTGGCGTGAGAGGCGCAGCATCACGAGGCTCGTAGGGCCGCCACCAGGCGCCCGAGGCCTCGTGGAGGCCCGACCGGAGTGGTGACTGTCGGACTGCGCCATCGCGCCCCCAGCGGGCGGACATCGACGCCGGGGGGACCGACGACGAGAGCGAGGAGGAGTCGGCACCTGCATCTCTGCGAAGCCCAGGACTCAGGCCATGCCGCCGCCGCTCCCGAAGAAGCCGGGTGGAACGTTGACCGGGTCACTCTTCTTGCCGCAGCGCCGACAGACCTTGTGGTCGGGGCCCTGGTACCGCTCGGATGTCGGGTGCCGAGCGACCCACGAGTGGATGCCGATAAGGCATCGGAGAGACCTTCTGGTCACGGTTCGATGCTAGATCGGTGCGCAGCTGACGCCCACGGTCCGAAGTCCCAATGAGGCGACCCCACCCAGGCCACCCTCGGCGCCGGTGCCGACGACCTCCTGGGCCATCACCAGGCCCGCGGTACCACCACCACCCGTTGAAGCCTCGTGGTGACCCCACCAGGGTCGTGAACGTGGTCAACAGGGGCGGGCTGGAAGCATGGGGGATGGCCGTCACGGTGCGACCCATGGACCCCGGCGACCGTGCGGACCTGGAGCTCGTGTGGAAGATGCTGCGGCTGGCCTTCGACGCCCCACGCGTCCCCGAGGAGCGGTGGGTGCAGCAGGCGGCGTCGCGCCGGACCCTGGTCGCCGAGGTCGACGGCCGGGCGGCCGGTACCCTGGCGATCCGGCCGTTCGCCCAGCACTTCGGCGGCCGGGCGGTCCCCATGGGCGGGATCGCCGCTGTCGCGGTGAGCCCGCACGCGCGGGGTGCCGGTGTGGCGACGCACCTGCTGGCCGAGGCCGTGCCCGCGATGTGCGAGCCCGGGCAGTCGGTCTCGGCGCTCTTCGCGAGCGTGCCACCGCTCTACCGGACATCGGGCTGGAAACGGACCCGGCGTACTCGAGCACGTCACGCTCGACCTGCTGACGCTTCGCGGGCTACGTCCCCGGACCCGTGTCCAGCTGCGCCCGGCCGGGGAGGCAGACCTCGATGCGCTGCAGGCCTGCTACCTCGGTGTGGCCCGCGCCGTCGACGGCTCGCTGGACCGCGCGACCTCCGCCCACCGGACGGCCGACTTGCTGGAGCCCGACATCGTCACCGTCGTCGACGGCGCTGACGGGTTGAGAGGCGCCGTCATCGCGTCCCGAGGCCCGTCCCCGGAGCCTGCCACGACCTGCTCGCTCGCGACGCAGACGCCGCGCTGGCCCTGGTCGGGCACCTGGGCACGTGAGGCGGGCACCTGCGACGGTGCGGGCCTGGCCACCTGCGGATCAAGCGACGTTACTGCGCCCATCGGCACGCCCACGTCGGCCGACGGCGAGCCGGATCTCGCCACGCGATCGGGGGAGGGGGTGGCGAGGGTGGCGCTCGCGAGAGGCTACGGCGTCGTCCTCGGGACCGTTAACCGCTACTACCGCGACCCGGTCAACGACTACGGCCAGTACTTCCACGGCAACCTCGTCGTCCAGGCGCCGGCCTGCCGCTACCACTGCGCCATGACGTCGACAGCAAGTTCCTACCCGACGGCGTGATGTGGAAGGTGGTGGAGCGGCGTCTTCCCCTCGCGCAGGGCCTCGACGCGCTGGCCGACCTGGAACCGCTGGTCTCGGCGGCGCGGCGGGTCTTCGTCTACGGCGAACCGTTCCGGCAACCCGACCTCGGCGTGCACAACATCCACCAGAACCACGGCGACCCGCTGGGGCTCGCGGTGGTCGGCCGAGAACGGCGTCTGGCAGGACTGCGCGACGGTCGTCCAGCGCGAGGATGGGTCGTACGGTGCGTTCTGCAACAAGTTCCGCACCCAGTCGGACCGCACGGACGACGACGGGCGTCCGGTCGAGGGCTCCCATACCGGACGGATCGACGTATCGACCTCGTCGGGGCTCCGACCGATGACTCTGTCGGACCCGGGGTGTCCAATGCGGCAGACACCCCGACGAGCTAGGGAGACCACCCATGGGCACCCGCCTCAACCCCTACCTGAGCTTCCGTAACTCGGCCCGGGAGGCGATGGAGTTCTACCACTCGGTCTTGGGTGGCGAGCTCACCACCAACACCTTCGCCGAGTTCCAGGCCAGCGAGGACCCGGGTGAGCAAGACAAGATCATGCACTCGCAGCTGGAGACCGATGGTGGGCTCGTCCTCATGGCGGCGGACACGCCCAACTCCATGGAGCTGACCCCGGGGAGCAACTTCGCCGTGTCGCTGAGCGGTGAGGACGAGGCCGAGCTCCGGGGCTACTGGGACAAGCTCTCCGACGGGGGAACCGTCACCATGCCGCTCGAGAAGGCGCCCTGGGGTGACACGTTCGGCATGTGCGTCGACAAGTTCGGCGTCAGCTGGATGGTCAACGTCGCGGGGACCTCGGCGTAGCCGACCCGGCAGGGCGGGCCTGCGGGACCAGGCGCGCCGCAGCGCGGCCGTCCACACGGTGCGTGGCCCAGTTGAGCGGCAACGAGGTGCCGGTCGTCATCGGCTGACGAGCCCCCGATCAGTCCGGCTCCGTTCGGACGCTCCGTGGCCGCCACTGGTTGGCACGCTCCCCCACCTGGGCCAGCCGCGCTGTCTCCTCGACCCGCTTCGCCCGCGTCTCGTGGCGCTTGGCGGTCGAGATCCACTCGAGGACGCCTCGCTTCACCGAGCGCGGGAAGGCCTCCCACTCCTCCGCCGCGGGGGGCCGCGCCTCGAGCGCCTCGGCGAGATCGTCCGGCACGGTGAGGGCCTCCACCTCATCGAGCGCGGTCCACGAGCCGTCGGCCTGGGCGACCTCCACCGCCCGGCGACCCGCCTCGGCCATCAGTCCTGCCGACTCCATCCGGGCCACCCGCTGCTTGTTGGGGCGCGACCAGCCACTTCCAGGCTTGCGCGGCGAGAACCACAGCATCGTCCGGTGGTCGTCGAGCTTCCGTGGCCGGCTGTCCACCCAGCCGAAGCAGAGCGCCTCCTCGACCGCCTCGTCGTAGGTGAGCGGCGTGTGTCCCGACGCCTTGCGCCAAGACACCATCCAGACGCCCTGGCCGCGTCCATGGTGCTCGGCGAGCCAGGCCCGCCACTCGGCCCGGTCTGCCGGGTGGACCTGCTCCCCGTCCTCGTACGTGCCCACCGGCCCAGGATCAGGGTCGGCTCGGCCCCCCGCCACCCGGACGGGTCAGCCGTGCACGGCGGCGGCCACCTCAGCGGCGGCGCGGACCACCTGGGCCTTCCTGGCCTCACCGCTCGCTCCTGGATCACCGGGCACAACCTCGTGGTCGGCGGCGGATCTCCGCAGCTCCCGCCTACTGATGCGGGCAGGTGCGCTGTCCTGCCGGGCCCGGTCGCAGTCGCAGGAGGTGCGCCCTCCTCCAACGCCGACCGGCCCTGCTCGACCCGATGGGCCGGAGGGGACACCTGCTCCGAGGCGCGACCACTCAACCAGTGGCAACGAGCACATCGCGCTGTGGGTCGGCCAGTTCCCTGACCGATGCCGACGGTGAACACTCCTCGATATCGACGATCCGCTATGGTCACCGTGTGTCGGCTCTGCTGGATGCGGGTGCCGTGCTCAAGGAGGCGCGGCGCAGGGTCGGCATGACGCAGGTCGACCTCGCCCGAACGGCGGGGGTGACCCAGAGCGTGGTCAGTGCGTACGAGTCGGGGGCACGCCAACCGTCACTGGTGACACTGCAGCGTCTGGTCTCGGCCGCAGGGTTCGAGCTGGTCATCTCGCTATCGCCGCAAGCGGCGCGTCGTGACCGACTGACGGGGCCGCTCGGTCGTCGAGTGCTGCGGGAACGACGACGACTTACGGAGGTCGCCGCCCGGCACGGCGCCTCCAACGTTCGTGTCTTCGGGAGCGTCGCTCGCGGCGCCGAAGGCCCAGACAGCGACGTTGACCTGCTCGCGGACCTCGCTCCGGGTACCGGCCTCCTCGGACTGGGGCGCCTGGAGCACGACCTGGCCGACGTCCTTCACGCCCGGGTCGATGTCGTGCCCGCCACCGACCTCAAGCCAGGCGTCGCCGAGAGCGTCCTCAGCGAAGCGATCCCACTGTGACCCGTCAGGACCGGCAGCGGCTGGAGGACATCCAGGCGGCGATCTCGGCGATTGCCGCGCACATGCGGCGCGGCACGCTGGCGGACGGCCTCGTGTTCGACGCCGTACGTGTGCGGCTCATCGAGATCGGCGAAGCCGTCAAGGGGCTCTCCGGGCAGCTGCTCGCATCGGAGGGGTCCATCCCATGGGCGGAGGTTTCAGGAATGCGTGATCGACTCGCTCACCGATACTTCGACACCTCTCACGCCTTGGTCCAGGCCACCGTCGACCACGACCTGCCGGAACTCGAAGCGGCAGTAAACCGACTGGCAGCCCGCGCGCGCGGAGACTGACCCTGGCCACCGAGCTGTGAGGAGGGTCTCCAGATCAGATCAGTCAGATCAGCTCAGCACGTCCTTGGTGGTGAACCTCGCCCACGCCAGCGACCCCAACACCACCACGTAGCCCAGCTGCAGCACCAGGTTGTCCTGCAGCTGGCCCCAGGCGATGGGGTCCCGCAGCATGTCGGCGAAGCCGAACCAGAAGCGCGTCGGCAGCCACGGGTGCAACCAGTCCAGCTGCGGGATGGCGCCGAGGATCTGCGAGGCGATCGCCGCGATGACGGTCGCCGCCATGGCGCCGACCGGCACGTCCGTGAGGGTCGAGACGAAGACGCCGATGGCCATGAGCCCCAGCAACGACACCAGCGCGTAGAGGCCCACCAAGGCGATCCGGCCGGAGGAGCCGGCGACGTCCAGCGTCGAGCCCGACAGACTGGGCACCGGGCCGGTTCCGAAGAGCACGGCCCCGAGACCGGCACCGACGAGGAGGATCGTCCCGATCCCGGCGACCCCGAAGGCCAGCGCCGCCACGGCCTTCACCAGCAGCAGCCGGGAACGCCCTGCAGGGGCCACCAGGAGATAGCGCAGGGTGCCCAGCGACGCCTCCCCCGCCAGGCTGTCCCCGGCCACGACCGCCACCGTGACCGGCAGGAAGAACGGCACGGAGAGAGCCAGCGCAGCCACCGAGACGAAGAGCCCGCTCTGGGTGATCCGGTCCAGGAAGGGAGGGCCCTCCCCCGGCCCGGGCTCGTCGCCGGAGAGCCACACCGCGAGGGCGAGGAAGACCGGCCCGGCCGCGAGCACGGCGAGCATGGCCCAGGTCCGGCGGCGCCGGAAGAGCGTCCGCAGCTCCGAGCCGAGCAGCGCCCTCATCGCGGCACCTCGAAACCCTCACCGGTGAGCGCGACGAAGCGGTCCTCCAGGCTCGGCCGCTCCACCGCGAAACCGCGTACGCGGACCCCAGCGGCCACCAGGGCGGCGACGACGTCCTCGGCGGGCGGCAGCGCCCGGCCGTCGACCGAGCCGGTGACGACCTCACCCGCGTTCTCGGCGACCAGGCCGAGCCCCACGAGGACACGCGTCACCTCGGCGGGGTCCGGGCTGCGCACGACGAAGTGCGCCCCGGCCCGCCCCCGGAACTCCTCGAGCGTCCCCTGCTCGACCAGCCGGCCACGACTCATCACACCGACGTGCGTGCAGATCTGGTCGACTTCCGCGAGCAGGTGGCTCGACACCAGGACCGTGCTCCCCTGAGCCGCCAGCGAGCGGACCAGGGCCCGGATCTCCCGCGTCCCCTGCGGGTCGAGGCCGTTGGTCGGCTCGTCGAGGACGAGCAGCTCACGCGGACGTAGCAGCGCGACCGCGATCCCGAGCCGCTGCTTCATGCCGAGGGAGTAGGCCCTCGCCTTCTTGCGTGCCGCCGCCGCCAGCCCGACCCGGTCGAGTGCGTCCATGACCCTCGTACGGCGGGTTGCGGCGTCGCTCGCCGGGTCCGCCGCGTCGAAGCGGGCGAGGTTGGCCGCGCCGCTGAGGTACGGGTAGAAGGCCGGCCCCTCGACGAGTGCTCCCACCCGCGGCAGCACCTCCCGCCCCCGGGCTGGCATCGGTTCCCCCAGCACCGCGATCTCCCCCGCGGTGGCCCCGGCCAGGCCCAGCAGGAGACGGATCGTCGTGGTCTTTCCCGACCCGTTGGGGCCAAGGAAGCCGTACACGGCGCCGTGCGGCACGGCCAGGTCGACCCCGTCGACAGCGGCCTGCTCTCCGAAGCGCTTCGTCAGCCCCGCGGTGGCGACCGCCAGGTCACCCGCGTCGATCACCGGTCCCGCGCAACGGCCTGGAGCGTCTCGGGCGTCACCGCCCCCACGTACCAGCGACCGTCGTCCGTCCGCAGCACGGAGACCAGCGACGTCCGCAGGATCGCGCCGCCGTCGACCGGTGTGAGCAGGGCGCGCAGCATCTCGTCGTCCACGGGTGCCGCCTCGGCCGGGACCTCCAGGACCGCCGTCCAGCCCTCCCCGACCACCTGGGGCCGCGGGCCCTCGTGGTCGAACGACTCCCCTCCCGTACGGGGGGTGGCGTCGAGTCCACCGTGCACGGTGCCCGGCTCGACCTCTTCCACCGTCGTCTCCGGCGGCGGGCTGAAGTCGAAGATCGTCGCGTCGGGGCGCTCGGGGGTCCAGGCGCTCCACCCCACCTCGACGGCCGGCTCGTCCTGGCCCCGGGCCTCGACGCGTACGCGCAGGACCGCGCCGGTGTCGGCATCGACGGCCAGGCTCACCGCACCGACCAGGCTGCGCGGGTCGTCCGGGCTGACCCGGAGGTCGTAGGCGTCCCGTCCCGCGACAACGACCGGCTCCCCGGCGGTGATCTCGCTGCTCGGCTCCAACGTGCCGAGGACACGGTCGGCCAGCTCCTGCGGCGTTGGCACGGGGGCGGTGGCCGGCGGCTCCGCCTCGCGCTCGGGCCGCTCCGGCAGAGTCGCGTGCAGGGCCGTCGCGTCCGCCGACCGGTAGACCCACAACTCGTCGCCGTTCCGGACGAGGTTCGTCTCGGAGACCTCCTCCAGGAGCTGGGCACGCAGGCGCTCCGGCCCGTCGACCCATACCCGTACGGTGTTGTCGCCGGTCAACAGGGAGATGACGTCCACGCCCGTGCCCTCGCCGTCCGGACCCCCTCCGCCCCCCACCCCGAGGGCGGCGAGGTCGGGCAGGCCGAGCTCCGTCCGGGTCTCGACCGTTCCGGAGAAGGCCTCGACCTCCGCCTGCTGGGCGAGCACGAGAACCTCCTGCGGCGTACGCGGCGGCAGGTCGGCGGACGCGGTGGCCTGCCCGGCCGCCACCGCCCCGGCGACCAGCGTCGCCGCGCCCAGGGGGACCAGCCATCGGTACGAGGGCCTCGCCATGTGCCCACGGTATGTCGTCAGGGGCGAGCCCGCGCGCAACGGAATCGTGGAACGGCTCGAGGCGATCGGATCAGAGGTCCCGCTCGGCCAGCGTGCGGAAGTCGTCCGGCACACCGACCGGTCGCGGACGATCGGCGGGCAGGTAGCCGATCACGTCCCGGCCGAACTTGGCACGTACGGCGTCCATCGACGAGTCGAGGGCCCATCGGGCGTAACCCATCGACGTGCCGGGCCGCCACGGGTCGTCGGGCGGGACGGGGAGCTCCAGCTGGATGGCGGGCTGCGCCACCAGGTTCGAGACCGAGATCGCCAGCAGACTGATCTCGGGCGTGGGCTCTCGCTGGTCCGTGATGGCGTGCCAGGCGAGCTGTTCTGCGACCTCGGTGAGGGTCAGGGTGGCCGAGACGGGTCCGGCCAGCGTCAGTGAACGGGTCACCGAGCGCATCCCCGCGAAGCGCACCCTGACCGTGACCGTCCGGCCAGCACGTCGCCTGGCCCGCAGCCGACCGGCCACTCGATCAGCCAGATGGCAGAGCACGCCTCGCACCAGCTCGGGTGTGGGCGGTCGTCTGCCGAGCGCCGACTGGGCCCCGACGGATCGCGCTCGGCCGGACGTCACGATGCGGCGAGGGTCCTCGTTGAGGGCCAGGGCCGCCAGCTTGGCACCCACGGCGCGGCCCAAGAGCCGCTCCAGCGCTCGTGAGGGGGTCCGGGCGAGGTCACCGATGGTCCGGATCCCGCGCTCGGCCAGCCGCTGCTCGGCCACCGGACCCACGCCCCACATCAGGCCGACCGGGAGCGGGTCGAGGAACCGCCGTTCGTCCTCCGGCTCGACGACCACCAGGCCGTCCGGCTTGGCCACCTGCGAGGCGACCTTGGCGAGGTGCTTGGTCCGCGCGGCACCGACGGAGATCGGGAGGCCCACCTCCTCGCGTACCCGCCGGCGAAGGAGGGCAGCAACGGCCGTCGGCGGGCCGAAGAGATGCGTCGCCCCGGACACGTCGAGGAAGGCCTCGTCGATGGAGATCCGCTCCACCGCAGGCGTCAGGTCGTGGAGGACGCCCATGACGTCGTCCGCCAGCCGCTGGTACTCGCTGAAGTGGCCACGGACGAACGTCAATGCCGGGCACAGATGCAGCGCCTGGCGCCCGGCCATGCCGCCCTGCACGCCGAGGACCTTGGCCTCGTACGAGGCGGCCAGGACGACCCCGCCACGAGGGCTCCCCCCGACCGCCACGGGGCGCCCCCGCAGGGCCGGATCCAGCAGCTGCTCGACAGACGCGTAGAAGGCGTCCAGGTCGGCATGCAGGATGGTCGGGCCTCCCCCCACGAATGCATGGTATCGAACACACGTTCGAGTTGCGAACCCCACGTCTCGACAGCTCTGCGAACGACACGGTCCGTGCGCCGTGCTGCCCCCGATGCCCAGGCCGGACCGCCGGCCGACAGTCGGACCCGGCAGATCGTCCGCGCCACCGTGACGAACACAGCGACCGCGACAGCGGGGGAACCGGCGTGCCGCACACGGGCACCGGGTCCGTCGAGGCGGGTGGTCGTGGCGGTGATCCCGTGCCGGTCGTGATCGCCGACGACGCTCGTACGGTCCGGGCTGGCGAGGTTGCGCGTCGAGGCCAGGCCGGCGTCGAGGTGGTCGAGGAGTGTGCGGACGCCCGGGCGCTGCTCCACGCCGTGTCCGTCGAGCGTCCGGACGTCGCCGTCGTGGACATCCGGACGCCGCCGACCCACACGGACGAGGGCCTCGTCGCCGCCCGGCAGATCCGCGACGGCTTCCCGGGAGCAGCCGTGCTGTTGCTCAGCCAGTACCTCGACGCGCGGTATGCCCAGGGCTGCTGGCCGACCAGCCCGAGGGTGTCGGCTACTTGCTCAAGGAGCGAGTGGCGGACGTCGCCGTGCTGGTGGATGCCCTCCGCCGGCTGACCGAGGGTGAGTGCGTCATCGACCGACCGTCGTGACCAGGCTGATGCGGCGTCGCCGCCCCGACTCGCCGCTCGAGCGGCTCACCGACCGGGAACGGGAGATCCTCGCGTTGATGGCCGAGGGGCGGTCCGACTCGGGGATCGCCTCGACGCTGCGCATCGGCGAGCGGACGGTCGAGGCCTCCTCGGCCGCGACGTGCTGCTGCGATACGGAGGTCGGCGGCCGGACGGAGTCAGGACGTGAGCCCACGCGTCCCATGGACGCACGGGGGTAGCGTCACACCACCGGAGCCGCCCAGGCTCCCGTCAGGGGAGCGGTCATGGCCGACAAGTCGCCGAGACAGCACATGTCCAAGAAGGCGGGCAAGTCCCTCAAGGAGAAGCGGGCCGAGAAGCGCGCGAAGGCGGACTCCCAGAACAGGACCGAGATCGTGCCGCAGACGAAGAAGCGCTGACGAGCGGGGGTCGCGGGGACAACCGCACCATGGGCGTCGACGTGCTGCGCGGCCTGGCGCTCTTCCAGGGGCTGGACGACGAGCAGCTCAGCGAGCTGTACACCGCTGGTGAGGTACGCGCCTTCGGCGCCGGGGAGGAGCTCTTCCGCGAGCACCGCCCGTCGGATGACTGGTGGGTCCTCCTCGACGGCGCGATCACCCTGACCCGGCACGTGGGGCACGAGGAGACCGAGATCGGCAGCATGGCCGTCCCCGGCCAGTGGGCCGGCGGCTTCCGCGCCTGGGACGAGTACGGCGTCTACCTCGCCACCGGACGCGGCGCCGTCGGCGGACGGGTGCTCCGGGTCCCGGCTCCGGCGCTGCGCGAGATGGCGGAGTCGTGGTTCCCGTTCGGCGTCCACCTGATCCACGGTCTGGTCGGGAGCGTGCGCCGGATCGAGGGCGCGGCCCGTCAGCGCGAGGCACTCGTGGCGCTGGGCACTCTCGCCGCCGGGCTCGCGCACGAGATCAACAACCCCGCTTCGGCGGCGACACGCGCCGTCGACGCGATGGGGGAGACGACCACTGCCCTGCTCGCCTCCCTGGGCCGGCTCGCCGACGTACACATCACGGCCGCCCAGTTCGTCGCCCTGGCCGAGCTGCGCCAGGAGCTCGGCGAGACCCCTGCCACCGCCGACCCGCTCGCCGTCGCCGACCGTGAGGACTCCGTCTCCGACTGGCTGTCAGCGCACGGGGTGGAGCGCGACTGGGCGATCGCCCCACCGCTCGCTGCCGCGGGGGCCGACGTGGCGTGGTGCGACCGGGTGGCCGAGGTGCTCGAAGGAACACCGGTCGAGGCGGCTCTCGACTGGGTCGCCGCGTCGCTGACGATGTCGTCCCTGCTCTCGGAGCTGAAGGAGTCGACCCGGCGCATCTCCGAGCTCGTCGCGGCCGTGAAGTCGTACTCGCACCTCGACCGGGCCTCGCTTCAGCCGGTGGACGTTCGCGAGGGGCTGGCGAGCACGCTGGTCATGCTCGGGCACCGCATGGAGGGTGTCCGAGTGGTCCGCGACTTCGCGGCCGAGCTGCCTCGTGTGCCGGGGGACGCCGGGGAGCTGAACCAGGTCTGGACCAACCTCGTGGACAACGCCGTCGACGCCATGGACGGGTCGGGCACGCTGCGCGTGTCGGCGCACGCCGATGGCGACGGGGTCGTGGTGGAGATCGCCGACACCGGGCCCGGCATGCCCGAGAACGTCCGCGCCCACGCCTTCGAGCCCTTCTTCACCACCAAGGACGTCGGCAAGGGCACCGGGCTGGGCCTCGACATCGCGCGGCGAGTCGTCGTCGAGCGGCACGGCGGTGACATCGCGATCCACACGGGTGCGGGCGACACGGTGCTCAGCGTCCGGCTTCCGCTTCGTTCCCAGGTCCGCCGGTCGTGATGGCGGTCTCGAGTGGCCGCGCCGGCCTAGGGTCCGGCGCATGACACCAGCAGACGCCCGCCCCGACGACGACCTGCTCGACCGGCTCCGTGCCGGCCTCCGCGCGGCCCTGAAGGCGCGTGACCGGAGTGCGGCGACGGTGCTCCGGTCCGTCCTCGCGGACATCGACAACGCCGGCGCGGTAGCCGCACCGGACGGTCCCACAGGGGTGTCGAGCCCACACGTCGCCGGCGCCGTGGCGGGCCTCGGTGGCGCCGAGGCAACCCGCCGGCACCTCGACGGGTCCGCCGTCGCCGCCCTCGTACGTGCCGAGGTCGAGACCCGGCGCGAGTCGGCCGATGCGTACGACGCTGTGGGCCAGAGCGAACGAGCGGCCGTCCTGCGCACCGAGGCGGACACCCTGACGTCGTACCTCTGACCGGCCGAGGCGACGGCGCTGGCCCGACCTGGGGCGCGTGGTGCCCCACTCATCGACGGCGTTGTCAACCGCTCGATGCCGCAGTACCGTCCGGAGGACGCTCGGGGGTTCCAGAGCGTGGCCTGAGGGGGCGGCATGGTGGTCCGGTCTGCGGCACGCGTTCGTACGGTGCCGATAGGTGTGTCCCTGCTGGTCCTGGCCGGCCTGCTCGGCGTTGAAGTCGCGACGAACCCGCCGCCCGCCGCCGCCGCGGTCCCCGCCGGCTTCCAGGAGGAGATCGTCTTCAGCGGGCTGACCCAGCCGACCGCGGTGCGCTTCGCCGCCGACGGGCGGGTCTTCGTGGCCGAGAAGAGCGGGCTGATCAAGGTCTTCGACAACCTCACGGACACGACGCCGACCGTCTTCGCCGACCTGCGGACCAACGTCCACAACTTCTGGGACAGAGGGCTGCTCGGTCTCGCCCTCGACCCCGGGTTCCCGGCGAACCCGTGGGTCTACGTGCTCTACACCTACGACGCCGCCATCGGCGGCACGGCCCCGAGGTGGGGCTCTGTCGGGGGGACCTCGGACGGGTGCCCGACCCCGCCGGGGGCCACCGCCGACGGGTGCGTGGTGAGCGGGCGGCTCTCCCGGCTCCAGGCCGCCGGCAACGTGATGACCGGGTCGGAGCGAGTGCTCATCGAGGACTGGTGCCAGCAGTACCCGAGCCACTCGATCGGGAGTCTCGCCTTCGGGCCCGACGGGGCCCTCTACGTGAGTGCCGGCGACGGCGCCAGCTTCAACTTCGTCGACTACGGCCAGGACGGCTCGCCGGTCAACCCCTGCGGCGACCCGCCCGGCGGTGTCGGGGGCGCGATGAGCCCACCGACGGCCGAGGGTGGCGCCCTGCGGAGCCAGGACCTGCGCACGTCCGGTGACCCGGTCGGCCTGGACGGCACCATCCTCCGGGTCGACCCGGCGACCGGTGCCGGGCTGCCGGGCAACCCGCTGGCAGGCAGCCCCGACCCGAACGCCCGACGGATCGTCGCGTACGGCCTGCGCAACCCCTTCCGCATCACGGTGCGTCCGGGAACCAACGAGGTGTGGGCGGGCGACGTGGGCTGGAACCTGTGGGAGGAGATCAACCGGCTGACCGACCCGACCGACAGCACCGTCGACAACTTCGGCTGGCCCTGCTACGAGGGCGACAACCGCCAGAGCGGATACGACGCCGCGGATCTCGCCATCTGCGAGAACTTGTACGCGGCCGGGAGCTCTGCGGTGGTCGCGCCCTACTTCCGCTACCACCACAACGACCTCGTCCTGCCCAATGACGTGTGCCCCAAGGGCGGCTCGTCGGTAGCGGGGGTGTCGTTTGCGTTCTACGAGGGCGGCAACTACCCGGCGGAGTACCGCGGGGCGCTGTTCTTCGCCGACTACACGCGTCGCTGCATCTGGGCGATCCCACCCGGGTCGAACGGCCTCCCGGACCTGTCCAAGCGACGTACCTTCGTGTCAGGCGCCGCCCAGCCCGTCGACGTGCAGATCGGGCCGGGCGGAGACCTCTTCTACGTCGACCTCGGCGGGACCATCCGCCGGATCCGCTACTTCAGCCAGAACCAGCCCCCGGTCGCCGTGATCAGTGCCAACCCCACGAGCGGGACGGCCCCGCTCACCGTCGCCTTCGACGGCAGGGCCTCCAGCGACCCGGACGGCGACACCATCACCTACACCTGGGACCTCGACGGCGACGGCGCCTTCGGCGACTCCACGTCGCCGACCCCGTCCTACACCTACTCACAGGCCGGCACCTACACGGCCAGGCTGCAGGTACGGGACCCGTCCGGCACGACCGGCACGGCATCGGTGACGATCACGGCGGGCAACACGCCTCCCGTCGCGACCATCGGCAGTCCCGCAGCCTCTACAACGTGGCGCGTCGGGGACACCATCGCCTTCTCGGGCAGCGCCACGGACGCCCAGGACGGACCGCTGCCCGCAGCGGCCCTGAGCTGGGAGTGGATCCTGCACCACTGCGACTCCGCGTCTTGCCACGAGCACTCGATCCAGACGTTCACCGGCGTCGGCAGCGGCACCTTCGTCGC
>DATHUJ010000030.1:0-1992 GCA_035462375.1 Jiangellales bacterium
AGGTCGCCGGAGAGCACGTCCTCGGCGTCGACGATCCGGTAGGCGTAGCCCTGCTCGGCGAGGAACCGCTGCCGGTGCTGGGCGTAGTCCTGGTCGAGGGTGTCGCGGGCCACGACGGAGTAGAAGCGCGCCGTGCGCCCGTCGGACTTCGGTCGCAGCACCCGGCCGAGCCGCTGCGCCTCCTCCTGCCGTGACCCGAAGGTGCCGCTGACCTGGACTGCCAACGAGGCCTCCGGCAGGTCGATGGAGAAGTTGGCGACCTTGGACACGACCAGCGTGGACACCTCGCCGGCACGGAAGGCGTCGAAGAGCCGCTGCCGCTCGCGCACGGTCGTCTCGCCCTTGACCACCGGGGCGTCGAGGCGCTCGGCCAAGTCGTCGAGCTGGTCGATGTACTGCCCGATGACCAGCGTCTGCTCACCGGCGTGCCGTCGCAGCAGCTGCTCGACGACGCGCGTCTTGCTGTCGGTCGTCGAGCACAGCCGGTAGCGCTCGTCGGGCTCCGCGGTCGCGTAGGCGAGGCGCTCGCCCTCCGGCAGCGTGACCCGGACCTCGACGCAGTCGGCCGGCGCGATCCAGCCCTGCGACTCGATCTCCTTCCACGGCGCGTCGTAGCGCTTGGGGCCGATCAGGGTGAACACGTCGTCCTCGCGGCCGTCCTCCCGTACGAGTGTGGCCGTGAGGCCCAGCCGACGGCGCGCCTGCAGGTCGGCGGTCATCCGGAAGATCGGCGCGGGCAGGAGGTGCACCTCGTCGTAGACGACGAGCCCCCAGTCGCGGGCGTCGAAGAGCTCGAGGTGGGTGTAGACGCCTTTGCGGCGGGTGGTCATCACCTGGTACGTGGCGATGGTGACGGGACGGATCTCCTTGCGGGCGCCCGAGTACTCCCCGATCTCGTCGTCGGTGAGGCTCGTCCGGCGCATCAGCTCGTCGCGCCACTGGCGGGCGGCGACGGTGTTGGTCACGAGGATCAGCGTCGTCGCCTTCGCCTGTGCCATCGCACCGGCGCCGACGAGTGTCTTCCCCGCCCCGCAGGGCAGCACCACGACGCCCGACCCACCGTGCCAGAAGCCCTCGACGGCTTCGACCTGGTACGGGCGGAGGGCCCAGCCGTCGGTCACCAGCTCGATCGGGTGCGCCTCTCCGTCGACGTACCCGGCCAGGTCCTCGGCCGGCCAGCCGAGCTTGATCAGCGCCTGCTTGAGCGAGCCGCGCTCCGAGGGGTGGACGACGACGGTGTCGGGGTCCACCCGGGTGCCGGTGAGGGGGGCCACCCGCCTGGAGCGGAGCACCTCCTCCAGCACCGGCCGGTCGGTCCCGTGCAGGACCAGGCCGTGCGAGGGGTGGTTCTCCAGGCGGAGCCGCCCGTACCGGCTCATCGTCTCGGCGACGTCGACCAGCAGGGCGTGGGGCACCGGGTAGCGGCTGTAGGTCAGCAGTGTGTCGACCACCTGCTCGGCGTCGTGCCCGGCGGCGCGGGCGTTCCACAGGCCGAGCGGGGTGAGCCGATAGGTGTGCACGTGCTCGGGCGACCGCTCGAGCTCGGCGAACGGGGCGATCGCCCGCCGGCACGCGTCCGCCTGGTCGTGGTCGACCTCGAGCAGGAGCGTCTTGTCGCTCTGGACGATGAGGGGTCCGTCGGTCACGTGCGGCCTTCCGGTCGGGGGCACCAGTGTCTCCCAACGCGGCTGCAGCCCCTGTGCTTCCGCCTCACCAGTGGGCTTGCACTGCCCGGGGGGCGGCGCGCCCGGTCCGGTGCTTCGTCGGCCCCCTGCTCCGGTCTTCGTGCGCGACCTCGGCGGGCGGGGGCGGGCAGGTGTGTCAGTGCGGTGCAAGGTCGGAGCAAGGGGCCGGGAGCACCGTACGGGGTGCCCCACAGCGGGGCCCGACGAAGGAGTGATCGAGATGCACCCGGCCATCTACTACCTGCAGAGCGAGTGGCGATCCGCCGAGCTGCGAGCAGAGGCGGACCACGAGCGGCTGGCACGGGCG
>DATHUJ010000031.1:0-28050 GCA_035462375.1 Jiangellales bacterium
GGTCTGGGTCAGCCCACCCGTGGCCCCGTTCAGCCGGTGACACCACGCCCCGCAGGTCTTCGCGTCGTGGTGCGGCTGGTGCAGCGGCAGGTTGTTGCCGGCCCCGGTCGGCCCGTGCGGCCACGGGATGTCGTGGTCGATCTGCAGGCCGTGGCGGGCGGTGCAGCCGCGCCATGCGCACACCCCGCCGGCGCGGGCCAGCACGAACTCGCGCACCGCGGCGGTGGGCCGGTAGGTGCGGATGGTCTGGGTGATCAGGTGCCCGTCGACCGGGTCGGTGAGCAGCCGCCGCCAGGTGGACGCGGCCGCGGCCAGCTCGCGGGCCACCGAGGCGGGCACCGGGCCCAGCCCGGCCAGCTCCCCGGGGGCGTGGTCCAGGCCGAGCAGGGTGGACAGGGCCACCGTGATATGCGCGGTCACCCCCACCCGCACCCTCGGCCGCCCACACCCACACGACCCGCCGCCAGTGGTCGCGTCTAGGGCGGGCGTGGCGGCGAAGATTCCCGGATCGCCGGCCCTGGCCACATCGGCCCGACCGCCGTCCGCGTCGCCGGTGTCGTCCACGGCGTCCGCATCGCCGGTCGGGCCGGGTTCCTGGCCGTTGATCGCCGTGGACTCGGCGGCGCCGTGCCGCGCGGCGCCAGGGCCACCGGGGCGATCGTGGGCGTCGTCCGCGGTGTGCTCGCCGGGCCGGAGGTCCCCGCCGACCACGCCATCAGGCGCACCGTCCGCGCCCGGCTCCTCGCCAGGTTCGGCGTCCGCGTCCGCGTCGGGGCCCACGCCGCCGTCGGGTCGGGTCTCCCAGGGCGGGATGTCATCGTCCGCGGCCGCGGTGTCGCCGCCCCGGGCGGTGTCGCCGTCCCGGGGGGTGTCGCTGTCCGGGTCGTCGGTGTCGGGGTGAGGCCAGGCCGGGTGGGTGTGCGCCGGGTGGCCGGTGATCAGCCACTCCAGGGCGTCGAAGCGGGCCTGCTCCAGGGTCAGCCCGGGTGCGGCGTGCGGGCCGGCCAGGATGGCCCGAGCCAACGCGTCCACCACCTCGAAACAGATCGCCACCCGCTCGGCCGGCCCGGTCATGCCCAGGGTGGACTCCTCCCCGGCGGCCCCGCCCGGGTGGTGGAACACCCGCCGCCCTCGCCGTGCCCCGGCCTGCCGCCGCTCCGCCCCCGCCGGATCCAACCCGGCCACGATCCGCCCCAACAACCGGCCCGCCTGCGGGCGGGTCAACCCGCCGGGCAGCGCCCGGTGCGCTTCCAGCAACCGGTCCACCGCCTCCCGGCGCAACTCCTCGGGCAGCACGCCGACCTTGTCCAGCACCATGAGCAGCATCGGCACGTCGAACCCGCCGAGCCGGGCTTCCTCCCCCAACCCGGGCAGCCCGGCCAGCCCCCAGCCGAAGGACAACCGGTTGGCCGCCGACCGCTGCGACACCCCGAGGGCGGTCATCAGCTCGAACACCACCGCGGCGTGCTCGCCGTCCCGCCCGCGCAGCCCACCGTCCGGGTAGGCCTGCTCCAGGCGGGCCAACCCGTCGGCCTCCACCGCCAGCGCCGCGGCCTGCGCCCACCGCGCGGCCAGCACCACCTCCAGGGCCGCCTCCGCATCCAACCCGTCCACCCGGACGCCGCCCACCGCGGCGGCCGCCGCCCGCAACCCGGCCACCGGGCCGGCCGGGTCGGCGCACGACTGCACCGGCCGGGTGCCCCGGCCAGAGCGTGCGCCGCCCGCGTCCATCCCACCATCGTACAGGCGTTCGAACGCCACCGGAAGACGCGACGCCCCAACATGTGCAAAGCAACCAAGGGTCCTCACCGCACGTACGAGTGGGGTCGGTGAGCGACGCGGATGTTGGCCCACCGTGCCCGTTGGCCCACCGTGCCCGCCCCGAGTCGAACGTCTGTACGATCCGGTTCATGCGCTGGGACCAGCTGCAGGCGTGGACTTCGACACCCGGGTCGTCGTCAAGGTCAATGTCGTCGAAGTGCTCCGGAAGGAGCTGGCGTCCCCCCGCTGGACCGGCGAGCGCACGAACGTCGACCCCTACCAGCGAGCGGAGGGCAGGTACCGACTGATGCCTGGGATCCTGGGGGCGCTGCACGACGCGGCGACACCGTTCTCCGTGCTCACGAAGGGCACGCTCATCCTGCGCGACCTCGACCTCTTGGCCGAGTGTGCCGAGCGAGTGAAGGCTCGGTGGCCGTGTCGATCGGCAGCGTGGACCGGGACGTCGCCCGGATGGTCGAGTCGGGGGCGCCATCGCCGCAGGCCCGCCTCGAGGCCTGTGCAGCACTGTCGGAGGCCGGGTTGGGGTGAGGTGTCCTCATGGCGCCGCCGGTGCTGCCCTTCCTCACCGACGCGCCGTCACAGCTGGAGGCGACCGTCGCGGCCGTGGCGGCCCGCCGGCGCCACGCACGTCACACCGATCGCCCTTCACCTCCGACCCGGCGCGCGAGAATGGTGGTTCGCGTGGCTACGTGAGCACCGGCCGGACCTGATCGACCCGTATGAGCGGCTGTACTCCACCGGCGCCTGCATCTCGCGCGCCTACCAGCGCCGCCTGGCCGGCCAGGTGGCCGACCTCGCGCGCGCCCGCGGGCTGCCGCGGCCCGACCGGCGCCGACCTCACCAGGGCACCGGCACGACGCCTGCCGCGCGGCCCGAACAGCTTCCCTCGTCGCACGGCCGGCCTGACGAGGGATTCCGCCATCACGTGACCCACCGTCCGCGCCTCGCGTCCGGGGGACGCTGTCGACAGCGCAGCGGGCTCCCTGTCAGCCCCTGACGAGCAGCGCCACCGGTAGCCGGTCCAGGACCTCGACCAGCCGCAGCTCCCCTCCGGGGAACTCCCGCACGGTGAGCTGGTCCCGCCAGGTCCCCTCGGGCAGCACCACGAATGACTCGCCCCACCCCCCGGCCCGCTCGAGCCCCGACGGCAACCGGGTCGCCAGGGTCGCGACAGCACCCCCCCGTACGAAGGCGAAAGCGTGCTGGCTGGTCGTCGCCAGCGGTTCGTAGGCACCGTCGCGGCCGAACCACTCGGGGTGGTCGCGGCGCAGGCGCAGCGCCCGCGAGGTCACCAGCAGCTTCTCGTCGTGGTCGTCGCGTGGAGCACCCCCCGCGTCGAGCGCCGCCAGCCGGGAGGCGCGCTCGGTGTAGTCGACCTCGCGTCGGTTGTCCGGGTCGACCAGGGACCGGTCGACGAGGTCGCAGCCCTGGTAGACGTCGGGGACCCCCGGCAGGGTGAGCTGGACGATCTTCTGGCTCAGCGAGGCCACCCGGGACCAGGGCTCGATGCGGGCCACGAAGGCCTGGACCGACGCCGTGATCTCCTCGTCGGCCATGACGGCCTCGGCGTAGCTGCGCACCGCAGAGTCGTAGGCCCCGTCCGGTGTCGTCCAGGTCGTGCGAACCTTGGCCTCGCGAGTGGCCTTCTCGAGATAGCCCGTGACGCGGTCGGCGGTGATGGGCCAGGTGCCCACGAGGGTCTGCCAGAGCAGGTAGTCGGTCACCTCGTCCGGCAGCCCGTCGGCGGTGCGGTACCGCGACGCGGTCGCCCGCCAGCCCGTCACAGCCGTCCGCCAGTCCTCCGGCCGCTCGGCGAGCACGGACAGCCGGGCACGGACGTCCTCGGCCCGCTTGGTGTCGTGGGTCGACAGGGTCGTCATGCCCAGGGGGTGCCGCGCCTGCTGGTGGGCCGCCCAACCGTGCAGCACGTCGGGGGAGACGGCGAAGCGCGCGGGCTCACCACCCACCTCGTTGAGGGCGGCGAGCCGGAACCACCGGTAGAACGCGGTGTCCTCGACCCCCTTGGCCATCACCGGACCGCAGGTCTGCTGGAAGCGCACGCAGAACTCCGCGCGACGATCATCGTCCCCTAGCCTGCCCAGAGCCAGATCACGCAGGAGCGCGACGTCGTCAGCGCGCTCCGGCTCGGCCGCCGTCGCCCGGTCCGCCGCTTCCTCGACCAGACGGACCGACTCCTCGGGTGCCGGCTCATCGGGGACGACGTACGCACGGTAGACGGGCATCTCGACGAGCAGCTCGACCAGGGCCTCCTCCAGGCCCCGCCGGGTGAAGTCGCGCAGCATGACGTCGTCGTGGGAGATCCCGGCGGCGAGCTCGACCAGGCGGTTGACCTCAGCGCGGAGCATCGCGGCCACGACCCCCCGCTTGGCCTGCTCGACGACGGCGTGGAAGTCGCGCTCGGCACCGGTGAGCTCGCCCCACAGCAGGCTGAGCGGCTCGGCCCCGGCCGGGTCGAGCAGCAGGCCGAGGACCCGGTTCAGGGTGTCGTAGCCGGTGGTCCCCGCGCACTCCCAGTCCTCGGGTACCCGTTCGTCCCCCTCGAGGATCTTCTCCACGACGACCCAGGCGCCGCTCGTCGCCGCCGCCAGGCTCCGCAGGTACCCACGCGGGTCGGCCAGGCCGTCGGGATGGTCGATGCGGAGGCCGTCGATCGCGCCTTCCCGGTGCAGTCCCACCAGCAGCTCGTGCGTGGCGCCGAAGACGGTCGGGTCCTCGACCCGGAGCGCGGCGAGCGTGTCCACGTCGAAGAACCGCCGGTAGTTGAGCTCCTCGTCGGCCACCCGCCAGTGCGCGAGGCGGTACCACTGCCGATCCACCAGCCGGTCGAGCGGGAGGTGCTCCGTGCCCGGTCGTACGGGGAAGACGTGATCGAAGTAGCGCAGCACGGGCTCGTCCCCGGTCTCGTCCAGCGCGATCTCCCCGTCGGCCAGGCACTGGCCGATCCGTCGGCCCAGGACCGGCATGAGCACCGCCCGGTCCTGGGTCGACCAGTCGACGTCGAACCACCGGGCGTACGGCGAGGCCGGCCCGTCCCGCAGCACCGACCAGAGCGGTACGTTGAGGGACACCGGCGTCGGCACGCACATGTGGTTGGGCACGACGTCGACGACGATGCCGAGGCCGTGTGCCCCTGCGCGGGCACCCAGGCGGTCGAACGCGGGGCGGCCACCGAGGTCGACGGAGAGCCGGCCGTGGTCGACGACGTCGTAGCCGTGCGTCGACCCGGGCGTGGCCTGCAGCACGGGCGAGAGGTAGAGGTGGGACACCCCGAGATCGGCGATGTACGGGACCACCGCGGCGGCCTCGTCGAAGCCGAAGCCCGGCCTCAGCTGCAGGCGGTAGGTGCCGGTGGGGGTCCGGCTCATCCGACCCGTCGCAGCACGAGCATGGCCCGCGGCTGGACCCGGACCTTGCGCCGGGCCCGCAGCGGCCGCCGCCTCGCGACGTCGGTGTCGTCGGTGTCGAGGACCGGTTGCCAGGCCTCTCCCAGCTTCGTGTGTGGCAGCTGGAAGGTCAGCTGCTCGTCACCGGCGTTGAAGAGCATCAGGAACGAGTCGTCCACCACCGGCTCCCCACGGCGGTCCGGCTCGCGGATCGCGTCACCGTTGAGGAAGACCATGAGCGACCTGGCGAAGCCCGCATCCCAGTCCTCCTTGGTCATCGGGCTCCCGTCGGGCCGCAGCCAGGCGATGTCGGGGAGTCCGTTCTCGTCCGGGCGACCGTCGAAGAACTTGCGCTGCCGGAAGACCGGGTGCTCGGCGCGCAGTGCCGCGACCGAGCGGGTGAATGCGAGCAGGTCCCCGTCGACCGTGCCCCAGTCGACCCAGGAGATCTCGTTGTCCTGGCAGTAGACGTTGTTGTTGCCGCCCTGGGTGCGGCCCAGCTCGTCGCCGTGCAGGATCATCGGCACGCCCTGGGACAACAACAGCGTGGTGAGGAAGTTGCGCTGCTGCCGGGCGCGGAGCGCGAGCACCTCGGGGTCGTCGGTCTCACCCTCGGCGCCGCAGTTCCACGACCGGTTGTGGCTCTCGCCGTCGGCGCCGCCCTCGCCGTTGGCCTCGTTGTGCTTCTCGTTGTAGGTGACGAGGTCGTGCAGCGTGAAGCCGTCGTGAGCGGTGACGAAGTTGATGGACGCGTAGGGCTTGCGGCCGTCCGCCTCGTAGAGGTCGCTCGACCCGGTCAGGCGCGCGGCGAACTCGCCCAGCGTAGCGTGCTCGCCCCGCCAGAAGTCCCGGACGCAGTCGCGGTACTTGCCGTTCCACTCGGTCCACAACGGCGGGAACCCGCCGACCTGGTAGCCGCCGTCACCGATGTCCCACGGCTCGGCGATCAGCTTCACCTGGCTCACGACGGGGTCCTGCTGGACGAGGTCGAAGAAGGCGGACAGCCGGTCGACCTCGTGGAACTGGCGGGCGAGTGTCGCCGCCAGGTCGAAGCGGAACCCGTCGACGTGCATCTCGTTCACCCAGTAGCGCAGCGAGTCCATGATCAGCTGCAGCACGTGGGGGTGGCGCATGAGCAGGCTGTTGCCCGTGCCCGTCGTGTCGAAGTAGTGCCTGCGGTCATCGTCGACGAGGCGGTAGTAGGCGGCGTTGTCGATCCCCCGGAAGGACAGCGTCGGCCCCAGGTGGTTGCCCTCGGCCGTGTGGTTGTAGACCACGTCGAGGATCACCTCGATGCCGACCGCGTGCAGGGCCTTGACCATGGCCTTGAACTCCTGCACCTGCTCGCCGCGCTGGCCGGAGGAGGAGTAGGCGTTGTGCGGGGCGAAGAAGCCGATGGTGTTGTAGCCCCAGTAGTTGGACAGGCCCTTGTCCTCGAGCGTGGAGTCCTGCACGAACTGGTGCACGGGCATCAGCTCCACCGCGGTGACGCCGAGCGACTGCAGGTGGCCGAGCATCACCGGGTGCGCCAGCCCGGCGTAGGTCCCGCGGATCTCGTCCGGGATCTCCGGATGGGCGATGGTCAGCCCCTTGACGTGGGCCTCGTAGACCACCGTGTGGTGGTACGACGTCCGCGGGTGGCGGTCGTCCCCCCAGTCGAAGAACGGGTTGATGACGACGGACTTCATCGTGTGCGGGGCGGAGTCCTCGTCGTTGAACGAGTCCGGGTCGCCGAAGTCGTAGGAGAAGAGCGCCTGGTCCCAGTCGTTGCTGCCCTCGATCGCCTTGGCGTACGGGTCGAGGAGCAGCTTCGCCGGGTTGCAGCGGTGCCCCAAACGCAGGTCGTGGGGCCCGTGCACCCGGTAGCCGTACCGCTGCCCCGGGCCGACCCGGGGCAGGTAGGCGTGCCAGACGAACGCCTCCCGCTCGGTGAGCGGGATGCGGGTCTCGGTGCCGTCGGAGGAGAACAGGCACAGCTCGACGCCGTCGGCCGCCTCGCTGAAGAGCGTGAAGTTCGTGCCCGCACCGTCGAACGTCGCTCCGAGCGGGTACGGCGTACCCGGCCAGACCTCCATGTGGTGTTTCCCCTCGTCCCGACCGCGGTGGCCGTCCGGCCGCCGCCGGGTCATTCTGGCGCACCCCGCCTCGATCGCCTGGGTGGGTTCACGATCCGGTCCGCGGGCGGTGCCCTCAGGGCAGCCACCACGCGGCGGACGGCGGGACCGTGACGGTGATGCTGGCCCGCTTCTCGGCAGCCGTGGCCCCGGTCCGGGCGGCCCAGCCCTCCACGTCGCACATCCACCCCGGGCAGCCGGCCGGCAGGTCCGCCTCGGGGATGCGCGCCAGGTCCTCGGGGACCAGACGTTCCCCGTAGGGCTGCGCGGTCACGGGGACGTCGGGCGTGACCACCGGCCCGAGCCGGTCGAGCGCACTGTTCCAGCTCAGGCACAGCCGGCGCATGCCCTCCTCCAGCGTCACCGCCCCGGCGGCGGCCGCTGCGTCGGGATAGGTGGGGTGCAGTGCCTCCGCGCGCGCGTGCTCCAGGTCCGCCCGGCCCGGCCACGACCGGTAGGCGCGATCTGCCGCGCGGCCGAAGGTGAGCACGCCCTGGATCTGGCTGGTCTCGGCGACGGCGTCCAGCCAGCGGTTCCGGTACGCCACGATGCCCGGGTCGGCGACGTGGGACTCGGCCCGCTGCCCGTACAGGGAGTAGGCGAACGCGTTGACGACAACGTAGCTTCGGGTCAGGCCCAGCCGCGCGAGCAGCCCCTGCACGCGCTGTCCCGCCACTCCGACGAGGACACGCCGCGCGATCGCCTCGTGCGCCGCGGGGTCCTGCCCGATGACGAGCACGCGGGCCGTGCCGTCCAGCCGGCCGCGGTGGAAGATCGGGCCCCACTCCGTACGGAAGGAACGGCGCGGGTAGACGTCATCGCCGGGGTAGTCGTCGGCCAGTGAACGGAACGGTTCGGTGGCGTAGCCGGGGCAGTGGGCGTGCGGCACCGAGATCACCCCCTGTCCGGGCGCAGCTGGTCGAGGGTTCGCCCGCAGAAGGCGAGCAGGTCGCGGTTGCCCTGCAGCAAGTCGGCGGTGGTCATCGTGTACGGGGTGCCCGAGACGCCGAGGTCCTCGATCGGGACCCCGTCGGATGGACCGCTGCGCACCGCGCGGCGCACCGACATGGTCAGACCGGCACCCGCCGGGAGCGGTGGGAAGGCGTAGGGGGTGGCGACCAGTGCGTCACGCAAGTGCGCGTCGGTCCACACATTCGCGCCTCCCGCACCCGTCGCTTCCCCGACGCTGACGATCGGGCCGACGTCGTGGTCGGCCCAGCCGGCCGCGAGCAGGTCACCGGAGGAGTAGGTGGTGGAGTCGACCACCAGCAGGGCCGGTCCCGGGTAGCGGGTGCCCTCCCAGTCGTTGCACCAGTCGGGGTCCGTCAACGGGAGGGGCTGCGCGTAGGGCTCGCCGGTGACGACCGCGTCCTCCAACGAGGGCACCCAGGGGTCGAGCTCGAACCGGTTGAAGGGGCTGGCCGCCATCGCCCGGGTGAGCGGTGAGGCCAGCAGGGAGAAGCGGGTGGGGTGGATCTCCGTGTCCGTGAACAGCTGCAGGATCCGCTCGGCCGCCCAGATCAGGCCCCCGGGGTTGCCCCGGACGTCGACGACGACGCCGCGGGGCGGCAGGGCCGCCAGCAGCCGGGCCACCTCGGCGACGAAGGCGTCGTGGTCCCCGACGTCGAAGCTCCAGATCCGCAGATAGCCGAGACGGCCCCGGGCGAACCGCCGCGCCGCCAGGACGTCGGGCAGGTCGGTGGCAAGCCACGAGGACCCGGCGGCGACGGCGGCGCCGGGTCGGCCGGCCCGTTCGGCCGACCACACGCGTGGCGCGAAGAGCAGGGTCTTGGCCCGCCGGACCGACTGTGCCGCGAGGTCGGCTCCGACGCGCAGACCTGCGCGGGATCCGGGGCGCACGGCGGTGCGGGCGGCCCGGGGGTCGATGACCCGCCAGTCCAGCCGCACCTCGCGTCGCTTTCCCCGCCGGGTGCGGTAGCCGATGTGGACCCAGTGCTCGTCCGGGGGCGGGCCGTAGGCCAGGGAGCGGAAGGTGAAGGACTCGAGGGCACGGGCCCGCCGGGAGTCCGGGCGACCCCCGGTCTCGTGGTCGGCGTAGATGTCCAGGGCGCGCGCTGCCGGCACGCCGTTCCACCACTCCAGCCGGACGCCCTCGACGAACTCCTCGTCGCCGATCAGCTCCGGGTCGGCGACCTTGGTCACGAGGAGCTGGAGGTCGGCAGCAGGCCCGCACTGCTCCACGAGGAACGGCATGGCCGCCACGGCGCCGCGGAGGCTGGAGGGACCCACGTACCGGGTGTGGGCGTCGCGCAGGCTGGTCACGAGACCGGTCACCGCGATGTGGAACTCCGTGTCGGTCATGGACGCGCAGCGCCGACGGAGCAGCGCGAGTGCCTGCACGGGGTCGACCGCGTAACCGGCCCGCTTCTGCACGAGGTGGCAGTAGGCGCCGCCCAGGAGCTTGGCCAGCGTGTCGACGACCTGCAGGCGTTGGCCGCCGTCCAGGGTCGGGGTCGGCATCGCGGCGGCGCCGGCGCGCGCGGACAGCGCTTCGGTGAGGGTCGTCCCGCGTCGGGCGACCACAGCCTCCCAGTCGCCGTCGGTGACCGCCACGGCGCCGCACCTCCTCAGGAGTAGTAGGCCGCCAGACCGTCCAGGACGTCCTCGTGGAACCCGCGCCCGGGCAGGGCTGCGAGCCAGGCGTCGTCGTGCGTGAGCGTCTCGAGCGGCGGGACCGAGATCTGGGTGAGGTCCTTGGGCAGCCCGCCGACCGGCCCGAGGCCGGTGGGCATGTCCAGCGCCAGCCGCAGCGGCGCCTCCGGGGAGTCGAGCGGCCCGGCCCAGGCGGCCAGCCGGGCCAGACCTCCCTCGATCTGGCCCTTGGGGTCGCGGCGGACCTCCTCGAGCCGCCGGACCACCTCGTCCCAGTCCCAGACAGTGGAGGGGTCGCGTGGGCGGTGGAGGGCGAGGTGGCGCCGCTCACCTGCCACGTCGAGCGTCGTGGTGGCGACAGCGCCGGACGCGGCCATGAGGGCGCCTTCGCCGTAGCGGGCCTCGCCGTCCACGACGACGAGCCGGACGTCGCGCTCGGTGGCGGCAACCACCGTCCTCGCGGGGTCGGCACCGCGAGATGCGGCCAGGACCACCAGGTCGCCGATCGCGCCGGGTTGCAGGCGGCCGACCTGGCGGCCCCATCCCCGGAGCAGCACGTCGCCGGCCCTCGAGGTCACGGCCTGGACGAGGTCCGCGTCGTCGAGCTGCCACCCGAGGGTGTCGGCGACGATCCTCGCGACCTTGAGCTCGCCCAGGACGTGCTTGGTCCCCGAGGGAGCCCAGTCCGACCCGAGGCAGACGTCGATGCCGGCCACGAGCGCGGTGGGCACGTCGGTCGTCGTGCCGTACAGCCAGAGGTTGGAGAACGGCGACCAGACGACGGCGCCGGCTCCTCCCGCCATCCGCCACCGGTCCCAGGCCTCCTCGTCGGCGGCACAGCAGTGCACCGCGACGAAGTGCGGCTGCAGGCACCCGGCGTCGGCCGCGTCGCGGAACTCCTGGCCGACCACCGAGCCGGGCCGGCCCTCGGCGCAGTGGTAGATGAAGGTGCTGCCCGCGCGCATCTTGTTCGCCCGGTCGGCGAGGACGGCGGGCTTGAGGGTGAGGGTGCTGGCGTAGACGAGGTTGGGGTTGCCCGTCCCGAACGTCTCGTCCTCCACGTTGCGGACGAGCCAGCCGTCGCGTGGCCGGTTCTTCGGTGGCGAGCCCTGGATGCTCGTCGTGCCCCCGACTATCGCCTTGGTCTCCACGTACGCGAGTAGCTCCTCGGGTGCAGCGGTGACGAAGGCGTAGGCAGGCCAGGTGACGGAGGAGGAGTAGCTGGCCGCCCGGGGCCAGGAGTTGTGGTGCAGGAAGGGGCCCTGCTGCCGTGGCTCGACCCACAACGGGAGCGTGTCGTAGGCGAGGTGGTTGTGGAGGTCCACCAGCCCCGGCAGCACCAGGTCGTCGCCGACGTCGACCTGCGGGGCGTCGGCCAGGCCCGCCGGGCCACGTCGGGTGCCCCGGGTCACGGCGGCGACGAGCCCGTCGTCGCCGATCCAGACCCGACCGCGGAAGGCCGCCATCGGCTCGGGGCTCAGGGCGGGGTCGGTGGACAGCGGCACGATACGACCACGGACGACCAGTGCCACGACCCCACCTCCGAGCGACCGGTCCCCAGGATGTCGCGAATCGGCCTGCGTCGTGCGTTCCGTGGGGAAGAGGGGGCCCGCGTGTCTCCTGATACCGGGTCTGACAGATGGTCCGGGTCAATCCGCGAGGTCGACGACGTCACCCACCACGACGACGGCCGGCGCCCGCACCCCGCGCTCCTGGGCGAGGCGGCCGATGGTCGACAAAGTACCGACCGTGGTCCGCTGTCCCGGCCCGTAGCCGTCCTCGACGACGGCGACCGGCGTCGCGGGGTCGCGGCCGTGCTCGACGAGCCGCTCGGCCGTCCGGCCGAGGAGCGAGACCCCCATGAGCACGACGAGGGTCCCCTCGACGGCGGCCAGGGACGGCCAGTTCAGCCCCTCGTGCCCGGAGACGACGGTGACCTGCTTGGCCAGCCCGCGGTGGGTGACCGGGATGCCCGCGGCCGCGGGGACGGAGAACGCGCTGGTGACGCCGGGCACCACCTCGACGGGCACACCCTCCGCCCGGCAGGCCTGTACCTCCTCGCCGCCGCGGCCGAGGACGTAGGGGTCGCCGCCCTTGAGCCGGACCACCCGCTGCCCCCGCTGTGCGCGGTCGACCAGGATGCGGTTGATCTCCTGCTGAGGGACCGGGTGGTTCCCCGGCGCCTTGCCGACGTCGACGACCTCGACGTCCTCGCCGAGCTCGTCGAGGAGGGAGCGTGGCCCGAGCCGGTCGGCGACCACCACGTCGGCGTCGGCCAGCAGCTGCCGCCCGCGGGTGGTCACGAGGCCGGGGTCGCCGGGCCCGCCGCCGATCAGGGCGACGGATCCCTTCCCCGTACGGCGCTGACGTCGCAGCGGCAGGTCGCCGGTCTCCAGCCGGGCGTGGATGGCGTCGCGCAGGGCCCGGGCTCGCCGGGGGTCGCCCCCCGCCGTCACCGCCACGAGGACGCCGTCCACCGAGGCCACCGCAGGCGTCCAGGCAGCGGAGGCCTGGGAGTCGTCGGCCCGGACGCACCAGAGGCGGGCGGCCTGGGCGTCCGCCGCCACGGCGGCGTCCACGTCAGGGTCACCCGTCGCGGTGTGGACGAGCCAGGCGCCGTCGAGATCACCGCTCCCGGCGTACTCCCGCGGGCGCCAGCGCAGCGTCCCCCCGGCCGCCAGGTCGGCCAGGTCCTCGCACGCCCACGGCGCGACGACGACCACGGCGGCCCCGGCCTCGACGAGTCCCCGGGCGCGCCGGGCGGCGACTGGGCCGCCTCCCACGACGACGACCCTCCGGTCACGGACGTCCAGCGTCAGCGGATAGGTGGGGCTCACGGCGACCTCCCGGTCAGGCCTCGCGCGCGCAGGACGCGGCGCTCCAGGGGCGCGAAGACGAGCAGCTCGATGGCGATCCCGACGACCAGGATCAGGCCGATGGAGGTGATGACCAGGTCCATCCGGGACAGCTCGCGCCCGACGTTGAGCAGCTGTCCGAGACCGATGCCCAGAGCGGGGGAGAAGGTGATCAGCTCGGCCGCCATCAGGGAACGCCAGGAGAAGGCCCAGCCCTGCTTGAGACCACCCAGGTAGCCGGGCAGGGCGGCGGGGAGGAAGACGTGCCGAATCCGGGCGAGCTCCCCCAGGCCGAGGACCCGGCCGACCTTGTCGAACAGCGGCGGCACCTGGTCGAAGCCGGACAGCAGTCCGTTGGTGATCGAGGGCACGGCGCCGAGCAGGACGACCGTGTAGATGGCGGCGTCGGACAGGCCGAACCAGATGATCGCCGCGGGAACCCACGCCACCGAGGGCAGGCTCTGCAGCCCCGTGACGATCGGTCCGATGGCGGCGCGCAGCCAGCGGCTGCGCCACATGGCCAGGCCGAGCAGGGTGCCGACCGCGAGCGACGCCAGGAAGCCCACCGCTCCCCGCGACAGGCTCGTCGTCATCGCCGTCCGGGCCCGGCCGTCCTGCACCACTGCGACCAAGGTCTGCCAGCTGTCCGCCGGGCTGGGCAGGGCGTACGGCGGCTTGATCCCGGCGAGATAGGCGAGTTGCCAGGCGGCCACGAGGACCGCCAGCGCGACCACCGGCGGGAGCACGGACCGGACGAGCACGGTGCGGGCACCTGGCTTGAGGGGGAGCGCTGGTGGGTGGTCCAGGGCGTCCAGGCCGGCCTCCAGGGCGCGGACCTCGTCGCGATCACGGACGCGTCCCTCAACGGCCATGGCGGCTGATCTCCTGTCGCAGCACGGCGGTGATCTCGGTCGACAGGGCGCTGACCCCGGGTGACTCGATGGCCCGCGGCTGGGTCAGGCCGACCTCCCACTCTCGGACGAGGCGCCCCGGACGGGAGCTCATCAGGACGACCCGTTGGCCCAGTCGGACCGCCTCGCGCACGTTGTGCGTGACGAAGACGACGGTGAGCCCCTGCTCGGCCCACAGCCGGGCCAGCTCCTCGTGCAGCACATCGCGGGTGATCGCGTCGAGAGCCGCGAACGGCTCGTCCATGAGCAGCAGCCTGCTGTCCTGCGCGAGGGCGCGGGCCAGGGCGACCCGTTGCCGCATGCCGCCGGAGAGCTCATGGACTCGCTTCGCGCCCTGCCCGTCGAGGTTGACCAGCGCCAGCAGGCGCTCGGACTCCGATCGGCGCTCCGTGCGCCGGACGCCGCGGGCGCGCATCGCGAGCTCGACGTTGCGACCCGCCGTCAGCCAGGGGAGCAGGGCGGGTTCCTGGAACATGAGTGCCGGCCGGCCTGCCGCCACCTCGATCGTGCCGGAGGTCGGCCGCTGGAGCCCCGCCAACAGGGACAGCAGGGTGGACTTGCCGCACCCCGAGGCGCCGAGCAGGCAGACGAACTCCCCCTCGGCGATGTCGAGGTCGATGCGGTCGAGGACCGGGGGCCGGTCGGGCTCGAAGACCTGGGCCACCCGCCGGACCCGGACCGCAGGCGTGGCGGCGGTCCGGGTCGCTTCGGGTGCGATGTGTTCGGCCTGCTTCAGGGCTGGGTCGACCACGGTGGCTACTCCTTGCCGAGACCGCCCGCCGAGACGGCCGTCAGGCCCTGCTCGGCGAGGATGGCGTTGAGGGCGGACAGGTCGTAGACGCCGTCGAGGTCGACCTCCTCCTCGGCCGTCCCCGCGACGAAGGCGTCGGCGGCGGACTCGGCGAGCGAGGAGGCCACGGGGTCAACGGTCACCTCGAGGTTGTCCCACGCGCGGGCCAGGACGTCGTCGCCGAGCGGCTGCCCGGTGAGAGCGTCGATGCCGTCGTTGACGACAGCGCTGGCTTCATCCGGGTTGCCGCCCACCCACTCGACGGCCTCCACGTGCCCGCGCAGGAGCGCCTCGACGGTCGCGGGGTACTCCTCGAGGAACTCCGTCCGCACGATGAGGTGGGTCGTGACGAAACGGCCGTCGGGCCACAGCTCGGCCTCGTCGAGCAGGACCTCTGCCCCGGCTTCGAGCACCAGCCGGGACGCCCAGGGCTCGGGCAGCCAGGCCCCGTCGATCTCCCCGGCCTGGAAGAGCTGCAGGGTGTCGGCGTTGGGCGTGGGGGAGATGGTGACGTCCCCGCCGCCCTCGACACTGTTCTCCAGGCCCTGCTCGGTGAGCCACGCCCGCAGGGCCACGTCCTGGGTGTTGCCCAGCTGCGGGGTCGCGAGAGTCGTATCGCGCAGGTCATCGACGGAGTCGATCCCGTCCCGGACGACGAGCTGGGCACCGCCCGACGTCGCCCCGGCGACGATCCGGATCGCCTCCCCGTCGCTCTGCCCGTGGGCGTTGATGGCCGGGTTGGGGCCGATGTAGCTGGCGTCGATCGCGCCCGCGAACAGGGCCTCGACGACGGCGGGACCGGCGTTGAAGACCTGGGTCTCGAGCGCTACCTCCCCGAGTGCCTCGGGGATGAATCCCTCGTCGACGCCCACGATGGCTGCGGCGTGCGTGACGTTGGCGAAGTAGCCAAGCCGCAAGGTGCCCGCGGTGCCGGACCCGCCGCCGGCCTCCACGGAGCCGCCTGCTGCGGCGTCGCCTCCGCAGCCGGCCAGCAGGCCGAGTAACGGGATCGCTGCGAGCACGACGAGCGCTCTGGATCGGAAAGGGTGCTTCACCATGAGGCGGGTTGTTCCTCTCAGGGTCCAGGGGTGCTGGTGTCCGCGGGGGCAGCCGCAGCTGCCTCAGGCGGACATCGCCGACGCCCCTCGCCCAGCGGGTCCCCGACCATCCCGGCCGCGAGAGTCCACCCGTCGTGGTCGTCGATGAGCAGGAACGAGCCCGTCCGGCGGCTCGCCGCGTAGGGGTCCGCCGCCACCGGCCCGGCCAGCCGGAGCACGACCCGCCCGATGTCGTTGAGGGCCAGAGACTGCGCCGGGCTGCCGGCCACGGGGTCCAGCTCGAGGCGCGAGCGGATCTCGCGCACCACCGCGCGGACCGTCCGGGTGCCGTGCTTGAGCAGCAGGCGCGCGCCGGGGCGCAGCTCCCGCTCGGCCAGCCAGCACACGGTCGCCGCGAGGTCCTGGGTGACCGCGGGGCTCCCGCCCGGGTGCACCAGGAGGTCGCCGCGCGAGACGTCGAGGTCGTCGGAGAGGCGCACCGCCACGGACTGTGGGGCGAAGGCCTGCTCCAGCGACCCGTCGGCGGTGTCGAGGCCGGCCACCGTCGAACGCCGACCCGCCGGCAGCACGACCACCTCGTCGCCCACGCGGACCACACCGGTCGCGACCTGGCCGGCGTACGCGCGGTAGTCCCGGTGCCCATCGGACCGGTCGCCGGGATGCGGCCGGAGGACGTACTGGACGGGGAACCGGAAGGGCTCGTGCCGCGGGTCGACCTCGAGTGGGACGGTCTCGAGGTAGTCGAGCAGCGTCGGTCCGTCGTACCAGGGTGTGCGCTCGGAACGGGTGACGACGTTGTCGCCGTCCAGGGCCGAGACGGGAAGCGTCCGCACGTCGGGGACGCCGAGCTCCTCGGCCAGGTCCGCGACCTCCTTGGCGATCGCCGCGACCCACGCCTGGTCGAAGCCGACAAGGTCGATCTTGTTCACGGCCAGCGCCACGTGCGGGACCCGGAGCAGGGCGGCGACCGCGAGGTGGCGGCGGGTCTGCTCGACGACGCCGTGCCGGGCGTCGACCAGCACCAGGACCACGTCGGCCGTGGACGCACCCGTGACGGTGTTGCGCGTGTACTGCACGTGGCCCGGGCAGTCGGCGAGCACGAAGGTACGGCGGGGTGTGGCGAAGTAGCGGTAGGCCACGTCGATCGTGATGCCCTGCTCGCGCTCGGCCCGCAAGCCGTCGGTGAGCAGCGCCAGGTCGGTGCGGTCGAGGCCCCGGTCCCTGCTGACCCGCTCCACGGACTCGAGCTGGTCGGCCAGCACCGACCTCGTGTCGTGCAGGAGTCGGCCCACGAGCGTGGACTTGCCGTCGTCGACGGAGCCCGCCGTGGCGAGCCGGAGCAGCGTGACGTCGCCCATCAGAAGTACCCCTCCCGCTTGCGGTCCTCCATCGCGGCCTCGGACAACCGGTCGTCGGCCCGCGTCGCCCCGCGCTCGGTGAGCCGGCTGGCCGCGACCTCCGCGAGCACCTCGTCGACGCCGGTGGCGTCGGACAGCACGGCTCCGGTGCAGGACATGTCGCCCACCGTCCGGTAGCGCACCGTCCGCTCGACCACCGCCTCGCCCGTACGGGGGAGGGACCACGGGCCCTCGGCCAGCCACATGCCGTCGCGCCGGAAGACCCGGCGTCGGTGGGCGAAGTAGATCGAGGGCAGCTCGATGCGCTCCCGTCGGACGTAGCGCCAGACGTCCAGCTCGGTCCAGTTGGACAGCGGGAAGACCCGCACGTGCTCCCCGGGGCGGTGGCGACCGTTGTAGATCGACCAGAGCTCCGGCCGCTGGTTGCGGGGGTCCCACTGACCGAACTCGTCACGCAGGCTGAGGATGCGCTCCTTGGCTCGGGCCTTCTCCTCGTCCCGGCGTCCGCCGCCGAAGACGGCGTCGAAGCGGTGCTCCGCGATGGCGTCCAGCAGAGGGACCGTCTGCAGTGGGTTCCGCGTGCCGTCCGCCCGCTCGCGCAGCCGGCCGTCGGCGACGTAGGACGCGACGTCCGCGACGAGCAGGCGGACAGCCAGCCGCTCGACCGTCGCGTCGCGGTAGGCCAGGACCTCGGGGAAGTTGTGGCCGGTGTCGACGTGCAGCACCGGGAAGGGGATCGGGGCCGGCCAGAACGCCTTGCGCGCCAGGTGCAGCATGACCACCGAGTCCTTGCCGCCCGAGAAGAGCAGGACCGGCCGCTCGAACTCCGCCGCCACCTCACGGATGACGTGGATGCCCTCGCTCTCCAGGGCCTCGACACCGTCCAGGACGTACGTGGTCACAGCAGGCCCCTCTCGACCAGCGCGGCGTGCAGGTGGGTGACGGTCTCGTCGACACCGTGGTGCTCCGTGTCGAGCACGACGTCGGGGACCACGGGCGGCTCGTAGGGGTCGTCGACGCCCGTCAGCCCGCGCAGCTGGCCGGCTGCGGCCCGGGCGTACAGGCCCTTGACGTCGCGTCGTCGGGCCGCGTCCAGGCTCGTCGCCACGTACACCTCGACGTACGGCACCCCGTCCCGGTCGTGCTGCCGCCGCACGGTCTCGCGCGTGGCGGCGTAGGGGGCGATCACCGGGACGAGGACGGTCACGCCGTGCAGGGCCAGCAGCCCTGCCACCCAGCCGATCCGCCGGACGTTCGTGTCGCGGTCCTCCCGACTGAAGCCGAGCCCGCCGGACAGGTGGGTGCGGACCTGGTCCCCGTCGAGCACGTGTACCCGGACTCCGTCGGCGGCCAGCCGGTCCGCCAGCAGGTGCGCCACCGTGCTCTTGCCCGCGGACGGCAGGCCGGTCAGCCAGACGGTGGCGCCCGTCCGGGTCTCCGCCTTCGGCGCTGCAGTCACAGCGATCTCGCCGGTGTGTTGATGCCGCACTCGGTCTTGGCCAGGCCGGCCCAGCGCCCGCTGCGGGGGTCGGCACCGGGCGCGGGTCGCCGGGTGCACGGGGCACAGCCCACGGAGGGATAGCCGTCCTCGAGCAGGGGGTTGAGAAGCACGCCGTGGTCGCGGACATAGGCCCGCACGTCGTCGTCGGTCCAGGCGGCGAGCGGCGCGACCCGGACCTTGCCGCGTGGGCGGTCGTACGAGACCACGGGAGTCGCTGCCCGGGTCGGCGACTCCACGCGGCGGACACCAGTCGCCCACGCGTCGTACGAGGCCAGCGCGGCGTCGAGCGGCGCGACCTTGCGCAGGGCGCAGCACAGGTCGGGGTCCCGGTCGTGCAGGTGTGGTCCGTGGTCGGCGTCCTGCTCCGCCACCGTGCGCGCCGGTGTCAGCGTCAGCACCCGTACGGGAAGGGCCGCAGCGACCGCGTCCCTCGTCCCGATCGTCTCGGCGAAGTGGTACCCGGTGTCGACGAAGAGGACGTCTACACCGGGGGCCACCCGGGAGGCGAGGTGGGGCAGCACGGCGTCCTGCATGGAGGAGGCGACCGCCAAGCGGGGGCCGAAGGTGCTGGCGGCCCACGCCAGGACGTCCTCCGCGGGAGCGCCCTCCAGCTCCCGGGCGGCCCGTTCCGCCACCCGTCCCAGGCTCACCGCGGCACCGCCAGACCGAGCAACCGGACGGCGAAGACCCGCAGGCAGGACCGGCACTCCCAGGCGCCGTGCGAGGCCTCGCGGGGGTGCAGGTCCTCCTCGGCGCAGAAGGGGCAGAAGAGCACCGGCGTCCGGGTCTCGCTCACCGCAGCACCTCCTCGTCGGCCCGGGCCACCCAGGACGCGAAGCGCTCCCCGGGCTCGCGGCCGGCCGCGAAGGCACGGACGAGGCGCTCGACGTAGTCGGGGAGCGCCGCCGCCGTCACCTTGTGTCCGCGCAGCTTGCGCCCGAAGCCGGCATCGAGACCGAGGCCGCCGCCGAGGTGCACCTGGAAGCCCTCCTCGCCGCCCACGACCTGGCCCTTGAGCCCGATGTCGGCGACCTGGACGCGGGCGCAGGAGTTGGGGCACCCGTTGACGTGCAGGCTCACGGGCACGTCGAGTAGGGGCGCGACGTCGGCGAGCCGGCGCTCGAGGTCGGTGACCGTCGCGGCGGCCAGGCCCTTGGTCTCGACGATCGCGAGCTTGCAGTACTCCAGGCCCGTGCAGGCCATCGTGTGCCGCCGAAACACCGACGGTCGCGCCGGCAGGCCCAGGCCGTCGAGGGCGGCGACGAGAGGCTCCACCTCGTCGGGGCCCACGTCGAGGACGACGAGCTTCTGGTGCGGGGTCAGGCGGACCCGCAGGGACCCGTGAGCCTCGGCCGCGTCCGCCACCTTCGCCAGCAGGGTGCCCGAGACCCGGCCGACGAGCGGCGCCACACCGACGTACGACCGACCGTCGAGCTGAGGGTGGACGCCCACGTGGTCGTACGGGTGGTCCGGCACGGGCGGAGCGGGGCCGTCGAGCAGCCGCCGGCCGAGGTACTCGGTCTCGACGACCGCGCGGAACCGCTCGACGCCCCAGTCCGCGACGAGGAACTTCAGCCGGGCCCGGCTGCGCAGCCGGCGGTAGCCGTAGTCGCGGAAGGCACCCACGACCGCTGCCCAGACGTCGGGCACCTCGTCGAGCGGCACCCAGGCGCCCAGGCGCTGGGCGAGACGCGGGTTGGTCGACAGCCCGCCCCCGACCCAGACGTCGAAACCCGGGCCGTGCTCGGGGTGCACGACGCCCACGAAGGCGACGTCGTTGGTCTCGTGGACGACGTCGGGTAGCCCGCTGACGGCCGACTTGAACTTGCGGGGGAGGTTGGAGAAGGCCGGCGAGCCGATGAAGCGCCGCTCGATCTCCCTGATGGCCGGGGTCCCGTCGAGCACCTCGTCGGCGGCGATGCCGGCGACGGGAGAGCCGAGCACGACCCGCGGCGTGTCCCCGCAGGCCTCCTGGGTGGACAGGCCGACCGCCTCGAGCCGCGACCAGATCTCCGGGACGTCCTCCACCCGGATCCAGTGCAGCTGGACGTTCTGCCGGTCGGTGATGTCGGCGGTGTCCCGCCCGTACGTCGTGGAGACGTCGGCGACGACGCGGAGCTGGGCGGTCGTGAGCTGCCCCCCGTCGATGCGCACCCGGAGCATGAAGAACTCGTCGTCGAGCTCGTGCGGTTCGAGGACCGCCGTCCGCCCGCCGGGGATCCCCGGTCGGCGCTGGGTGTAGAGGCCCCACCAGCGGAATCGACCGCGCAGGTCGGCGGGGTCGATCCCGGCGAAGCCGGTGTGGCGGTAGACGTTCTCGATCCGGGCCCGCACGTGCAGGCCGTCGTCGTCCTTCTTGAACCGCTCGTTCGCGTTGAGCGGCTCGAGGTGACCCAGTGCCCACTGCCCCTCACCGCGTGGTCGTCCAGCGGCAGGACGGGCGGGAGGACGGGCGGCAGGACGGGCGGGGGGACGGGCCGGTGTCGCGGGTGTGGCCATGTCGGCGTCCTGGGAGCAGGGGACGCGTGAGGCGACAGACTCCGGCGACTGCGGTGTCGACGGGAGGCCGGCGCGATCACGCGCCCGGCGGATGTGAGCGGGCGGCGATCAGGCCGGCATACACATCATGCTGCGCACGCGCCCATAGTCGACGTGGCGGCGGACCACGAGGACGAGCCGGGCGGCGGACATGCGCGTCAGACTGGCACAGCACGTACCGGCCGGGAATGCGGCGTCCACCATCCGGACCGATGGTCCGCACCTCGGGATCGGGCACACTGGGCCGGGTGATCTGCCAGGCCTGCCGCGAGCGCCGGCACAGCGAGTGCCGCGGACGCTCGTGGTGCGACTGCCAGCACCAGCGCCCGGACCGCCCGGTCGAGCCGGCCACCGGCCCGCCCGGCGAGTGACCGCGCAGCCGCCCAGGTCAGGGCAGGTGGGCGGTGACGCGGGCTAGCAGCGCCCGGGTGTCGACGCCCGTGGGGAGCATACCGAAAGTGCCCTCCGGCTCGTCCAGGCGGGAGGCGACGAAGGCGTCGGCCACGACGGCCGGCGAGTGCCGCACCAGCAGCGACGCCTGCAACAGCATCGCCATCCGCGCGGCCAGCGTCCGCGCGGCGCGCTCGGCCCTGACGGGGTGGCCGGCCGCGTCGAGCAGCATCCGCTCGGTCGAGTCCAGGGCGGCGTCGAGCCGTCGGTCGGCCCCTCGCGCGAGTTCGACCTCGGCGCGCCAGGCGCCGAGCACCGCCGGCTCACGGCGGATCACCCGCAGCAGGTCGAGTGCCTGGATGTTGCCCGAGCCCTCCCAGACCGAGTTCAGCGGCGCCTCCCGGTAGAGCCGCGGCATCCCGCTCTCCTCCACGTAACCGTTGCCGCCGAGGCACTCGAGGGCCTCGGCGACCTGGGCGGGCGCTCGCTTGCAGATCCAGTACTTGGCCACCGGCAGGCCTACCCGGCGCAGGGCCTGCTCGGCCGGGTCGTCCGGCGCGTCGAGCGTGGCGGCGAGCCGCATGGCGAGGAGTGTCGCCGCCTCGGACTCCAGGGCCAGGTCGGCAAGCACCACCTGCATGAGCGGCGCGTCCGCCAGCAGCCGCCCGAAGGCGTGCCGGTGGGCCGCGTGCCAGGCCGCCTCCGTCACGGCCCGCCGCATGAGCGCCGCCGAGCCCAGGGAGCAGTCCAGCCGGGTCGCCGCGACCATCTCGATGATCGTCGCGACGCCGCGGCCCTCCTCACCGAGGCGCTGTCCGAGCGTGTCGTCCAGCTCCACCTCGGCAGAGGCGTTGGCCCGGTTGCCCAGCTTGTCCTTGAGCCGCTGCAGCTCGAAGGTGTTGTGGCTGCCGTCCTCGAGCACCCTCGGCACCACGAAGCAGGTCACCCCTCCGGGCGCCCGGGCCAGCACGAGGAACACGTCGACCATCGGGGCGGAGCAGAACCACTTGTGCCCCGTCAGCGTGTACCAGCCGGCGTCGCCGGTCGGGACCGCGCGGGTCGTCCCGGCACGGACGTCCGACCCGCCCTGCTTCTCGGTCATGGCCATGCCCGCGAGGCAGCCCGCCTTGTTGGCCCGCCCCACGAGACCGGGCTGGTAGGAGGTGGAGACCAGGTGCGGCTCCCAGCTGTGGGCGATCGCGGGGTCGACCCGGAGGGCCGGCACGGCGGCGTACGTCATGGAGACGGGGCAGCCGTGGGCCGCCTCCACCTGGCTCCAGACCAGGAATCCCGCAGCCCGGGCGGCGTGCGCGCCGGGCTCGGGGTCCGCCCAGGGCGCTGCGTGCAGTCGGGCACCGACCGCCACCTCCATCAACCGGTGCCAGGACGGGTGGAAGTCGACCTCGTCCACCCGGTGGCCGTAGCGGTCGTGGGTCCGCAGCCGAGGTGGGTGGGTGTCGGCCTCCTCGGCCCAGCGCCGTGCCTCCGCCGACCCGGCCCGCCGGCCGAGGTCGTGCAGGCGGGCAGCCGCCCGGGGAGCGTGCCGGGCCACCGCATCGACCAGCGCCGGGTCTGCGGCGAGGACGTCGTGGCCGGTCAGCGGCGGCGGCTGGTTCGTCACGTCGTGGGTGTGCGCCACGACGTCGTACGGTAACCGGGTGGCCGCCCACGCGACGCAGCGGCCGCTCGCGAGCTCGCTGCGCCGACTGGTCGCCGCGACCGTGGGCGGCTGCTTCCGCTACCGGGTCACCGGGCTGGCAGCGGAGGCCGCGTTCTTCGCCATCCTGTCGCTGCCGCCCCTGGTCTTCGGCCTCGCGGGCACGGTCGGCTACATCACCTCGGCCCTCGGCGACACCACGGTCGAGCAGCTGCGCGACCAGGTCCTGTCCCTCGCCGGCCAGCTGCTGGCGCCCCAAGGGGTCTCGGAGGTCATCGAGCCCACCGTGGACGACGTGCTCGCCGGCGGACGCGCCGACGTCATCTCGCTCGGCTTCGTGCTCGCGCTCTGGTCCGGCTCCCGTGCCTTGAACGTCTTCGTCGACACGATCACGATCATGTACGGCCTGGGTGGCCGCCGAGGCGTCGTCAAGACCCGCGCTCTCTCCTTCGGCCTGTACGTGGTGGCACTGGTCGTCGGCATCGTGGTGCTGCCCCTCGTGGTGGCCGGACCCCGGTTCGTCCGCGCCGTCCTGCCGCCGGAGCTGTCCGGCCTGCAGGCGCTCTACTGGCCCGTCGTCATCCTCCTGTCGGTGGCCTTCCTCACGACGCTCTACCACCTCTCGGTGCCCGTCCGGACGTCGTGGCTGCGCGACCTGCCCGGCGCTGCGTTGGCCTTCGTGGCCTGGATCGCCGGGTCGTTCGCGCTCCGCTGGGTGCTGTCGGCGGTCACGGGCGGCACGTCGATCTACGGACCGCTGGCCGCGCCGATCGCGGTCCTGGTGTGGCTGTACCTGGTGTCGATCGCGGTGCTCATCGGCGCGGCGCTCAACGCCGCCGTCGACCAGGTGTGGCCGCATGCCGACGGGCCACGCGCCGAGCAGACCCACTCGCACGCACGGGAAAACCCCGTGACGCCGGTGCGCAGCGCGCCCTAGGCTGCGCCTGACCGCGACCGGAGGACGAGAGGAGGTGGACGCCGTGTCCGTCCGTGCTTGCCTGCCCGCAGACCGACCCAGTCCACCCCCCGGGGCGTCGATCCGGACCGCCTGAGCGGACCGAGCCGGCCCTCGGACCCGCCCGGAGGACCCGACGTGACCTCGTCCGCCCGACCGACCCCCGACGACCCCCTCGCTGCCCTCGGCTGGCGGCCCGACCTCGCCGAGGCCCTGGCCCAGCACCCTCCCGGGGCCGCCCCCGCACGCGTGGCCCGCGCCGACCGCGGCGGCGTCGAGCTGCTGTCCGCCGACGGCCCGCTGCGCGCACTGCTCGGTCCCGGGCTCCACCGCTCGCCCCCCACCACCGGCGACTGGGTGGTGGTCCGGCTCCGAGCGGACGGCCGCGCGGTCTGCGACGCGGTCCTCCCGCGCCGGACGGCCGTCGTCAGGGGAGCCAGTGACCGTACCTCGACCGGCCAGGTCCTCGCGGCCAACGTCGACCTCGTCGTGGTCGTCGAGCACCTCGAGCCCGAGCCCGATCTGGGCCGGGTCGAGCGTCTGCTCACCCTGGCCTGGGGCAGCGGCGCCGTCCCGCTGGTCGTCCTCACCAAGGCCGACCTCGTCAGGGACGCTCCCTGGCTGGCTCGGGACGTGGCCGCCGCCGCACCGGGTGCCGAAGTGCTGGTGGTCAGCGCCACGACCGGGCAGGGCGTGGCCGACCTGCGCACCCGGGTCCGACCCGGCCAGACAGTCGTCCTGCTGGGACCCTCGGGAGCCGGCAAGTCGACACTCACCAACCGGCTCGCCGGCCACGAGATCATGGCGGTCTCGCACCTCCGGGCCGACGGCAGGGGCCGGCACACGACGACGCACCGGGAGCTCGTGCCGTTGCCCGGCGGGGGAGTCGTGCTCGACACCCCGGGGCTCCGCGGCATCTCCCTGGTCGCCGACGACGACAGCATCGCGGCGGCCTTCTCGGACGTCGAGGAGCTGTCCGTCGGGTGCCGCTTCGATGACTGCGGCCACACCGTGGAGCCCGGCTGCGCCGTCCTCGCCGCCGTGTCCGACGGCGACCTCGACGAGCGGCGCCTCGCCAGCTGGCGCAAGCTCGGTCGCGAGGCGCGCTGGCGGGCGGCACGTCAGGACGCCCGGCTGCGGGCAGAGGAGGCGGCAGTGTGGAAGCGCCGCCACCGCGAGATGCGCCGCGGCTACCGGGAAGGGCTGTGGCGCCGCTGACGCGCTACGCCCTGCCATCGATCGTAGAGCCGGTCGGCGACGAGGACGGAGCCGGCGAGCAGAAGCAGGGCCGGCACCACGAGGTAGGCGACGTGGGTGCCCACCCGATCGGCCAGGACGCCCAGCGCGAACGGGGTGGCGCCGATCGCCAGGCCCGCGCCGAGCGAGCCGCGCGCCGTGGCGATGTCGGCCAGCCCGCGCGAGGCGGCGATGGCCCGGGCGACGGCGAGGGGGAACTGCGTCGCCACGCCGAGTCCGACCACGAGCAGCCCGACCACGGCCACCCAGGGCGTGCGACCGAGCCAGAAGGCGGCGAAGCCCACGGCGGTGACGAGCAGAGAGCCGGCCAGCAGCGTGTCCACGGGCAGCCGCAGGGCCAACCGCCCGCCGACCAGGCGGCCGACAGACATGCCGAGCACGAGCAGGCCGATCGAGCCCGCAGCGGCCCCGGCCGACATCCCGACCCGTTCGCGCAGGAGCTCGGACGCCCAGACGGTCATCGAGAACTCGACCGCGATGCACAGGACGAGCACGGTCCAGGACACCCAGTACCGACGTGGCAGGCGCGCCCGCGCACCCGGCGGCAACCCTTCGGGCGGCCGGGCATCCGGCAGTCGGACCCCGCGGGAGTACAGCAGACCGATGACCACCAGCGGCACCACCCCGAGCAGGGCAACCCGCCAGCCCAGGCCCAGCGCGACGCACGTCCCGAGCACCAGTGGCGAGAGCACCCCGGTCGCTGCGGCCAGGGCGTTGGCCTCGTTGATCGCGGCGGGCCCGGCGAGCTCGTGGTGGTCCGAGAGCACGGGAGAGTGGGTGTTGACCAGCAGCGAGCCCAGCGTCCCACCGACGAGCGCGCCGAGCAGCGTGACCGGTAGGGCCGTGGCGGAAGTGATCAGGAGCACGGCGGCGGCGAGTCCGACCAGCCCGGCGCGCATCACCTTCGCCCGCCCGAAGCGGGCGACCAGAGCGGCTCCGACGACCCCCGCCAGCACCGAGCCGGCCGCCAGCGCCGTCCCGTGCAGCCCGGCGACGGAGCGCGACAGACCCTGGTCCTGGCGCAGCAGGGGGACCACCGGCCCGAAGGCGTACAGCCAGTAGCCGAAGACCGCCATGTGGAGATAGACCACGCGCGTCGCGCGGTCGCGCTCGAGGCCGCTCACACAATGCTCCAAGGACGACGAGGGCCCCGAGCGGTTCGACCGGGCCCTTGGAGGCTTAGTGTCCCCGGCGGGCAGGTGAGTCATCCGCAGCGGGTGAGGACCGGGTCCGCGGCCAGTGGCAGAGTCGTGACAGCAGCGGCATCGGCTGGAGGTACGGCGTGGACGCGACGGCCATCGCGCTCATCGCGTCGGCCATCTTCGTCTGGGGCGCGCTGTCGGCCCGGTTCCAGCGGGCGGACCTGACCGCCCCGATCGTCTTCCTCGCGGTGGGGGCGGTGCTTGCCGGGCTCGACGTGATCGAGGCGTCGACGGCTTCGCAGGGCGTCCGGCCACTCGTCGAGATCACCCTGGTGTGGGTGCTCTTCTCGGACGCGGCAAGGGTGCGGGTCCAGGACCTGCGGGGCGACCTCGCGCTATACGGACGCCTGCTCGGGGTCGGGCTCCCGCTCACCGTCCTCGCCGGGTGGGGCGCGGCGCTCTGGCTGTTCCCGGACCTCGGTGTGTGGCTCGCCCTGCTGGTCGCTGCGGCCCTGGCGCCCACTGACGCGGCACTGGGCGTTCCCGTGGTGACGAACCCGGTCGTGCCGTCCCGCATCCGTCGGATGATCACCGTGGAGAGCGGCCTGAACGACGGGATCGCCACACCGGTCGTCATGCTCGCGATCGCCGGTGCCGCCTCGGCAGAGGGTTTCACGGGGGCGCCGGGGCTCGGGGAGGCGGTGGCCGAGCTGATGCTCGGCGCCGGTGTCGGCGTCGCCGTCGGCGCCGGCGGCGGCTGGCTGCTGCGCCGGGCCCGCCGGCGCGACTGGTCGGCCGAGGACTTCGTGGGGATCGCCGTCCTCGCGCTGGCGCTCGTCGCCTACGCAGGCGCGGTCGCCCTGCAGGGGAACGGGTTCGTCGCCGCGTTCGTCGGTGGACTGGCCTTCGGCAGTGCCGCCGGACCGCGCGGACGGAGCGAGGTCACGCTGGTCGAGCAGGCGAGCGGCCTGATGTCCCTGCTCGTGTGGCTGGGCTTCGGCGCGATCGCCGTCCCGGTCGTGCTGGCCGGGCCCGGGGTCGCCACGGTGCTCTACGCCGTGCTGAGCCTGACCGTCCTCCGGATGGTCCCCGTCGCCGTGGCGTGCCTGGGCTCCGGCCTCGACCGGCGGACCGTGCTCTTCGTGGGCTGGTTCGGCCCTCGGGGGCTGGCCTCGCTCGTCTTCGCCCTCCTCGCCCTGGAGGAGCTCGGACCCGTGGCGGACGGTGTCGTGTCGGTCATCGGGCTGACCGTCTTCCTCAGCGTGCTCGCGCACGGTGCGTCGTCGGCGCCGCTGGCGGCGTGGTACGGCCGAGCGGTCGCTTCCCGGGAGCCGGAGCCGGGGGCGGCTGTCCCCGAGATCCCCGTCCGTGGACTACCCCGTCGCAGCCGCCCCGTCGACGAGTTGAGGGCCGACCGGCCGGGCCCCTGACTTTGCGTTTCCGCTGGTCAGGGGCCTTACCGGGGTGGTGGGCGATACTGGGATTGAACCAGTGACCTCTTCCGTGTCAAGGAAGCGCTCTCCCACTGAGCTAATCGCCCCCGGCGGGTGGTGCGAGGTGGAGACGGGATTCGAACCCGTGTAGACGGCTTTGCAGGCCGTTGCCTCGCCTCTCGGCCACTCCACCGAGGTGAGGCCTGCGTGGCCCCCTCGAGCGGACGACGGGACTCGAACCCGCGACCCTCACCTTGGCAAGGTGATGCGCTACCAACTGCGCTACGTCCGC
>DATHUJ010000032.1:0-7613 GCA_035462375.1 Jiangellales bacterium
GGACGAAGCCCTCGGTGGAGAGCACGAGGTGCGCGGGCGGGTCGGCCTTGCCCGGTGTGCGTCGTCGCAGCCAGCCGCGCTGGAGGTCGTCATCGCGGTCGAAGTGCACGAGGGCGCCGCGCCGAGGGCCGCTGCCCTGAAGCGCGGCGCTTGACGTGGGCTGCACCGCCAGCAGCTCCCCCGCGGTTGCACGGTCAGGTCGACATCCTTGCCGGCACGCAGCTCCGTCCTACCCGTCCCGTACGTCTTCGATACACCGCGAAGCTCGGCCATGACGGCACCCGGCAACTCCCTGCCAGCAGCTCGATCTGTCATGACACCCACGCTCCCGGGCCGGCACGCACACGCGAAGTGCCCCCATCACCGGATCAAGGTGACGATCGTCAGCCGCGTCGGACCGTTCGATGCCTCGTACCTGACAGTGCTCGTTCTCGGGTCGCGGTGCTCGCGGCGCGTCCCTGCTCGGCGACAGGTCGGTCGTGCGCCGTGCAGCGCTCACGATCGCGGCGGTCCTCGTGCAGCTCACCGCCGCGCGTCGACTGCGCACGCGGCGCCGCGCAGCCGTGTCACTGCCCGGCTGGGTGAGGCTCTGGACCGCGGCGCTTGACATGGGCTCAACCGTCAGCCACGATGCGAGTGAACGCTCACTCATTCTGGGAGATTTGCAATGACCGTCATCTCGACCTCCGAACTGACTCGCCGCTTCGGCGAGCGCACGGCCGTCGATGCGCTCACCGTCGAGGTGTCGGCGGGCGGCGTCGTCGGGCTTGTCGGACCCAATGGCTCAGGGAAGTCCACGCTGATCCGGATGCTGCTCGGGCTCGTGGCTCCCAGCTCCGGGACAGCGACCGTGCTGGGGCAGAGCACGCGCGACCCGGCCGCGTACCTGTCCCGCGTCGGTGCGCTCGTCGAGAGCCCCTCGTTCGTCCCGGCGCTGAGCGCGCGCGCGAACTTGCTGTCGCTGGCGCGGCTGCGCGGACTTCCGGCGTCCCGGGTTGATGAGGTGCTAGACGTCGTGGGGCTCGGTGGGCGTGACCGCGAGCCGGTCCGGCGCTTCTCCCTCGGCATGAAGCAGCGCCTGGGCATCGCCGCTGCGCTGCTGCCCGACCCCGAGCTGCTCGTGCTCGACGAGCCGACCAACGGCTTGGACCCGGCGGGCATCGTCGAGATCCGCACCCTGCTGCGCCAGCTCGGCGAGTCCGGCAGGACCGTGCTGGTGTCCTCGCACCTGCTCGCCGAGATCCAGGCCGCGTGCGATGCGCTGGTCGTTATCCGCTTCGGACAGCTCGTCTACGCAGGCCCGACCGCGGACCTGCTCGCACGCGGAGCAGAGCACGTCGACGTGGTGCCAGAACAGGACGCCGACCGCGCCGCCCTGCTGGCGGCGCTGCGGCAGGCGGGCTGGGAGGACGTGGAGGAGCGGCAGACCTCACTGCGCCTGACCGGGGCCGGAGAGTCCGCCGCAGCCGAGATCAACCGCGCCGCGTTCGCGGCCGGTATCACCCTGCGCGCGATTAGCTCTGGGCGCGACACGCTCGAGGACGTCTTCCTCGACCTGACCGGTGCGGACGACGGCGAGCTCGCCGCCGATCGCGCCCTCCTCGACGCCCGGAGGACCGCTTGATGGCCACCTCGATCTTCCGCGCGGTGCGCAGTGAGCTCGTCCGCTCCCGCCGTCGCGGGGTCCTGCTCGGATGGCTCGGCCTGACTGCTGTGTTCGCCGTCCTGGCGAACTCGGTGATGTTCAGCGTCGCGACCGGCAGCGGTGGGGCGCCCGAGGGCCCCGGCGTCGCCTTCCCGCCGCTCGAGGAGCTCCAGTCCGCGGCGGGCGTCACCGCCGGCCTCGGTGCGGCGTCGAGCATGTTCGGCCTGGTCACGCTCGCGTTCTGGGCGGTCCTGACGGCCACCGACCACAGCACCGGGCTCGTCCGACTGCTCGTGTCCGCGCAGCCCCGCCGCGGGCTGCTCCTCGCCGGCAAAGTGCTGGCGCTGTCGGTGTTGACGGCCGTCGCCGCGGGCGTGGCCCTCGTCGTCAACATCGTCGCCGCCCCGCTGGCCGCCGGGGCCGCCGGGGTGACCACGCAGGCGTGGACGTCGGCAGGACCGGGAGCCCTGGCCGGCGCCTGGCTCGACCTGCTGCTGACGCTGCTCGTGTGGGGGCTGCTCGGCCTGGTCCTGGCGACGGTCAGCCGGTCCGCCGCCATCGCCGTCTCCGTGGGAGCAGGCTGGGTACTGCTCGTCGAAGGCGTCGTCGGCTCCGCCCTGTCGGACCTGGCGGACTGGTTGCCCGGCAGCGCCCTCACCGCGTTGGCCCAGGGCGGGACGGCGACCCTGTCCTACAGCTCGGCGGCGACCGCGGCGACCGCGTACGCGCTCATCGGCATCGCTGTCGCGCACACCGTCGTCACCCGCCGCGACGTCACTGACTGACGGATCCGCGAGGATGTGCAGGTGAACGCGAGAGGCCGCAGCACGCGCGAGCGCCTCCTGCGCGCCACCAGCGAGGTGGTGCGTGACGTCGGGTACGCGCAGGCATCCATCCGCGCCGTCGCGCAGGCGGCCGGCATCGCCGAGGGGACCATCTACCGGCACTTCCCCGACAAGGCGAGCCTGCTGCTCGCGGCGGTGGCGGAGCAGCACGCGCCCATCGCCGCCTGGATGGCCGAGCTTCCGGACCGGGCCGGCCGGGGCGAGGTCGTCGACGTCCTCACCCAGTGCCTGACGCGCCTGGCGACACTCCGGGAGACGGTCCTCCCGCTCGAGCTGGCCATGCTCACCGACCCCGATCTCGCGCAGCGCGCTGCCGCCTCACTGCCCGACGACGGCACCGACCCCCCGGCGATGCTCACGCAGTACCTGGCCGCGGAGCAGCGCGCAGGTCGTCTACGCGGCGACGTCGACCCGGGCGAGGCAGCGGTCCTCGTGCTCGTCACGCTCTTCGGGCTCACGACCGCCCCGGGGGCGCGCGACTCGACAGGCCGGGTGCGCGTCCCGAGCATCCGCAGGACGGTCGAGCTGCTGCTCCAAGGCCTGTCGCCGCCGTGACCCGGCTGTCGTTCTTCAGCAGATGTGCCCGTGACGGCCATTGGCCGAACTCGCTCTGCGGCAGAAGCGTTTGTCTGCGGTCCACCTGGTGGTGCGTCACGACCGGCGGAAGGTCGCACCGGTCAAGACGTTCGGTCAAGTGGGCTGACGGCCGACGAGAGAGCCGCGCGCTGCGACCGCCACTCCCGCAGCGCTCGGCGGTCACGAGCGCTGCGCCATGCCCGGCGACACCCGGTCGCCGCTTCCCGAGCCGCTTGTATGCTCCCGGGCGTCCGCTCACTTTCGTCTGCAAAGAGGCGCCATGATTGACTTCCAGAACGCCGGCTACGTCAAGGTCGGACAGGTACCTATAGCCGAGGTCGCGGCACAGGTGTCCCCATTGCTAGTCGATGGCGAGGAACTCTTCGTTGCCTGCAGGGGCATGAGGGACTACATCGCCTTCACATCAAAGCGGATCATTGCGGTCAACGTCCAAGGAATCACCGGCAAGAAGAAGGACTTCACGTCGCTGCCATACGTCAAGGTGCAGGCGTTCTCAATCGAAACGGCGGGCTCGTTCGACCTCGACGCGGAGCTCGAGCTTTGGTTCTCGGGCCTCGGTAAGGTCAAGTTCGAGTTCAAGGGCAAGACGGATGTCGCCTACCTAAACAAGCTGGTTGCCCATCATGTTCTGTAGCCGGGCATTAGCACGTCCACTAAACTAGTTCCTAGCCTGGCGAATCGAGCGCAGCGGCTCGCCAGACACGCGGCCCAAGCATGCACATCGCGGTAGATCCGGGCGAGCGTAGCCGCCCTCCACGCGGCATGAGCAGGCGTCGACATGGTGGCTGGAGCGAGCAGAGCGGCTTCGCCCTCACCCAAATCCCTAGCAGAAGTTGCAGGAAGCTAGTGGCTTCGCCGCAACGCCTCTCAGCCGCGTCCAAGCGCGTTTCGAGCTCACGGAGTTCCCCGTCAAGGATCGCGAATAGATGGGCTGGCGTCCCGATCGCGTGATCATCATCTGGATCCACGGGGTCGAAGGCTCCACCCGCGTACGCGGCCAAGGCGGCATACGTGCGGTCGTAAACGACAGGGAACCCTCGAAACAGCGCCTGACGAAGCGTGTGTTCAACAGCCTTGAGTAGGACATCCCCCATGAAACCACTGGCACCTTCGTCCGGCCGGAGACCGAGGTCGATTCGGTCCTGCTTGTCGATGGCCCAGTAGCGGTCGCGACACCGACTAGCCGGGCGTCGAGTGACGAAAGACTCGCGAGACCCAGCTCGTACGCAAGTGTCTCGCGCAGGTTTGCTAGAGATGTGAGAACCACGTTCGCGAAGCGCGCCGCCTGAAGCGTGCCACTCTCGTAGCCACCCTCAGCCATGACGAAGCCCCGGTCGGCACCGACGTCATCGACGATGGAGCGGAGCGCTAGAACCTTCTCCTTCGGCACCGCGCTCTTCCAGGCTTTGCATTCAACAAGCCAGAGGACCTCGAAGCCCGCGTGCCGACTTTCACGACTACATCAACGTCATGGCTTGTGCGCACCCCCTGCAAGGTCACATCAGTATCCGCGGTCAGTCCCAGCGTCCGGAAGAAGACAGCTACTTCCTCTTGGTAGTCCCGCCAGCTCGCCACCCCAGCAACCTACTGCGGCGTCGGGCGAGCCGGCAGGCGGTCCCCGAGCGCGACTCGCGGCAGATGAGGACGATTAGGCCGACTGTTTGCGCACCGGCAGCCAGAGCGCAGCGAGGACGCCGATAGCGGCGAAGAGGATCACAACATCGCCCCACAGGTGCGCGTGCTCGCCCTGATAAGTGAACGACTGCACCGCCATCACTGCGGCGTGGGCGAGGTTCGCGGTGATGGTGAAGTCGATGAAGAGCCGGTGCTGCAAAGGTGCACGCGCTGCGATCCAGAGGCAGACACCCCACACGATGTAGACCGCCGCCAGCATCTGTTCCTCGGCGTCGCCGACGTCGCCCCAAGCGAACAGGCGGTAGAGGGACTCCGGGGTGTCGGTCTGGGTGACGGATGCCAGGAACAGCAGCGTGAACACGACTATGAACGCGATGGCAGTGAGGCGCAGCACCAGCGCGAGCGCGCGGGATTTGTCCATGCGCCGACTATGGCACCGAAGAACCTGAGGCGGATCCGAACTGGCCGACTCGCGGCAGATCCGGTAGAGCGGCAGCACCGCAGTTCCCTGCGGGAGAAGTGATGGCCGGGTCCACCGGATCCGACCGGCTCGTTGGAGAGGCGAACCTGGAACTGGTGTGCTGGAGAGGTGAACGCTGACGAGAGGCCACGGGCTCGGGGGATGCTCGACGTCGGTGACGACAACGAGATCCACTGGGAAGAGTGGGGCTCCCGCGGAGGTGTCCCAGCTGTGTACCTTCACGGTGGTCCCGGGGGCGGGCTCGGGTCCAGCGAGTACCGCACCAGATTCGACCTGTCTCGAACTCGTGTCGTGGCCTTCGAGCAGCGAGGCTGTGGCCGTTCGACTCCACATGCATCCGACCCGTCGCTGTCCCTGGCGAACAACACGACCGCACACCTGGTCCGGGACATCGAGCGGCTTCGAGAGCACCTCGGCATCGAGGCGTGGATCGTCAACGGCGCCTCGTGGGGATCCACGCTGGCGTTGGCTTACGCGCAGGCACATGCCGACCGGGTGCTCGGCATCGTTCTCTTCGCGGTCACCACGTCGAGCCGCCGTGAGGTTGACTGGATCACCGAAGGCGTCGGCATGGTGTTCCCCGAGGCGTGGGACCGTCTTGCGTCCCACGCAGAGAACGCGGGAGCGGGGTACCGGCGCGGCCACGGGCGCCTGGTTGAGGCGTACGCCCGCCTGATGGAGGCGGCGGACCCCGCGGTACGTGACGCCGCGTCGCGGGAGTGGGCGCTCTGGGAGGACACCCACATCTCGATCGGTGCCGGGGGTTTCCAGCGTGATCCGCGCTGGGAGGACGAGCGTTTTCGGCACGCCTTCGCCAGGCTCACCGTGCACTACTGGTCGCACGACGGGTTCTGCGATCCGCCCATCCTCGAGCAGATGGAGCGTCTGCGCGACATTCCCGGTGTTCTTATCCACGGTCGGCGGGACATCTCCTCCCCGCTCCTCACCGCGTGGCAGCTGCACCGTCGCTGGCCGGGCTCGAAGCTCCTCATCGATGAGGGCGACGGACATGGCGGTACGTCGATGGTCAAGCGTTGGCGCGACGCCAACGACCAGTTCGTGGCTCCTGCCGGCTCCTAGCGTCAAGATCGCACATCCGTACAGGCGAGTTCACCAACGCAGCATGAGCGGACGTCTGTCGCACGGCGCGATAGCGACGGTGGATCCGCTTCCTGGCAACTTCGGGTCGACCGTCGGGCGTTGCTAGACTTCCTGCGTGACCAGGTGCGCCGCGGGGTGCGCGTGAGAGCGGTCGTCTACGACCGGTATGGGCCCCCGGATGTGCTGCGCGTCGAGGACGTTCCGGTACCTACCCCCGCCGCTGGCCAGCTGCGGGTTGAGGTTGTTGCGACGTCGGTCAACCTCAGCGACTGGGAGTGCCTGCGCGGATCGCCCGCGTACGCACGGATCGGCGGGCTGCGTGTCCCCGCTCGCAGGACGCTTGGGTCGGACATCGCCGGCGTGGTCCACGCGGTCGGGCCGGGGGTTACCCGGTTCCGACCCGGGGACGAGGTGTACGGCGACAACCTCGCGCTGATGGGTGGGTTCGCGGAGTACGCGCTCGCCCCGGAATCGGCGCTGACCCACAAGCCGACCCAGCTCACCTTCGCTGAGGCGTCCACCATCCCGCAGGCCGGCGCGATTGCCTGGCAGGGCACGGAAAGGGCTGTTGCGGGTAGCCGGGTCCTGATCAACGGCGCCGGCGGAGGGTCAGGATCCTTCGCCATTCAGCTGGCCAAGCGGCTCGGGGCCCACGTGACCGGTGTCGACAACGCCGCCAAGCAGGACTTCATGCGGCGGGTGGGTGCGGACGACGTGATCGACTACAGCCGCGACGACTTCACCAGGACGACCCAGCCCTACGACGTGATGCTTGACCTGGTCGCAGACCGGTCGGTGTTCGCCTACCGGCGCGCGCTGGCCCCCGGCGGCACGTATCGGTGTGCAGGAGGGTCGGTGCGCGCGCTGCTGCGCGTCCTCGCCGCCGGCTCGGTGGTTGGGCGACTCACCGGTCGCTCGATCGGAGTGCTCGCCGTGAAGCAGGGGCCGGCCCACTTCGAACCGGTAGCCGACCTGTGCGTCACCGGGGAGGTCGGGATCCACATCGACCGCACCTTCACCCTCGAGGAACTTCCTGACGCTCTTGTTCACGTCGGCGAAGGAAGGGCCCTCGGCAAAGTCGTTGTCAGCCCCTCCTAACGCGATACTTGAGCGCGTCCGGCCCCGCAACCTCCCGGAGATCCGCTCGTCGGCCTGACCCCGCGGATCGCGGCAGAAGCGGGCGCGCCGGCTCTCACGCTGGGGGTGGCTGTGCTCGGGACGCGTGTCCGGAAGTCGAAGCAGTTCCGCTAGTCGCCCAGCCGCTGGCGTGCGAGGAACTTGGGCACCACCATCCGCCAGGCGTCCGTGA
>DATHUJ010000033.1:0-1648 GCA_035462375.1 Jiangellales bacterium
CTCGAGCTGACCAGCCCGGCTGGGGGCTGGCTCGAGTTGGCACGTGTCGACGGCCAGCCGCCCGTCAGCGCAGTGATGGGCCGACCATGGGAATCACGCGCCTGCGCTTGGCGGCGCCAGCGACACGCGCGCCCGGCGGCAGATGCGTGCGGGTGCTCGACCTCCTCGCTCGCGCGTCACGTGCGGCTACTAGAGACTTCCCGCAGATCGGTGTCTGGCCAGACTCGGTTCCAGGTGTCCGGCGGGAGGCTCTCCATGCGGCTGCCCACCAGCTGGGTCGGTGTGGCTCACTTTCGGTCTGCAGCCCGTCGGACACCGTTGACGAGGCGTGGGCTCCAGAGGGGACTGCCCTGCTCGTAGTAGCACTGCCCACCTCGCCGTCCCTATCGGCACGAGCACGGGCGGGAGCAGCACATGGAGCACGTCATCATCGGGGTCGATCCCCACAAGCTGTCGGCCACGATCGAGGTCGTCGACCAGCACGAGGAGCTCCTGGGGTCCGGCCGGTTCAGCACCGACCAGGCCGGCTACTCCGCGATGCGGAAGTACGCGAAGACCTGGCCGGACCGGGTCTGGGCCGTCGAGGGCGCCAACGGAGTGGGGCGTTCGCTGGCCCGGCGCCTCCTGGAAGCCGGCGAGGATGTGGTCGACGTCCCGGCCAAGCTCGCCGCCCGGGTCAGGCTCTTCGACACCGGCCACAACCGCAAGACCGACGCACGCGACGCGCACTCGATCGCGGTCGTGGCGGTGCGCACCAGCAACCTGCGGGTCCTGAGGGTCGACGGCGAACTCGAGGCGTTGCGGCTGCTCACCGACCGGCGAGAAGCGCTCACCCGACGCCGCGTTCAGACCGTGGATCGACTCCAGGCGCTGCTCGCCGAGTTGCTCCCCGGGCAGGCCAAGAAGGACATCACTGCCTTGCAGGCAAAGGCAATGCTCGCCGGCGTCCGCCCTCGAGACGTCGCAGGAAGGACCCGACGCCGCATCGCCGCGGAGGAACTCGCCGAGCTGGTCGCCGTCGACTCGAAGATCAAGAAGGCCACCGCCGAGCTCAAGGCCATGGTCCTGGCCCGCGACTCACGGCTGATGGACCTCCGTGGCGTCGGACCCGTGGTGGCCGCCCGGATCCTCGCCGACGTCGGGGACGTGACCCGCTTCACTGACCGCAACCGGTTCGCCTCCTGGACCGGCACCGCCCCACTGGACGCCTCCTCAGGCGAGCAGAACCGACACCGCCTCTCACGCGCCGGGAACCGGCGGATGAACCACATGATCCACATCGCCGCCGTCACCCAACTGCGCCTCGACACCGAGGGAAAGGCCTACTACCGACGCAAGCGCGCTGACGGCAAGAAGCCGATGGAGGCGATGCGCTGCCTGAAGCGGCGGATCTCCGATGCCGTCTACCGACAGCTGGTCGCCGACGCCCAGCGTGCAGCACTCACAGCTTCCTCGACCGGCGCGGGCCCGGGAGGGCACAGCGGGGCGACTCTCACATCCAGCGCGGCCGACCTGCCCCCGCACATCGACACTTCGGATCAGCCACTTCCCGGACCCGCGAAACCGACGCTACAACCCGCTACGCGAGCCGGGAAGACCACCGCCGCGAGGTCCCTCAGCAGAGCGGGTTGACAACAGAGGGGAGCCG
>DATHUJ010000034.1:0-7318 GCA_035462375.1 Jiangellales bacterium
GAGCGCTCGACCGCGTGGGGGTCGCCGCAGACGGTCAGCCACGTGGCGAGCATCCGGTGGCCGCCCTCGGTGAGCACGGACTCCGGGTGGAACTGCACGCCCTCCACGGGAAGCTCCCGGTGCCGCATCGCCATGACGACACCGCCGTCGGTGCGTCCCGTGACCTCCAGCTCGGCAGGCACCGTGGCCGGGGCTACCGCCAGCGAGTGGTAGCGCGTCGCCGTGAAAGGGTCGGGCAGTCCCTGGAGGACTCCCACGCCGTCGTGGTGGACGAGGCTGGTCTTGCCGTGCAGCAGCTCGGGGGCGCGGCCGACCGTGGCGCCGTAGGCCACCCCGATCGCCTGCAGCCCCAGGCAGACACCGAAGAGGGGCACGTGACCCGCCGCGTGGCGGACCATGTCGATGCAGACGCCGGCCTCCTCCGGCGTGCCGGGGCCCGGGGACAGCAGGACCCCGTCGTAGCCGTCGGCGGCCTGGGCCGGCACCTCGTCGTTGCGGACGACGTCGCACTCGGCGCCGAGCTGCGCCAGGTACTGGACGAGGTTGAAGACGAAGCTGTCGTAGTTGTCCACGACAAGGACCCGGCGGGCGCGAACGGTCACGGCGTCTCATCGCGCGAGACGTCGAGCGGCCCGTCGTACGCGGGCATCGTCAGCTCGTCCGAGGTGCTGGCCTCGTAGCCCAATCCGATGTAGTCGGCCCAGGAGCGGTAGGTGGCAACGGCCTCCGACTCGTCGAGCGCCTGGGTCATTCCCTTCACGTCTCCGATCGCCGCGATGACGAAGGGCGGGGAGTACACCCGGCCGTGCAGGATCAGCACGTTGCCCACGCACCGCACCGCACTCGTCGACACCACCCGCTGGCCCATGATCGTCATCGCTTCGGCCCCGCCGACCCAGAGCGCGTTGACGACGCCCTCGACGTCCTGCTGGTGGACCACGAAGTCGTCGTAGGTGGTGTTCGGCGGCATGGAGCGACCCTCGCCCGGCAGTGTGGCGTCGTCCAGGCTGACGGTGACACCGGGCCCCGTCACCGCGGTCAGACCGGCAATCGGGCGGAGCTGCTCGGCCCAGTCGATGGCGTTGGGGCTGCCGGCGTCGACCCTGGCCTCAGCAGCGGCCAGCGTCTCGACCTCTCGCTGCAGCGAGTCGATGCGCTCGGTGAGCTCGGCTGCGCGGCGCTCCTCGGCCCGGACGAGGTCGGTGAGCTCGGTGTAGCGTCCGGCGCGGAGGTCCTCCCCATCGGAGGCTCGGGCGCTGAGCGCGAACATCATGCCCGACACCGCCAGCACCACCGGAGCAGCGAGCCGCCAGCCGGTCGGAGCCACCCGCTCACCTCCTGCCCGACGAACCTGCCTTCCCGGGTGACTACGCTAACTGACGGTCCCGGTACGAAGGACGCCGGAGACCGTCCGAGGAGAGGAACCGACGTGCCCGAGTCCCGCCGACGCCGCAAGCCCGACTTCACGCCACCCCAGCGGGCCCGCAGCCTCTCTGCCATGGGCGGTGGCCGCTGGGTCGCACCGACGATGGTGACGCTGCTGCTCGTCGGGCTGCTCTGGATCGTCGTCTACTACATCGCCGGCAACGACATCCCCGTCATGCGTGAGCTGGGTGGCTGGAACCTGCTGATCGGCATGGGGTTCATCACCGGCGGCTTCCTCACTGCCACCAAGTGGCAGTAGCGAGGACCTGCACGGTCGACCGTCCACAGCCGCGGTCCACAAGTGTGATGACATCCATGTCATTCATCCCCACTGTGGACGACCCCTGTGGACCTACAGCGGGGGGAGCGTGGGCGTGGTCGCCACGGCGATCGTCACGATGACCGCGGCCAGCAGGACCGACGCCGCGACGCCCACGACCGCCCGGCGGTCCCGTGGGGCGTAGGCGAAGACGAGCGACAGCAGCAGACCGGTCGCCAGCCCGCCGAGATGGGCCCGCCAGTCGATGCCGGTGACGACGAAGCCGAGCACGACGTTGATCCCGAGGATGACCAGGACGGCGGTGACGTCCCGGCCGAAGCGACGCAGCACGACGAGGGTGGCTCCCAACAGCCCGAAGACCGCCCCCGAGGCCCCGTAGCTCGCGGTGCCCGGTGACAGGAATGCCAGGGAGGCCACGCTGCCGCCCAGCGCCGACAGCAGGTAGAGGGTGAGGAAGCGCCACCGGCCGAGCACGGGCTCGAGCAGCGATCCGAGCACCCACAGGGCGTACATGTTGAGGCCGATGTGCCAGATCTGCACGTGCACGAATGCCGCGCTGAGCAGTCGGTACCAGTCGCCGGCCCAGACTCCGACGACCTCGGCGTCGACGAGGGCGACGGGGAAGAGGGCGAACCGGCCCACGAGCGTGCCGGCACCGATCGCCAGGCCGATCAGGAACACGAGGATGTTCCCACCGATCAACGACCTGGTGAGCAGGTCAGGGCGGGTCACGACTTCGCCGCCGAGCGGCGTGCGTGCCTGACGCACGCTCTTGGCGCCCTCGGCGACGCACATCGGGCAGTGGAACCCGACCGGGGCCGTGATCATGCAGTCGGGACAGATCGACCGCCCGCACCGGGTGCACCGGATGTACGTCTCGCGCGACGGGTGGCGGTAGCAGGTGGGCGGCGCCCCGCCGGTCGGCTCGCCGGCAGGTCCGCCGGCGACGGGACCCCCGAAGTCGCCTGGCGGTCCGGTCACGCGGGGCTCAGGCGCCCTGGCGTTCGATCGTGACAGACTCGATGGTCACCGGCTCCACCGGCCGGTCCATCTGACCGGTCGGCACGGCGGCGATCGCATCGATGACCGCGCGGCTGGTCGGATCGACGATCTCGCCGAAGATGGTGTGCCGGTAGTTGAGCCAGGCCGTCTCGGCCACCGTGATGAAGAACTGGGAGCCGTTGGTGCCCGGTCCGGCGTTGGCCATGGCCATCAGGTACGGCCGGTCGAACGACAGCTCGGGGTGGAACTCGTCGGCGAAGTGGTAGCCGGGTCCACCCGTGCCGGTGCCCAGTGGGTCGCCACCCTGGATCATGAAGCCGGGGATGACCCGGTGGAACGTCGTGCCGTCGTAGAGCGGCGCGGTGCTCTTGCGGCCGTCGCGGGGGTCGACCCACTCCCGCTTCCCCTCGGCGAGGTCGACGAAGTTCGCGACCGTCTTGGGAGCGTGGTCCGGGAAGAACCTGACGGTGATACCACCGTGGTTGGTGGTCAGGACGGCGAGGATCTCCTCGGCCACGGTCGGCGCCCCTTCGTCTCGTGGTGTCGTACGGTCAACCGCCCCATGCTCGCACGCCCGGGGGCCGGGTATCGCTCCCGGGCCCCACGGGGCATGATCGGGGGCGCCGGGGGGAAGGTGCTCCACAGACATGACCGACGAGGAGGCCCGAGTGACCATACTGTCCGACCGTGCCCGCCTGAGCAGCGAGGCCAAGGAGCGCGCCAACACCGCTGCCGAGACTGCGCGGGCGGCGGCCCACGACCTCTCCGAGCGTCTCGGCCCCTACGCGGAGACCGCCCGCGCCGCGGCGGCCCCCAAGGTGGAGGCCGCCCGCGAGAAGGTGGTGCCCGCCATCGACCGGGCCCGGGAGAGCCTCGGCCCCCGCGCGGCGATCGCCCGGGAGAACCTCCTCGAGGAGGTCGTGCCCAAGGTGGCCGCCGCCGTCGCCACCGCGGCGTCCGCGGTCTCCGAGGGGGCGCACGAGCTGTCCGACCGGGCCGCGGAGCTGTCCGTCCCGCCGAGCCGGCGGCGGCGCCGCAAGCGGATCTTCCTCGTGCTGGCCGTCCTCGCCGTGGCCGGCGGAGTCGTCGCCGTCCTGCGTCGCCGTGGCCAGTCCGAGCAGTGGCAGACCTACGAGGCCGACCAGGCGCCCTTCGACTCCCAGGCCCCGACGCCGTCGACCGCGTCCTACTCCGGTCCCACCGTAGTGGGGGCCGCCACGGGTGCCGCCCCGGTCGGTTCGTCGACGGTGGCGTCCACCTCCGACGACAGCGCAGCCGCGAGCCCCGACGAGGCCGCCGCCGACGCCGCCGAGACGGCCCACCAGCCGACGACGCCGGAGTCGCCCGCGGAGGAGACACCAGTCGGCGACGCCGCCGAGGCCGCCGCCAAGGACTCTCCGACGTCGCGGCGGGGCCGTCGTGGCGCCGGCTCGGGAGACGACGGCTCCACCGACAGCTGAGAGCAGGGCCCGCCCGGGGCCCTGCTCGCTTTCGTCGATCCGCCAGCACGAGGGGCTTGCGCGACCCCACGCCGGCTGGTGGTCGGCTTGGTGGCGGCGTGTGCCACCGTGAGGTCCGATTCCCGCTAGGTCCTTGCCGCGGCGTGCGCCAGGATGGGTGCCGTGAGCACCGTAGCCGTCGCCAACGACCCGCGGTCGCTGGACGCCGACGCCTGCTACCGGGCGGTCTCCGGGCGCGACCCCCGCTTCGACGGCCGGGTCTACCTGGGTGTGATGACGACCGGCATCTACTGCCGCCCCTCGTGTCCGGCCCGGACGCCGCGCCGGGAGAACTGCCGCTTCTTCACCAGCGCGGCGGCGGCCGTCGCCGCCGGCTTCCGGGCCTGCCGCCGCTGCCGTCCCGACGCGTTGCCGGGTTCGCGCCAGTGGGACCACCGGACCGATCTGGCCGCCCGGGCCGTCCGGCTGATCGGCGACGGCGCGGTCGACGAGGTCGGCGTGGCCGGGCTGGCGGACCGGCTCCACGTCAGCGAGCGCCACCTGCACCGGGTCCTGGTCGGCGAAGTAGGCGCCTCACCGCACCAGCTGGCCCGCACCCGCCGCGCCCAGACGGCCCGCCTGCTGACCGAGCAGACCGAGCTCTCGCTGACCGAGATCGCCTACGCCTCCGGCTTCGCCAGCGTGCGACAGTTCAACGACGTCATGCGGGCGGAGTTCGGCGCTCCACCCTCCACCCTGCGCCGCCCGGGTGGGCGGCCCGCCGATGACGGCCGTACGGCTGCGGGAGCCCCCTCCGTGGTGCTGCGGCTCCGCCACCGCCCCCCGCTGGCGGTGGAGCCGCTGAGGCGCTTCCTCACCGGACACGCCGTCCCCGGTCTCGAGCGGGTCGAGCCGGACGGTTCGCTCGTCCGGACGGTGCCGGGCCGGCGCGGTCCCGCTGGAGCCCGGGTGTGGCTCGGTGAGGAGTCCGACCACGTGCGGGTCCGACTGCGCCTCGGCGACCTGACCGACCTCGCGCCCGTCGTTGCCCGGGTGCGCCGGTGGCTGGACCTGGACGCGGACCCGGCGCAGGTCGACGGCGCGCTCGCCGCTGACCCCGTGCTCGCCCCTCTGGTGTCGGCACGGCCGGGTCTCCGCGTGCCCGGCGCCGTGGACGGACGGGAGACCGCCACCCTGGCCGTCCTGGGGCAGCACGTCGCGCTGGGGACGGCTCACACCTTCGCGAGTCGGCTGGTCGAGGCCTTCGGGCAGCCGGCCGACGACGGTCTGCGGGTCTTCCCGGCCGCCGAGACCCTCGCCGCCGCGGGCCCGGAGGCGATCCGGGCCGCGACCGGCGTCACGACGGCCCGGGGGCGGACCGTCCACGCCCTGGCCGTCGCCGAGGCGACCGGCCTGCGGCTGGATCCCGGAGCCGACCGTAGTGAAGCCCGGGCCGGGCTCCTGCGCCTGCCCGGCATCGGGCCCTGGACCGCGGAGTACGTCGCCCTGCGCTGCCTGGGTGACCCCGACGCCTATCCCGCCGGTGACCTCGTCCTCCGTCGCGCGCTCGGCGTACGGACAGCCGGCGAGGCCACCGCCCGCGCCGAGGCCTGGCGGCCATGGCGCGGCTACGCACTCCTGCACCTGTGGACCCGGGAGGTCTTCACATGACCGACGCACCGCTGAACGCCCTCGTACTGCCTACCCCCGGCGGACTGCTCACCGTGCTCGTCACCCCGGAAGACGGCGTCGTGCGCGCCTCCGGCTACACCGGCGTCGAGGATCAGGTCGCGCGGCTCGCGCCCGCCCTGCGTCACCGCGGCCACCGCGCGGCCCCGCCGACCGGGCCGGTCGCCGACGCCGTCGCCGCCTACTCCGCGGGCCGGGTGGACGCCCTCGCCGACGTGCCGGTCGACCAGCCGGGCGGGCCGTTCCTGCAGGAGGTGTGGCGGGTCATGCGTGCGATCCCGCCGGGCCAGACCTGGTCGTACACCGAGCTCGCCGCCAAGGCAGGGCGACCGTCCGCGGTCCGCGCCGCCGGCCAGGGCTGTGCCCGCAACCTGGTGGCGCCCTTCGTCCCGTGCCACCGGGTCGTGCGCAGCGACGGCACGCTCGGCGGCTACTACTACGGCCTGAAGACCAAGGAGCGCCTCCTCGCGCACGAGCGCCGCGCCCCCCAGTGACCGTGAGGATCGGGTGGTGGAGACGAGGGGACTCGAACCCCTAACCCCCGCCTTGCAAAGGCGGTGCTCTGCCAGTTGAGCTACGTCCCCGCGCGGGGCGCCGGGCAGGGGAACCGGCGTCCCCGGGGTCGGGAGTGGGTCAGCGCAGGTCTCGCGGGGGAACCGGGTCGGTCGCCTCGGCCCACAGGTCCTGCTCGGCCTTGTCGGCCTGGATCCGCTTGTACCCGAGGTAGCCGGTCACAGCGGCGACAGCAGCGAGCAGAACCTTCTTGTTCACGGGGAACGCCTCCTGGCGTCGTGTCGCGGTGGGCTGGGCTGGAGTGGGCCTAACTGGACTTGAACCAGTGACCTCTTCCTTATCAGGGAAGCGCTCTAACCGACTGAGCTATAGGCCCCTGCGCACGGCGCCGATGCAGGCTACCCCACCCGGGACCGGGCCCCCAAACGGCTCAGTCGTCCTCGGCGAGGGTGACCTCCAGGCCGCCGAGCAGGCTGGCCGAGAGGTTGTAGAGGAACGCCCCCAGCGTGGCCAGGGCCGTGACCAGGACGACGTCCACGACGGCGACGAGGGTCGTGAAACCCAGCACCCGGGACATCGCGACGAAGCCCTCGATGTCGATCCCGGGGCTGGTCTCCGACGCGGTGATGTCGCGGACGACGTCGCCCACGGCCGAGAAGACCCCGGCGGCGTCGAGAACCGACCACAGCACCGCCACCGCGACGAAGAGCATGATCCCCACGGCCACGGACAGCAGGAACGCCGTCTTCATGACCGACCACGGGTCCAGCCTCAGCAGCCGCAGCCGCGCCTTGCGCACCCGGCCCGTCCGGCGGGGGGCCGGCGCCGGAGCCGGAGCGGTCCGGGGGCGGGCGACCTCGGCCGTCGCGTCGGGGGACCGGCCGGCCGGTCGAGCGGAGGTCGCCGGTCCCGGGCCGGTGGCGTAGGCCTGGGCCGGAGCGGCGGTGCTCGGCGGGCCGGCGGGCCGGCC
>DATHUJ010000035.1:0-2836 GCA_035462375.1 Jiangellales bacterium
GGCGCTCGTGCTGCTACACGGGCTCTCCGACTCGTCGTGGTCCTTCGCCGGCATCGTTCCTCGGCTGACCGGCGTCCGATCCGTCGCCGTCGACCTGCGCGGTCACGGCTCGTCCGCGGCGCCCGCCTCGGGCTACCGGCCCGAGGACCTCGCCGACGACGTCGCGGCGCTCATGGACCACCTCCGCATCGACCGGGCCACGATCGTCGGTCACTCGCTCGGCTCGATGGTTGCCCGGGCCTTCGCCCTCCGGTACGCGTCGCGGGTGGGCCGGCTCGTCCTCGTGGCGACCATCGCCACACCGGTCAACGAGGCGGCCGCCGAGCTGGGCGCGGCCGTCGCGGAGTTCACCGATCCGGTGCCCGAGGACTTCGTCCGCGAGTTCCAGGTGAGCACCAGCGCCGAGGCGGTACCGGAGGGCTACTTCGGGCGGGTGATCTCGGAGAGCCTCCGCCTTCCGGCGCACGTGTGGCGGGAGGCCGTCGCCGGCATCGTCTCGGCGGACGACTCGGGCCGGCTCGGTCAGATCACCGTCCCGACCCTGCTGGTGTGGGGGGATCGGGACGCGTGGTTCCCGCGCGAGGAGCAGGACAGGGTCACGGCGGCTATCCCGGGCGCGCGCCTGGCGGTCCTCGAGGGTGCCGGGCACGCCCCGCACTGGGAGCGGCCGGACGACGTCGCCGCAGTGCTCGCCGACTTCCTGCACGAGACCGCCTGACGCGACCAGATCGGCCTCTCGGCCGGCGATCCGCCGCCGCCTCAGCCCTCGCTATCGGCTCGGCCGGCGAGCGCTGCGACCAGGCGGCGGAGGAAGTGGTCCCAGCCGTACCGGTGCTGCTCGGCGGCCTCGTCGGGCAGCAGCCGGTGGGTGAGCGACAACAGCGTCCCGTCGGGGTGCGTGCGCAGGTCGATCTCGACCAGCGTCGACTCCGGCGGGACGCCCATGAGGTCTTTCTCCCACCCGTACGTGAAGACCAGCCGGTGCGGCGGCTGCAGCTCCACGTACCGGCCTCGCATCGTGGCCCCGTTGGCCAGGGTCCACCGGAGGCCCCCGCCTGGGATCGGCTCCGACTCTGCGCTCTCGGCCATCCAGCTCAGCAGGGCATCGGGGTCGGTGAGGTACCGGTAGACGATGTCCGCCGAGGCGTGGACGAGGATCTCGTAGCTGACGACCCGCATTGCGGTCAGCTCCCGGCCCGGCGCGGGCGCTGTGCCGCCGGCTGCGCGACGGTCCGCTCGGCCCCGCTCTCCGCCGCGTCCTTGAGTGCCGAGAGCCGGGGCTGCCAGAAGGCGTCGAGCTCGCGTCGCAGTCGCCCGAGGTTCTCGAAGTCGACCGCGTAGACGCGCCTGTTCCCGTCCTTCCGTACGGTGACCAGCCCGGCCTCCCGGAGCACGCGCAGGTGCTGGCTGGCCACCGGCTGGCGCATGCCGGCGTAGGCGGCCAGCTCGCCGGCGGACCGCTCCCCGCCCAACAGCAGCGTGAGCATCGCCCGGCGTCCGGGGTGCGCAATGGCCTCCAACCCCTCCTGCATCCAAGCGCCTCCCGCCAACCGCGTACGTGTGCTACTTTCGCGCTAGCGAATATAGCGCACAGGCGAAGGAGACCGCCGTGGGAGACACCGCCTCGACCGAGAGCACCGTCAGCCGTTACTTCACCGCCTGGACCTCCCGCGACACAGGCACGGTGCGCGACCTGCTGGCCGAGGACTTCCGCTTCAGCGGCATGGGCGTGGAGGTGAACGGGCGGGACTCCTTCCTCGGCGCGGCGGCCTTCCCCGAGGACGCGCAGACCACACTGGTGGCCCAGGTCTGCCAGGGCTCCGACGCCTTCCAGATGTACGACGCCAGCCGGGACGGCAAGACCGTACGGATCGTCGAGCACCTCCGGGTAGAGGACGGCAGAATCGTCGCCAGCACGCTGGTCACCGACTCCGGCGCCTACCTGGCCTTCCTCGGCAAGGTCTGACGGCGATGGCGACCAACCCCGAGGTGGACGCCTGGTTCGCCGAGCGGCAGCACCTGCTCGAGGAAGCCATGCAGCTCGCCCGACGACTCATCCTGGAGGCTGACGAACGGGTCACCGAGTCGGTGAAGTGGAAGACGCCCACGTACTCCTTCAACGGCAACATCGTCAGCTTCAACCCGTCGAAGAAGCTGGTGAGCCTGCTCTTCCACCGCGGTGTCGAGATCCCCGGCGACTTCCCACGGCTGGAGGGCGACGGACGGCTGGTACGGACGATGCGCTTCGCCGACGCCGGCGAGGTCGAGCAGGCCGCCGACGAGCTCCAGGCGGTCATTCGCGCCTGGTGTCGCGCCCACGAGTAGCCAGCTGCCCGCGGCGCGGGGCAGACCTCACCCGGTAAGGCCCGACCTCACGCCCCTCCTGTGTCAGTTCCACCCGACCAGGAGGAACACATGTCCCTCACCGAGGACCGCACCACCACCGAGGCGTTCGCGGAGGCCCGCGACGCCCTCGCCGAGCGGCTCGTCGACGCCGCCACCGGCGCGCTGGAGCTCTTCAGCGTGCACCTGGGCCGCGAGCTCGGCCTGTACGAGGCGGTGGCCGAAGCCCCGCTGACCGCCCGAGGACTCGCCGAGCGGGCCGGCGTGGCTGAGCGCTACGCCCGCGAGTGGCTGGAGCAGCAGGCCGTGGCTGGGCTGCTCGAGGTCACCGCCGACTCCCGCGGCGGTACCGCCGACGACCGCGAGTACGCGATGCCCGCCGCCCACCGGCCCGTACTCCTCGAGGCCACGGACGCCAGCCACGTCGCTCCGGTCGCCGACATGGTCGCCGGCATCGGTGGCGTGCTCGGCGAGCTGCCCACCGCGTACCACT
>DATHUJ010000036.1:0-4952 GCA_035462375.1 Jiangellales bacterium
GCCTCGACGAAGACGAAGTCCCAGTCCGGCTCGGTGTCGTAGGAGAACCGGAAGGTGAGCGTCGGGCTGTCGGACGCGGCGACCCCGGTCAGGTCGATCGTCCGCATCAGGCGCTTGTAGCTGACGTTCGCCGTGTCGGAGTAGACGTACCAGTCGCCGTCGAACGGTTCGAAGGCACCGCCCGCGCCCGTGTCCCACACGGCCGGTGCGTCGCTGGCGAACTGCGGGTACTCGTCTTCCGGCAGGATGCTGCTGGTTGTGATCATGGACGCGGTGTGCCCCTGGTTCTGGGCGCTGTCCGGGCCGTTGAAACCCCACTCCATCCCGGTGTACGGGTCGCTGACCCCGACCACGTCGAACGGTCCGTCGGGTCCGGTACCCGCGTCGCTGTTGTAGATGTACGACCCCAGCCAGTACTGGAGGAAGTCGTCCTTGTCCGACAGCACCTGGCAGCGGGAGAGGACGAGCTGGCCGCCCACCACGCAGACCTCACCGGCGACGGGGTCGTAGAGCTGGGTCCCCGCCAGGCCGTTCTCCAACGCGCCGGCCCACTGCCCCGTGTAGAGGAGCCGGCCGCCCTCGTTGAGGTACGCGCGCATCTGGAGCATCAGCTCGTTGTGCAGGCGGTCCACGTTACCTGCCGTGCGGCCGGCCGTACGGGTGACGAAGTTGTTGCCCATGTACCAGACGACAGCGTCGTAGTGGGACAGCACACCGAGGTGGTCAGGCGCCTGCCGGCCCTCGGCATCGACGTCCCAGACGTTGGACGTCCGCCCGGCGTCCGCCACCGCCTTCTCGTAGTACTCGAGGTAGTTCGCCACGTCCGGCGATGTGCTGGCGTAGCCGGGGATGTTGACCGCTCCGGTCCGGTCCTCGTGGGCGACGATCAGCACATCAGCATCGGCGTTCGCCACCACCTCGAAGGTCACGTGCTCGGTCGACTCGCCGCGGCCGGTGAACCAGTACTCGACGGAGTCGCCGACGGCGATGCCGGGGATCTCGGCGCGGAGGTACTGGTAGTAGGTGTTGTAGGCGTTGTTGCCGCCGAACACCTCGCCGTCCGGCGACGGCGAGGGGGACAGCGTCCTCGTGCGGCCGCCGTTGATCCGGTAGTGCAGGGTCACGTTGCGGATCGACCGCTTGGCCAGGACCTCGACCGGCTGGGTCGCACCTCCGCCGTGCGACACCTCGACCTTGAGGTCGGACGAGGGGTGATTCGTCTTCCACGGGTCGATCTCGGCGACGTCGAGGTAGAGGCCCTTCGTGCTGATCCCCATGTGCGACACCGGGTCGTCGGGGGTTCGTGCCGAGCGAGCCACGTTCAGGGCGAAGGGCAGGTTCAGCTCGAACTCCGCCTGCACCAGGTCCTCGTCGTCGGGGAAGACGAAGCCGCAGCCGGGGCAGCCCTGGTCGAGCTCCGGCGTCCAGGCCAGCACGCCCTGGGTGGCGTGGGCCCAGTCCGTGAACTCGCCGTTGGTGATGTAGAGGTCGGCGCCCGGGCCGGGGTCGTAGCCGGGAACGGCCGGGTCCGCGTCGGTCCCGGTGAGCGCCACGTAGATCGGGTCGTCGGCCGACGGCGTCTGCACCTGCCAACCCTGCGGATAGAGCAGCAGGTTGCCGAACGAGTGGTAGCTGATGGCGAAGCGGAAGTCCGCCAGGTCGAAGAGCCTCATGTTGGCAACGGTCTCGGGCTCGGAGGCCGGTGCCGGGCCGCGGTAGGTGTCACTCGACAACTCCGACGACGAGCCCTCCTCGTCGTACTTCCAGTGCTCGGGGAAGTTCCGGTTGAGGTCGACGCCGTCGTTGCTGTCGATCTCGCCGTTCTCGTCGTTGTCGCGCAGGTTCTTCCGCCACAGCCGCTCGGCGTCGAACGTGTACTGGTAGCCGTCCGGGTTCATCACCGGCACGAACCACAGCTCGGTCGTGGCGAGGAGGTTCCGGACCTCGGGGTCCCTCGCGTTCTCGAGGAAGTGCAGCAGCAGGCGCCAGTTGACCTCGGTGCTGATCCACTCCCTGGCGTGCGCGGTGGCCTGGTAGAGCACCGCGGGCCGCTTGCCCAGCGGGAAGTTCCGAGCGTTCGAGGTCACGCGGACCGCGAGAATGTCCCGGCCCTCGTGGGTCGTGCCGATCGTGTGGAGCTGGGTGATCTGGGGATACTGCCGGACGAGGTTGCGGATCTGCTCCTCGTGCCCCCCGGGGCTGTCCCAGTCCCGCCAGACCGTGAAGCCCTCCTGTAGCTGTTGGAGGGCCGCCTCCGCCGACGTCTGCCCGTCCGAGTTGCGGACGACCTCGAAGTCGAAGCCCTCGCGCCCCAGCTTGTTGCGCTCGTTCGGTCGCAGCACGACCTGCACGACGAAGCCCTCGGCGGTCTCCTCGACGGAGGCGACGTCGTAGCCACCGGTGAGCAGCTGCTGGTACTGCTCGGTGTCGACAGTCGCCTGGTACAGCTCCAGGCTGGCGCGCCCTGCGCCCCCCGGTTGTGCCGTCGCCGTCCCGACCAGGGCGGCTGATGCGATGAGGCAGGCTACGGCGACGGTCGCGACCAAGCTCCTGCGATGGGCACCCATCGTCCCCTCCTTCTGCGCCCGGCCGCGCAGGCCAGTCCCTCCTGGCTCGGCGCGTCGGAAACCGGGAGGGCACTCGGAGGCGCGGCGACCGACCCACACCCTTCTCGCGGGCGGCCGAGAAATCAATAGCTAACCCCCGCTTCGTCCCAGGCCGTCGGGCATGCCCCCGTCCGACGTGACCATGGTCAGGAAGCGCATCGGACCTCTCCTCCTCGACGGCGGCCCGGCCTGCCCGGGTCCGCCCACGCGTCGACCGGGCAGCCCGATCTCGACACGGTCACCCGGTCGATCTGCGCCGGATGCGGTAGCGGAGCACCAGGAACGGCAGACCGAACACCCAGAAGGCGTGCTCGGCGCGCACCTCGCCGTCCGCCACGTAGACGTCCAGGTGCTCCGCGAAGCCGTGGACCGCCAGCGCCGTGAGCGCCTCCGTCCGCGGGTCGACGTAGGTGAGGTAGTGGCCCGCGTGGCCGTCGGGGACCCGGCTGGTCAGGGTCAGCCCGCCGCCGGCGCGCGCCTGTGGGCGTAGGGTCGCGGTGAAGCTCGCCTGCGGGAGCGGGAAGCCGACGCTGACGTACCCGCGTTCCTCGTGACGGTACGTGGTGTAGATGCCGACGTAGATGGGCTCGTCGTCGTCGGCGAAGGACCGGATCCAGCCCCGCACCGCCGGGGTGTCGTCCGAGGCCGGGACGACCACGTCGATGCGGCTGCTGATCCCGCGCAGTGCCTCGCGCTGGTTCATCGGCACGCTGGCCTGCCCGAGCGGGCGGGCGACCATGGTCCGGTAGAGCAGGTATCCCGGGCGCACCCACAGGCGCCACTCGGGGACGATGTCGAGGGTGAACCGCGTCGTGTGCTCGTAGAACTCTCGCACGCGGGGGTCGACCGTTGCCGGGTCGAAGTCGGGTCCGGCCAAGTCGTCCAGCGAAGCGACGATCCCTACGTCGGGTGCGTCCGCGACGTACATGCCACCGGTGGTCGCGGCCAGCTCTCGTACGTAGCCGGTCCCGACGTACCGGGTCCTCGCCGCCAGCGGGACCACGAACGGCAGGTCATCCGCCGGTACCCGCTCCGCGAGCAGGCTGACCTGGGGATCCCGGAACACCAGGGCCGACAGGGTCCGGTACGCGAGGACCGTGCTGCTCGCGACCACGGACGCCGGCGCTGTTCGGCCTCGGGATGCGTAGGCCCGTCCGACAGCAGCGCCGACCAGCGGGCCCATCGCCACCTTCTGGGGCCGCACGCCGAGCGTGCCCACGGCCAATCCGGTCACCGTGCCGGCCGGGAGGGGACCAGCGCCGGTCAGGCGACCGCCCACCCAGCCGAGCGGCGCGGCCAGCGCCGTGCTGACCGCGATCCGCTGCCAGATCGGCGGGATCTCGCCGGGCTGCTGCCGGGCCCGCGCGACCGCCTCGGACGCACCGAGCCCAGCCGCCCCGAGCGCCGCGCCCGCAGCGGCGGCTCGGGCGCCCCGGTGGGCCGTCAGCGTGACGCCGGCAAGGCCTCCGATGGCGCCGCTCAGGGCGACGGAACTCGACCCACCGGGGTCGGTGGCAGAGGCGTCACGGGCCATCCTCGGAACCTATCCGCACCCACGGCTGTGATCACGTGGATCCTGCCACCAGCCAGACGGTCAGGTCCGTCGGCGCCTGCGATGAGTTCCGTCCTGCTGAGGCGTCAACTGTTGTGACTCGTTGCAGACCTGCCATCTGTCGAAAGGACCCCAGAGATGAGAAAGCTGGTCGTGAGCACGTTCCTCACCCTCGACGGGGTCATGCAGGCCCCGGGCGGACCCGGCGAGGACGACAGCGGCGGGTTCACGCACGGCGGGTGGTCGGTGAACTACTGGGACGAGCCGATGGGCCGGTTCATGGACGAGGCGATGAGTCGGCCGTTCGACCTCGTGCTCGGACGCAGGACCTACGACATCTTCGCCGCCCACTGGCCGCAGGCCCCCGAGGAGGCCGGGGCCAAGCCGCTCAACGACGCGACCAAGTACGTCGCGTCGCGGGGCCGGCCCACGTTGGAGTGGAGCAGGTCGGTGCTGATCGAAGGGGACGTGGCAGAGGGGGTCGCGAGGCTCAAGGAGGAGGACGGCCCGGAGCTGCAGGTCCACGGGAGCGGGAACCTCGTCCAGACCTTGCTGCGCCATCAGCTCGTCGACCAGTTCCGCCTCCTGGTCTTCCCGCTCGTCATCGGCTCCGGCAAGCGCCTCTTCGCCGAGGGCACCGTCCCCGCAGGGCTCCGGCTGGTCGACAGCTCGGTGTCCACCACGGGGGTCCTGATGGGTGTCTACGAGCCCGCAGGCGAGATCGTCACGGGATCCTTCGCGCTGGAGTGACGCACCGGCGACCGTCAGCCCGCTCGGCCCCACCCACCGCCGCC
>DATHUJ010000037.1:0-6929 GCA_035462375.1 Jiangellales bacterium
CCCACTCGCCCCGCTGCGCTGACCAAGTCGGGTGCTGGGGCGTGCCGGACGTAGCCTCGGACAGGTGGCACCACCGACGAGGGTCCGCCGCCGGGCGGCCGGTGGGCGGGTCGCACTGACGGCCGCCTTCGCCGGGCTCGCGGTCGTCCTGGCCGCGTGCGGAGCCGCCTCCGACGCAGGTGGACGCCCGACGTCCGCACCCGTCAGCACGGGCTCACCCGCGTCTCCGCCAGCGCCCCAACCAACGGCTACGTCCGGGACGGCGACCCCCACGGAGGAGCCGGACCGCGGACCGGTGACGATCGCGTTAGGTGGCGACGTGCACTTCGAAGGGCCGCTACGGGAGCGGCTCGCCGACCCGGCCTCCGCGCTGGACACTGTGGCGCCGCTGCTGTCGGGTGCCGACCTGGCGGTGGTCAACCTGGAGTCGTCGGTGGGGACGGGCGGGTCCCCGGAGCCCAAGCGCTTCCGCTTCCAGGTACCGCCCACGGCTCTCGACGTGCTGGCGGCGGCCGGCGTGGACGTCGTGACGATGGCCAACAACCACGCGAAGGACTTCGGTGACGACGGCTTCGCCCAGACCCTCGCGGCTGCCGCCGACGCCGAGGCGGGCGACCCGCCGCTGTCGGTCGTCGGGGTGGGCGCCGACGTCGCGGCCGCCTTCGCCCCCGCCGTACGGGAGGTGCGGGGAACGACGGTGGCGGTCATCGGGGCACACAGCGCCGACGACCCGACGGCCGACCCGACCGCGCACTGGGCCGCGGCCGAGGACCGGCCCGGCGTGGCGATCACGAGGGACGGTCTGGGCCCTCTTGTCGACGCCGTCCGGGGAGCGGCGCACACGGCCGACGTCGTCGTCGTCTTCATGCACTGGGGCGTGCAGGGCGAGTCCTGCCCGAGTGAGTCGCAGCGGGCCACGGCGCGGGCCCTCGCCGACGCAGGAGCGACCGCTGTGGTCGGCTCCCACGCCCACGAGCTGCAGGGCACGGGCCTGCTCGACACCACGTACGTGGCCTACGGGCTCGGCAACTTCGTCTGGTACCGGCCCGGCCCCACCGGTGTCCTCACCCTGACCGTCCTGGACGGCCGGGTGGCGGGCGAGACGTGGATCCCCGCGGAGATCGGTACGAACGGCCTGCCGGTGGCCGTCCAAGGCGCGGAGGCTGAGCGCCTCTCGGCCGAGTTCGCGGGGCTGCGCGACTGCACCGACCTCACCGCGCTCGGGTGAGCCACCGCGGTAGCGGGGGCGGCGGGCCGGCACGCACCTCCGGGTCGCGGGCTCCTACAGCCGCAACACAGACCGTTGTACGCGCAGCTGTTGGAGCGGGCGCAGCGCCGCGAGTTCCACGTGATCCTCGCCTGCTCGGACCGCCGGCTCACCCGATGGGTGCCGGAGGTTCGCCGTTGACGTCGTCCAAGTGATCCGCGTGGCCGGTTCGAGCGTGTCCAGGACTCAGAGATCGGTGACCAACCGAGGCGACCGTTCGATAGCGTGCGCGTCAAATAGCTACTCGCAGCGGAGTTCGCGATGGGCCAGGTGTGCGTGCTCGGCCCCGTCCTGGTCCGAGACGGCGATTCACCGGTGCATGTCGGTGGTCCCCGGCAACGTAGGCTTCTTGCGACCCTGCTGATCCACCACGACCATCCGGTGTCCGTCGCCGCCCTCGTCGACTGCGTGTTCGGCGATTCTCCGCCGCGGCGTGCCGAGGTCACTCTTCGGACCTATGTGACTCGGCTGCGCCGAGTCCTTCCCGACGGCATCGACGTGGTCCGAGCCGCGGGGGTACGTCCTCCGTACCGACGCTCAGGATGCTGTCGACGCGACCCGTTTCGCGGCCGAGCACGCTCGCGGCCGGCAGCTGGTCGCGCATGAGGAGCATGGCGCAGCGGCTCAGGTGTTCACCGGGGCACTGAAGCTGTGGCGCGGACGACCCTTCGAGGACATAGCAGACGAGCCCTGGGCCGCGGCCGAGGTTCGCCGACTCGAGGCGTCCCGGACCGCGTGCCAGGAAGATCTGGTCGATGCGCTGCTGGCCGGCGACCGTACCGTCGAGGCGCTCGCCGTCGTCGACCAGCTGGTCGCCACGGACCCGTTCAACGAGTCTCATCGGCTGCGGAAGGCGCGCACGCTCTACCGAGCCGGCCGGGCGAACGACGCACTGGAGGCGCTGCGCGAGTTCCGTGCCCAGATCGCCGAGGAACTCGGCATCGACCCTCTCCCGACCTGGACGGGCTCGAACGGGCGATCCTGCGGCACGACCCCGATCTCGGCGGCGGACGGCAAGTTCGCGGTTACATCATCGGAGAACGACTCGGCAGTGGGGCTTCCGGTCCGGTCCACGCGGCGCGACGGGCAGGATCGGACACGCCGTTGGCGATCCGCATCTATCCCGCGGAGCTGGCCGACGACCCCTCCTTCGTGAAGACCTTCGCCGAGGACAAGGACTTCTCGAAGACGCTGGAGTTGACCGCGTACGCCGGGGTGGGCGGTCGGATCAGCGCATACTCGCGCGAGTAGTCGAGCATCACCGCCAGCGGACCGCCCTCGCGATCGGCTCCGTTGCGCGCGCGGTCGCACCTGCCCAGGCGCCCGACTCCTCCCCGGTCGTGCCGACGCTGGGTGGCGTGGAGTCCGCAGTGTCGATTCAGAAGGCGGCCCCTGCCAATAGGTGTCAACATCAAGTCACTCAGCCGCAGCACAAGCAGGGATCTGAGGAGGTCGCCGTGCGAGTCAGACCCACACCCGTGATTGCCCTCGCCATCTTTGCGGCGTACATCGTCCTGGTCTCGGCGATCTGGTTCCTCCTGGACGTCGACTACTCGACGATCGGGCTCTCGACCGAGAGCGCCGTAGAGGGGATCGTGATCCCTGTCGGCGCGGGAGCGGTCCTCCTGGCCGCCGCGGCGACCTGGCTCGGGTGGTGGAGGCCGGCGCTGTCCGAGGCACGCAGGTCCGAGCCCGGCTGGGCCGTCGCGGTCCCCGTGCTCCTGGTGGTGCTGGTCGTCATGGGCCTGCTCTCCGTCGACTTCGGAGCCGACGTCGGATCCCTGCTGCCCCTGATCGCACTCGGCACGCTGCTGGTGGGCTTCTCGGAGGAGATGCTTACCCGCGGCCTAGGACTGGTGGGCTTCCGCGGCGGCGTGAGCGAGCGGATGGCGTGGTTCTGGACCTCACTCCTGTTCGCGCTCCTGCACGGCATCAACGTCGTCTTCGGCGCGTCGCTCGGCAGCACCGTGCAGCAGATCACGTTCGCCTTCGTGGTCGGCTCAGCGTTGTACGTCACCCGGCGGGTCCTCGGCACACTGCTCGTGCCCATGCTCCTGCACGCCGCCTGGGACTTCGGGACGATCGGGACCGAGGCCACCGACGGGACCCCCGGCCTTCTCGGCGGGTTACTCCTCTACCCGCTTGCCCTGGTGACGTTCTTCGCGGTGTGGAAGGTGACGTCTGCTGATCGAGCGCCCGCACCGGTCACGACCGAGCCGACAACCGCCTGAGGGGAGTCCGGATGACGGACACGACGGAGTCGGTCGACCGCGGCCGACACGGGCCGGCCGCGTCCGGGGAGCCGACGGCCGCTGAAGGTTCGGTGAGCACCTCTGCCTCGGGCGTGCGCCGGGTCGGTCCGTTCCTGCTCCGGCGGATGAGCCTGCCCGGTGCGGTGCTCGGCCTGTTCGCGATGTGCGCGTCGGCCCTGCCGTCGCTGGTGCCGCGCGCGTGGTTCATCGAGATGGCGCTGGCCGGGCTCGCCGGTGCGATCGTTTACGGGCTCGGGGCGCTGGCCGGATGGGCGTACCGGAGCCTCGAGCTGCCGAATCTGCCTGCGCGTGTCCGCCGGACTGCCTGGCGCGGGCTGGCGGTGCTCGGCCCGGTCGCCCTGCTCGTTGCCGGCTGGGCGGGGCGTCGGTGGCAGGTCGAGCAGCGGGAGCTGCTGGGCATGGACACCTTGGTGCCCTGGGTCTGGGTCCTCGCACCGCTGCTGGGCGTCGTCGTCGCGGCTGTGTTCCTCGGGATCGGCCGGGGCATCCGCTGGATCGGCCAGCGGCTGGCGCGGCTGCTGGGCCGTCTCCTTCCCCGCCGGGTGTCCCTCGTGCTCGCGGTGCTGGTGACTGCGTGGGCGACGTGGTTCGTGACCTCGGGCCTGCTCGTGGGGTCCGCGCTCTCCGCGGGTGATGCGCTGTTCGAGGGCCGCAACGACGACACCAAGCCGGGCGTGGTCGACCCGGAGTCGGAGTACCGCTCCGGCGGGCCACGGTCGGCGGTGACCTGGGAGTCGCTCGGACGTGAGGGGCGGCAGTTCATCTGGCAGGGGCGGACGGCCGAGCAGATCGCGGAGGTGACCGGCGACCTCGACGCGGTGGAGCCGGTGCGGATCTTCGTCGGCCTCGACTCCGCCCCCACGCCGCAGGAGCGGGCCGCGCTGGTGGTGTCGGAGCTGCGCCGGATGGGCGGCCTCGACCGCGGCGCCATCGCCGTGGCCGGCGGAACCGGTAGCGGCTGGATCGACCCGAAGGCGGCGTCCGCGCTCGAGTTCGTCGCGCACGGCGACGTCGCCACGGTCTCGATGCAGTACTCCTACCTGCCGAGCTGGCTCTCCTTCCTCGTGGACCGGGAACGCGCGCAGTCCAACGCCGCCGAGCTCATCACGGCCATCCGGGTGGAGCTCGACTCCCTGCCGCCGGAGGAGCAGCCAGAGCTCTACGTCTACGGCGAGAGCCTCGGCGTCTTCTCGACCGGCAGCGCCTTCACCAGCGTCGAGGACATGTCCACGACCACTGACGGCGCGCTGATGATCGGACCGCCCAGCTTCGAACCCACCTGGACGCGGGTCCAGGAGAACCGGGAGCCGGGCTCCCCGCTGTGGGCGCCCGTCTACCAGGACGGCGCGCTGGCCAGGGCGGCCGCGACCGAGCAGGGCATCCGTGACCCGGGGCTGATCTGGCAGACGGAGAACCGGATCATCTACCTCACCCACTCCTCCGACCCGATCGTGGCGTGGACCGCCGACCGCGCCGAATGGCTGGACCCGCGCGGTGACGACGTCCACCCGCAGGTCCGCGCGCTGCCCCTGGTGGGGGGGCTGCAGGCTACCGTCGACCAGTTCGCGGCCAACTCGACCCCGCCGGGGCACGGACACGTCTACGACGAGATCGTCGTCCCCGCCTGGGCGGAGATCCTCGCGCCGCCGGCCCTTCCCGCTGCCGAGGTGCAGGCGATCAAGGAAGCCGTCGCCGACGTGGACGACCCGTCATAGCGGGGTCGCCCGGTCGTGACGTGTCCTGGTCCGACGTTTCGCGTCCGTCCCGGATCGGTACCCTGGCCAGGATCATGCGGAACGGCAGCGTTGCCTCCGGGGACGTCGTGCGCGACGTCCCCGTCGAGACGCCGTTGGTCGCACTGGGGCGGCTCTTCGTGAAGCTCGACGAGGCGCTCAACGACCTCGAGCGGTTCGGTCGAATGGCACCGGGGCTCAACGGGTCTCTCGCGCTCGCCCTCCTCGACCGTCCGGGCCGGGCCAGGCCGGGCGAACTGGCCGCAGCCACGTCCCTGGGCTCCGGCGGGCTGACGCTGCTGCTCGACCGACTGGAGAGCGGGGGCCTCGTCATCCGTGACCGTGATCCGGGGCTGGACGACCGCCGAGCGGTGGTCGTCCACCTCACGCGTGCCGGCCGGCACGTCCTCTCCGAGATAGAGGGCGCCGTACTGGAAGCCTCCGAGGGCTTCGCTCGTCAGCTCCAGCAGCTCCGCCGCGACGCGCGGTCCACAGGCGGCGTCGGACCGGGCGACCCGCCGCAGGTGCTCGTCGCCCTTGTGGAGATCGTGAGACACCTCGACGCCGCTGCTCTGCAGGTGGTCTCTCCGGGCGGCCCCCTCGACCCCTCCAACCCACGGGGGATGCTGGTGCTGCTCGAGACGTGCCGGCGGGGCGAGCTGCTCCTGGCCGACGTGTCCGGGCTCATCGGACGGTCGAGGGGCACCGCCCACCGCCTGCTCAGGAGGCTGGAGCAGGCGGGGGTCAGCGAACGGGTCCGACCCCCTGGAGCCGGCGGTCGGGTGGTGGTCCGGCCGACGCGGGAGGGACGTCGCCTGGTCAGGCGGTTCGTGGCCGAGGTCGTCGAGCGCCTGCCCGCGATGGGACCGGCTGTCGAAGGCTTCATCCACGCCCGGGCGGAGGCGCTGAACCGGGCCGCGTGAACCCGGCAGGGTCGGGTAGGTCGGCTCGGTGGCCCAACCGCTCCAGCCACCGGACCAGCTGCCGGTGCGCGGTCTCGGCGCCGCGCAAGCGGCCGTGCTCGTCGAGCAGGTCGGCGTCGACGGTCCACTGCGCCGGGTGGACGAGGGTCGGCCGGGTCTACCACCGCCGAGCCCTCCGTGGCAGCCGACCAGCTCCTCGAAGGCGGCGACCTCGTCCAGCACGGGGTCGTAGAGGGAGTTGACGTAGATGTCGAACGAAGCGGCCCGCTGGAAGTCCTCGCGCGCGTCACGGCACACCACCCGCGAGTTCATGGCTTCGGCGTCGGCCTGTTCGACCTGCACGGGACGCTGGCTCTGACCGAGGCGGCAACGCTTGTCGGCGTTGCGCTCATCCAGGTCTGGTGGGCGATTTCCTTCATGGCGGGCGCTCGGGGCAACGGCAGCGGCGTCGCCAGCGCCGGGATCCTCGGCGCTGGCTGGGCGGCGCTGACCAACGGCTTCCCGATCGTCTACTGCCCGCCCGTGTGCGAAGAGGCGCGGCCGCTGACCGACCTCGGCCACGTTGGCAGCATCGTGTTCGGCATCCTGCTCGCGTTGGTCGCCATCTGGTCGCTGTGGCGCGCCCGGGTGCGCCCGGGTTGGTTCATGCCGGCCGTTGCGGCAGCCTTGGTGGTCGGGACTGTCGTTTCGCTGGCGAACACCCCGATCACATAGGCGCGCCGACAGCGGCATG
>DATHUJ010000038.1:0-3773 GCA_035462375.1 Jiangellales bacterium
GACCTGCGCTGGCTCCGCCTCAAGGGCTCATCGCCTGAGGCCCGCACACCAGCACCTACACCCTGACCCCGACCGGGCTCCGGGTCGCGATGTTCTACACCAAGATCCACAACCGGCTGTGCTGGCCGCCGACCAGCCCCACCGCCCTCCGACGAGCTCCGCCACGCCCTGAGAACCGTTTGACCGGCACATCGACGACTACCTTGGCCACGCCCGCCTGGCCGACTGAGAACTCGCCTCGACTGCCAACCGGCCGGGACAAGGTGTCGCCAGCTGTGGACGTGCACCTGCCATCGTGGGCGGAGCGCGACTGTCTCTGGCGCGAGGTCGTCCCGGCCCGGGCAGCCTCCTACGCCGCGCCGCGTCGAGGAGAAGGCAGGGCGGCGTGTGAACCGCCAACTCGTTGCCTACTCTGAGAAGGCCACCCCCGTCCGTACCGGATCGGGGGCGCCTGTGCGTGCGTTCCCGCAACGAAGGGATCGATGAGTGAGCCTCACCGGCCTGCTGCCTGCCCTGCTGGGCGAAGGCGGCGACCCCGCGCTCCGCTCCGCCGTCGTCGACGCCCGGACCGGAGCGGTCACCGAGCTCGACCTCACCGCGCCGCGCACCATGCGCCCCTTCGTCGTCGCCGCCCTGGCCGCAGACACCGAGCCCACCCGCGGCGCCGGGCGCCCGGTCCTGGCCGTCACGGCGACTCAGCGCGAGGCCGAGGACCTCACCGCCGCGCTGCGCCACCTGCTCCCGCCCGAGGAGGTCGTCGAGTACCCCGCGTGGGAGACGCTCCCCCACGAGCGGCTGTCCCCCCGCAGCGACACCGTCGGACGCCGCCTGGCCGTCCTTCGGCGCCTGGTCCACCCCAGCCCCGACGACCCCTCGGCCGGTCCCGTACGGGTGGTAGTGACCCCGGTTCGCAGCGTGCTGCAGCCGCAGGTCAAGGGCCTGGCCGATTTGCGGCCCGTCCGGGTCCGGGCGGGGGACGACATCGCTCTCGAGGACCTCGTCCGGAGCCTCGCCTCCGCCGCCTACACCAGGGTCGACCTCGTCGAGCGGCGGGGGGAGTTCGCCGTCCGCGGCGGGATCGTGGACGTCTTCCCGCCGACCGAGGAGCACCCGCTCCGGGTGGACTTCTGGGGCGACACGGTGGAGGAGATCCGCTCGTTCGCGGTGGCGGACCAACGCAGCCTCGAGGTCGCCGAGCACGGTCTGTGGGCTCCGCCGTGCCGGGAGCTGCTGCTGACCGACGAAGTACGGGTCCGGGCCGCGCGGCTGGCCACAGAGCAGCCCCAGCTCGCCGAGATGTTCGAGAAGCTCGCGAGTGGCGTCGCCGTCGAGGGCATGGAGTCGCTCGCACCTGTGCTCGTCGACGAGCTGGAGCTGCTGGTCGACCTGCTTCCCGAGGGCACGCACGTCCTCGTCTGTGATCCCGAGCGCGTGCACGGGCGCGCCCACGACCTGGTCGCCACCAGCCAGGAGTTCCTCGAGGCCTCGTGGGCGGCGGCGGCGACCGGCGGGCGCGCCCCGATCGACCTGGGCGCCGCCGCGTACCGCACCCTCGGCGAGGTCCGCACCCACGCTCTGGCGATCGGCCGGGCCTGGTGGAGCGTCAGCCCGTACGCCGTGGACGAGGAGACCATCGGCGCCGCGACCGGCGACTCGGGCGGGGTCCAGAGCCGTACGGTCGACGCCGCACCGGCCGACTCCTACCGCGGCGACACGTCGCGCGCCCTCGGTGACCTGCGCGCCTGGCTGGCCACGGGCCGCCGCGCCGTGCTCGTGACGAGTGGGCACGGGACCGCGCAGCGCGCGGTCGAGGTGCTCGGCGAGGCCGAGATCCCAGCCCGGCTCGACGAGGACCTCCCCGAACCACCGGAGCCCGGGGTCGTCCACGTCGCGACGGCCGAGCTGCCCGGGGGCTTCGTCGCCGCCGGCGCCGGGCTCGTGGTGCTCACCGAGGACGACGTCACCGGCCGCTCGGGCCCGAGCACCCGGGACATGCGCCGGATGCCGAGCCGGAGGCGCAACCAGGTCGACCCGCTCCAGCTGCAGCCGGGCGACTTCGTCGTCCACGACCAGCACGGTGTCGGGCGCTACGTCGAGATGACGAGCCGCACGATCCAGGGCGCGATGCGCGAGTACCTCGTGCTCGAGTACGCCCCGTCCAAGCGGGGCCAGCCCGGCGACCGCCTCTACGTCCCCACGGACCAGCTCGAGCAGGTCACCCGCTACGTCGGTGGCGACAGGCCTTCGCTGGACCGGATCGGCGGCGGTGACTGGGCCAAGCGCAAGGGCCGGGCCCGCAAGGCGGTCAAGGAGATCGCCGCCGAGCTCATCAAGCTGTACGCGGCGCGGCAGGCGGCACCGGGCCACGCCTTCGGGCCCGACACCCCGTGGCAGCGCGAGCTCGAGGACGCCTTCACCTACGTCGAGACCCCCGACCAGCTCTCGACCATCGACGAGGTCAAGCGGGACATGGAGCGCACGGTGCCGATGGACCGGGTGATCTGCGGCGACGTCGGCTACGGCAAGACCGAGATCGCCGTCCGGGCCGCCTTCAAGGCCGTCCAGGAGGGCAAGCAGGCCGCCGTCCTCGTCCCCACGACGCTGCTGGTGCAGCAGCACTTCCAGACCTTCTCCGAGCGCTACGCGCAGTTCCCCGTCACCGTACGGGCGCTGTCGCGCTTCCAGTCGGACCGCGAGGCGGCGGACGTGCTGGCGGGGCTGCTCGGTGGGACGGTCGACGTCGTCATCGGCACCCACCGGCTGATCACGGGCGACGTCCGGTTCAAGGACCTCGGGCTGCTCGTTGTCGACGAGGAGCAGCGGTTCGGGGTCGAGCACAAGGAGCGTCTCAAGCAGCTGCGGGCCGACGTGGACGTGTTGACGATGTCCGCGACCCCGATCCCGCGGACCCTGGAGATGTCGATCACCGGGATCCGAGACATGTCGGTGATCACCACTCCCCCCGAGGAGCGCCACCCCGTGCTGACCTACGTCGGCGCCTTCGACGAGAGGCAGATATCCGCGGCGATCCGCCGGGAACTGCTGCGCGAGGGTCAGGTGTTCTTCGTGCACAACCGGGTGGACACGATCGAGAAGGTCGCCGCCCGGTTGCGAGAGCTCGTGCCCGAGGCGCGGGTGGCCACGGCGCACGGGCAGATGGGCGAGCACCTGCTCGAGCGCGTGATCGAAGGCTTCTGGCAGCGGCAGGCCGACGTGCTCGTGTGCACCACGATCGTCGAGACCGGGCTGGACATATCCAACGCCAACACGCTCGTGGTCGATCACGCCGAGCGGCTCGGGTTGTCCCAGCTGCACCAGCTCCGCGGGCGCGTGGGCCGCGGCCGGGAGCGCGCCTACGCCTACTTCCTCTATCCGCGCGATTCGCCGATCACCGAGGAGGCCCACGAGCGGCTGGCGACCATCGCCCAGCACTCCGACCTCGGCGCCGGCATGCAGGTCGCCATGAAGGACCTGGAGATCCGGGGAGCTGGCAACCTGCTCGGGGGCGAGCAGTCGGGTCACATCGCCGATGTGGGCTTCGACCTCTACGTACGGCTGGTGGGGGAGGCGGTCGCGGAGTACCGCGGCGACGCCGCCGACGCCCAGCCGGGGGTCCGGGTGGAGCTGCCCGTCGACGCCCACCTGCCGCACGAGTACGTGCCCAGCGAGCGGCTGCGCCTCGAGGCCTACCGGCGCCTGTCGGAGGCGTCGTCCGAGACCGAGGTCCAGGCCGTACGGGCGGAGCTGGTGGACCGCTACGGCGAGCCGCCGCG
>DATHUJ010000039.1:0-2789 GCA_035462375.1 Jiangellales bacterium
CCCGGCGGCCGTGGCCCGGGCGAACAGCTCGTCCGGGTCGGTCACGACCACGTACACCGAGCCGGTCCCTGGCGGGAGCCCGTCCAGGACGCCACCCTCGCGGACGCTGCCGAGCATCACGCCGCCGCCCTCGGGCCAGCACAACTCGGCGTGCTGCACCGGTCCGTCACCCTCCGGGGGGTGGAGCGCGGTGACCTCGAAGCCGAAGGCCTCGACCAGGAAGCGGATCGCCGCCCGGGCGTCGCGGTAGACGAGGGTCGGCCAGACGGTGGTGCGCGGACGGGTGCTGGTGGGCGAGCCGGTGTCGTTCATGCGCCCAGCCTGCCCGGGCCCCCATCCCGGTGTCTTGGACGAATGGGAGCACTGGAGCGTCCGGGCCGGCGAGGAGCCACGAGGCACCCATGACGGGCGGGCGAGCACCCTCACCCAGCCCGCGCCGAGACCGGCGGCAGCTCCTCGCCGGCCAGCCAGGCGGTCGGACTGCATCCGGCCAACGCGGCCCACTCGCGGCACAGGTGCGCCTGGTCGTAGAAGCCGCACGCCACCGCCACGTCACTCAGCCGCGGGCTACCGGGCCCGGTCAGCATCCAGCGCGACCGCTCGAAACGCACGACCCGGGCGGTCTCCTTGGGTGCCAGGCCGTACTCGCGCAGGAACTGCTGTCCCAGGTGCCGGCGGCTCCACCCGACCTCCCGGGCCAGGTCGGCGACGCGCACCCCGCCGCGGCTGGCCACGAGCACCGACCAGGCCCGCTCGAGCTCGGACGGCGCGGGAGGCAGCCGGCCCACCGACCGCAGCAGCGCAGCGTCCAGCGCGGCGAATCGCTGACCCCAAGCGGGGAGGGAGGCGAGCCGCTCGGCCACCTCCGAAGCCGCGGGACCCAGCAGCGTGTCCAGCCCGACCACCGAGGCGCCCAGCTCGCCGGCGGGCAGACCGAGCACCGCCCGTGACCCCGCGGGTGTCATCTCCAGCTGGACCCCGTGCTGCCGGCCGTCGTGGGCCAGGACGGCCCGCCGCGTGGTCAGGCCGCTGGCCAGCACCTGGAAGTCCCCGGGCGCCTGGCCGGGCTCCGGCATCTCGGTGAGCCGCGTCGGGTCGCCCAGGCTGATCACCACGGTGAGGTGTCGGGACGGCAGCCCGAGGTGGGTCCCGGGAGCGAAGCCCTCGAGCCGGTACCCGACGTAGCGCCGGACGTACCGACGCAGCGGAGCGGCAGGCGGGACGACCTGCCACTCCACCACCGGTGCTGCTGGCACAGGCCCCAGGCTAGGACGGGAGCGTCAGCTCTTGCGGATCTCGATCCGCCGGGCCTCGGTCTTGGGCTGCTCACCCAGACCCACCCGCACGGTGAGGATCCCGTCCGCGTACGTCGCCGTGACGTCGTCCTCGTTGGCGGTCGGCGGCAGCGTGACGCTGCGCTCAAACGAGCCGTAGCGGAACTCCGAGCGCCCGCCCTCCTTGTGCTCCTCCCTGCGTTCGGCCCGGATGTCCAGGACGCCCTCGGTGACTGTCACCTCGACGTCCTTCTCCGGGTCGATGCCGGGGAGCTCGGCGCGCAGCACGTACGCGTCCTCCTCGACGTAGTCCTCGACGCGGATGGCGGTGCCCGGCCATTGTCCCTGTCCCTGTCCCCGGAACATCGTGGGCATCCCCCGCTCGAACCAATCGAGCAGCTCGGGCCAGCCGCCGCCCTCGCGGCGCTTCGCGACCTCGGCCATGTCGGCCTCCTCTCGTGGTCGAGCGGCCCGGCGACCGGTCCACCCCCGGCCGCCGGGCCGTCTGTGGGCCCCCTCACCCTCCCAGCGTCCCCCCGGGCACCCCCCGTACGGCAGGGTCGTTGGGCCCCACCCGCGCCGGGTAGCGTGCGCCGGGTGAGCACAGACTCCACCCAGCAGGCCGCGCGGACGCCCGAGCAGGCGCAGCCGTGGGCCGAGCTCGGCCTCCGGGAGGACGAGTACGCGCGGATCCGCGACATCCTGGGACGGCGCCCGACCAGCTGCGAGCTGGCCATGTACTCCGTGATGTGGTCCGAGCACTGCTCGTACAAGTCCTCGAAGGTCCACCTGCGCCAGTTCGCCGACAAGACCACGGACGAGATGCGCCGCCACCTCATGGTGGGCATCGGGGAGAACGCCGGCGTCGTCGACGTGGGCCAGGGCTATGCAGTGACCTTCAAGGTGGAGTCGCACAACCACCCCAGCTACGTCGAGCCCTACCAGGGCGCGGCCACAGGGGTCGGCGGCATCGTGCGCGACATCCTGTCGATGGGGGCGCGCCCGGTGGCCGTGATGGACCCCCTGCGTTTCGGCCCGCTCGACGCGATCGACACCGCGCGCGTGCTGCCCGGTGTGGTGGCCGGGATCGGGGGCTACGGCAACTGCCTGGGCCTGCCCAACGTCGGCGGCGAGGTCGTCTTCGACGAGTCGTACGCGGGCAACCCGCTGGTCAACGCCCTCTGCGTCGGCGTCGTGCGACACGACCAGATCCACTTGGCCAAGGCCACCGGGGTCGGCAACCAGGTGATCCTGTACGGGGCGAGGACCGGTGGCGACGGGATCGGCGGCGTCTCGGTGCTGGCGTCGGAGACGTTCGACAAGGACGGACCAGCTAAACGCCCGAGCGTGCAGGTCGGGGACCCCTTCATGGAGAAGCTGCTCATCGAGTGCACCCTCGAGCTCTTCGCCGAGGGCCTCGTGGTCGGTATCCAGGACCTCGGTGGCGCCGGGCTGTCCTGCGCCACCTCGGAGCTGGCCGGCGCCGGCGAGGGCGGCATGCACGTGGTCCTCGAC